>JBGTNM010000393.1:0-31311 GCA_041743025.1 Microcystaceae cyanobacterium
ACAACCGCAAGAAGCCTTAAAATACTACCAGCAAGCTTTACCCATTCTTCGAGAAGTGGGAAATCGCTCTATTGAAGCCACTACTCTCAATAATCTTGGTTTAGTCTACGACAACATCGGACAACCGCAAGAAGCCTTAAAATACTACAATCAAGCTCTGCCCATTGTTCGGGAAGTGGGAAATCGCTCAGGTGAAGCCACTACTCTTAATAATCTTGGTTTAGTCTACGACCACATCGGACAACCGCAAGAAGCCTTAAAATACTACCAGCAAGCTTTACCCATTCTTCGAGAAGTGGGAAATCGCTCTGTTGAAGCCACTACTCTCAATAATCTTGGTGCAGTCTACGACCACATCGGACAACCGCAAGAAGCCTTAAAATACTACCAGCAAGCTTTACCCATTCTTCGGGAAGTGGGAAATCGCTCTGTTGAAGCCACTACTCTCAATAATCTTGGAGGAGTTTATAGCAGTATTAGTCAACCGCAAGAAGCCATAAAATACTACAATCAAGCTTTGCCCATTCTTCAAAAAGTAGAGAATCGTGCAGTAGAAGCCACTACTCTCACTAATCTTGGTTTAGTCTACCGCGATACGAATCAACCCACAGAAGCGATTGAGCATTTGAAAAAAGCAATTCAAATTACCCTAACAGTGCGTGGAAGTTTATCGCGGGAACACCGACAGGCGTTTTTACAAGCAGAAAGAGGAAGTGCGATCGCTCTTACCGATCTCCTCCTCAAACAAAACCAACCAGAGAAAGACGAGGAAGCTTTTGAATGGATTAACTTAGCAACAACTGCCGATCTCGCTGATTATACCCGTCTTATTAATGCCAAAGTTGCTAACCCCGAAGCACAAAAAGCCATTGACGACTGGAACGAACAAAATCAGCAAGTACAATCCTTGCGTAATCAACAGGATAATAATCAACAACAAGGTGAATACTCGACTGAGTTAGAAAGACAGATACGAGAGAAAGAGGCAGAAGTTATTAAAAAAGCAGAAGATATTAGAACACGCTTTCCTGAAGTTGCAGAACTGTTTGAAACTAAACCTACCGATATTGCCCAACTCAGACAAACAATTCCTCCAGATACCCTCGTGATTCAACCTGTTTTGCTGACTAATATAACTAATGTTCCTAATACTATTGCGATTTTCATTTTAACTAAAGAAAGGCTCCAAGTTATCCAAAAAGATATTGATTCCGAAGAATTAAATCAATTAGTTACCCAGTATCGTACTCAAGTTTCAGACCATGAAAACTCGGATGTGTTCAATACCAGTAGTAAACTCTACGAGATTTTAATTCGTCCTATCGAAGCACAAATTGCAGCCAATTCTCCTAAACACCTCGCCATCATTGCTACAGGACAACTCCGTTATATTCCATTTGAAACCCTTTTTGATGAAAAAACAAGTCAATATTTGCTGCAAAAATATCCCATCCACTATTTAACCCGTATTTCTAGCTCTAGATCGACTATAGCCTCTAGTTCTCAATCATCAGAAAACATTGCCTCTCGGAAAATAACAGTTTTGGCATTTGCTAACCCGAAACCTTTATTATTTGATTCTGAGAACCAAGAAGTCGATCTCAAAGGTACGGAAATGGAAGCAGAACACCTCGTTAAAACCTTCCCTGGAAGCGACATCTATTCACACGAAAAAGCCACTCTCTACACCTTCAAAACTCAAGCTTCTCGCTTTCCTATCCTGCACTTAGGAACTCACGGCTGTTTCAACCCTAATGGCTGTAAAAATGGTATGCAAGCGAATACTATTCTTTTCGCCAATAACCAACAATATAACATTGCCGATGCTGCCCTTTTAGGACTGACCAATACAGAATTGATTACCCTCAGCGCTTGCGAAACCGCCAAAGAATCTAAAGAAGCCGACGGACAAGAAATTTCAGGACTCGCTTATGTGTTTGAACGAGCAGGCGCAAAAAGCGTCATTGCTAGTCTGTGGAATGCAGAAGACAACATCAGTGCCGCCATTATGACGCAGTTTTATAATAATCTCAAACAAGGGATGAGTAAAAGTGAAGCCATGCGACAAGCGAAACTGAAACAGATTGACAACGATCCTGATCTTCATCCTTTCTTTTGGTCGCCTTTTATTTTAATTGGTGACGGTCAGTAGATTTTGATATTAGAAAAAATAGTAGGAAATCTGTTCGTATCTGGCAATAAGCTCCGATGGTTGCCAGTTGAGTAGCTTCTCATCCTGAATCATTTCTTCGTGCAAGACTGTCACAATTGCTTCATCGGGGTGTTCGCCCAGAATTTTCGTCAGTTCTCTTTGTAACTGCTTGAGAGAGAAGGCAAGACTATCCATAATCTAACTCAATGCGTCAGGGCATTGTTGAAAGGAACAGCCAAAGCTTCAACGTGAACCCGCTTGGTTTCGGAAAAAATCAGCAAAATTGATGGTTAAGAGAGCGTTAATAATAGCTATACAGTTGTTTAGATGAAAAAGTTTTGCAGTTTTCAGCCAACATGATTACCGAAAACTGCAAAGTTTGTTTTGAGCGACATGAGACAATTTGGCTATTGTCCCCCTCTCAATCGCTTTAACGTCCCACATTTTCGATGCAAAAACCTCTAATGACAAAGACAGTGCTTTTTCCCGCAAAACCACCGGGACTAGCAGCTTACTTCGGGCTAACCATTGTCACCTCGTCAGCGATCGCGGCTGCTTTTGTCTACTATTTTCTACCGTCTCAATTGCCCGAAGCGACGGCGATTAAGATTGTTCCCGATACAATCGAGACATCCGTTACCGCTTTGGGACACATAGAACCTCAAGCAAAAGTGATTCACCTCTCTGCACCTACGTTGGCACAGACCGCTAGAGTCGAGCAACTGTTGGTTAAAGTGGGAGACAGCGTTAAAGCAGGACAAATCGTTGCTATCCTCGACAGCCGCGATCGCCTACAAGCGGTTCTTGAGCGAACAAAAACTCAAGTTCACCTTGCCAGAACCCGTCTCGCTCACCTCGAAGCAGGTGTCAACCCAGAAACCCTAATCGCCTCCAAAGCTGCGATCGCTCGCTTGCAAGCCGAACTGCAAGGTCAAATGACGCTACCTGAAGCATCTATCGATCACATCCGCGCTGAACACCATAACGCTCAAACCGAGTGCAGCCGCTATCAAACCCTCTACCAAGCGGGAGCGATTTCTGCCGCCGAACGCGATAAAATCTGTCTCCAAGCTATCACTTTCGGCGAACAGCTAGCCCAGCAACAAGCTAACCGCGATCGCAGCGCCGCTACCTTACGCCAACACCTGTCCGAACAGCAAGCTACCCTCAGTCAAATGACTGCCGTTCGCCCGGTTGATATCGCCTTAGCCGAAGCTGAACTCGCTCAAGCTCAAGCTAACGTCCGACAATCTCAAGCTGAACTCGCTTTGGCTTACGTGCGTGCCCTGCAAAACGGTCAAATTCTCAAAATTCACGCTTATCCTGGCGAAATTATCAGCGATCAGGGTATTGTTGAAATAGGACAACCTGAGCCAAGGGTTGCGATCGCCGAAGTCTCTGCAATGGACATCACGAAGGTGCAAATCGGACAACCCGCCAAGCTTGAAACTCCCAGTTTGCGTGACGCTTTACAAGGCACAGTTAGCGCAATTAGCTGGCAAACCAGTACAAAAGAGGCATTAACCCCCAATTCCGCCGCTAAGGTCAATCCGAGAGTCGTAGAAGTCAAAATCCTACTTGATCGCGCTTCGGTTCAAAAAGTGCAAAGCTTAACCCATTTGCCAGTCAATGTCATCATTGATGTAACTTCTCTCTCAGTAAAACGTAAAACGTGTTAAAAATGTGCCAGATTAAATGAGATTAAGTTACTAAAGGAGCTAATCGAGCTAAGACCTCATTAACCAACTCCTGAGAAATATTTTCAACAAATTGAGCCTTTCTGGTTTGCCAATCAAGCACTCGAATTTGGTCGGATAAAACAACACCATAAGTTACCAACCCTGGCGGCAGAGGCACTTCAAATCGCCACCCTTTGCTGCGACTGGTAATCGGACAAGCCAAAACTAAGTGAGATAGGCGATTGTAAGCTTGGGGAGAAATAACCAGTGCTGGCCGAATTCCTGCTTGTTCTCGACCTTGTTGTGGATTGAAAGAAAGCCAAATAATATCTCCTCGACTAGGAATGTAAGTTGCTCCTTCTACCATATTTCCTGACCTTGATCTGCTCCCCAGTCAATTTCTGAGTGTAAATTTTCTTCACTCATGCCTTCGAGGAGTTCACTAAGGGTGTATTTTTTGGGGCGAACAGGTGTCACAATCAACTGATTTCCTTCAACGGAAAAGCTCACTTCATCGCCTTCAGTCAGCAGGATTTGTTCGGCAATCGAGGCAGGTATACGTAACCCTAAACTGTTTCCCCATTTTCTAATGGTTGTAGACATAGCGATCACTTTACCTCGGCTGAACTATTGTATAAACATAGTATATACTAGCTCTGCCAGCAGCCTATTTTTATATTTCATGTTTCTATAATGAAAATGTAACGAAAATTTACAGGGCGAGGCTATGAAACGCATTGTCGTTATCACAGGGTTTGAATCTTTTAATGCTGATTTGTATCGCCAAGCTGCACAGTTAGCCACTTCTAGATGCCAAGAATTAGCTGTCGAGGTATTTAGTGATCGCGCTTTGTCTAGCGAACCAGAGGCGATTGAAACGGCTCTCAAAAATGCCGATGTTTTCTTTGCTAGTCTCATTTTCGATTACGAACAGGTGATGTGGTTGCGCTCTAGAGTGCAATCAATTCCGATTCGCCTTGTTTTCGAGTCTGCCTTAGAATTAATGAGTCTGACACAGTTAGGAAAATTTGTGATCGGTGACAAACCGAAAGGAATGCCTAAACCGATTCAATTTATCCTCAGTAAATTTTCAAGTGGTAAAGAAGAAGATAAATTAGCAGGCTATCTCAGCTTTTTAAAAACAGGGCCAAAATTACTAAAATTTATTCCCGCTCAAAAAGTTCAAGATTTACGCAACTGGTTGATTATTTACGGTTACTGGAATGCAGGCGGAACTGAAAATTTCGCTGCGATGTGTTGGACGATAGCAGATAAATATTTAGGATTAAAAATAGGGGAAATTCCGCCGCCGATTGAAATCCCTAATATGGGATTGCTTCACCCGGATTATGAGGGTTATTTTACTTCGCCTCGCGAGTATTTAGATTGGTATCAAGAAAAGGCGATCCCCCCTACCTCCCTTAAAAAGGGGGGAGGTAAAAGACAATCCCCCCTACCCCCCTTAAAAAAGGGGGAGGCAAAAGTTGTTGCGATACTGTTATATCGAAAGCACGTTATTACTAAGCAAGCTTACATTCATCAACTTATCCGCTATTTTGAAGCAGAGGGATTGATACCTTTACCGATTTTTATTAACGGCGTTGAAGGACACGTTGTTGTCAGAGATTGGCTGACTACTGCTTACGAAACGCAACAGCGATATGCCGGAAATATCGAAATGCGATCGCTCTCTAAAGACGCGGTAGAAGTCGATGCGATCGTGTCTACGATTGGCTTTCCACTAGTTGGCGGGCCAGCCGGATCGATGGAAGCTGGCAGGCAGGTTGAAGTTGCTAAACGCATTTTAACCGCAAAAAATATTCCTTATATTATTGCGGCTCCGTTATTAATTCAAGATATTCATTCTTGGACACGGCAGGGAATTGGCGGTTTACAGGGCGTTGTTTTATATGCTTTACCTGAATTGGATGGCGCGATTGATACCATTGCGTTAGGGGGGTTAGTAGGAAATAATATTTATCTCATTCCCGAACGAGTTAAACGATTGTTAGGAAGGGTTAAAAATTGGATTGAATTACGTCAAAAACAAACCGAAGAACGTAAAATTGCGATTGTATTATATGGATTTCCGCCTGGATATGGTGCAACAGGGACTGCTGCATTATTAAACGTACCTCGCAGCTTAATCAACTTTTTAAATGCGCTGCAAAAAGCAGGCTATACCGTTGATAGTTTACCTAAAGACGGCGAGGAATTAATTGCACAAGTTAAAGCAGCAGATGAGAGTTTAGAAGGAACAGTTAATGTTAAAACCCTAGAAAAATGGTTAGGTTATCTTTTAACAACCCGCATTGAAAAGCAGTGGAAATCATTGACTGAAACCGGAATTAAAACTAGCGGCGATGACTTTCAGATAGGAGGCATTCAGTTAGGAAATATCTGGATTGGCGTTCAGCCTCCTCTAGGGGTTGCTGGCGATCCTATGCGCTTGATGTTTGAAAAAGATCTAACCCCTCATCCTCAATATGCAGCATTTTATCAATGGTTACAAAATGAATTTCAAGCAGATGCAGTGGTTCATTTCGGTATGCATGGAACAGTTGAATGGTTGCCGGGTTCCCCTTTAGGCAATACGGGATACTCTTGGCCAGATATTCTCTTAGGTAATCTGCCGAATCTCTATATTTATGCAGCCAATAATCCGAGTGAATCTATTCTAGCAAAACGTCGAGGTTATGGCGTTCTCATCTCTCATAACGTTCCTCCTTATGGACGAGCAGGATTGTATAAAGAATTAATGATATTGCGAGATTTGATTGCTGAATATCGCGAAGATCCTGAGAAAAATGATGTTCTTAGAGTAGCTATCTGTCAAAAAATTGTTGATACTGGACTGGCAACCGATTGCAAGTTTGAGGAAGGACAAAAACTAGGCATTGATTTTACAGTCGAGAACGCACTTTTGTACAGCAAAAATGCTTTGAAACATTATTTTTCCAAAGTTTACGAATACTTACAAATTGTCGAGCAACGTTTATTTTCTTCTGGATTACATACGTTAGGTGAAATTCCCAGTGCGGAAATAATTGAGTCTTACTTAGAAGCCTACTTTGGAGATAGATTGACGGCGAAAGAACAAAGAGCGATCGCCTCTGAAGCACCAGAGTTACAGTACGTTTTAGCGTCAGCTAATGGACATTTAGAAGCTATCCAAGAAGCCATTTCTATTCGAGAATTACTCAAGCAAACACCTGATGAAATAACGAATTTATTGCGTGGATTAAATGGCGAATATATTCCTCCTGCGCCAGGTGGCGATCTCCTCAGAGATGGAACTGGTGTTTTACCAACAGGTCGCAATATTCATGCGTTAGATCCTTACCGAATGCCGTCTCCTGCTGCTTATGAAAGAGGACGAGAAATTGCTAAGAAAACCCTCGCTCAACATTTAGAAGAACATCAACAATATCCTGAAACAATTGCCGTGATGCTTTGGGGATTGGATGCTATCAAAACCAAAGGAGAATCGTTAGGAATTTTATTAGAATTAGTTGGTGCAGAACCCTTAAAAGAAGGAACAGGACGTATCGTTCGTTATGACTTAAAGCCGCTACAACAAGTTGGACATCCTCGGATTGATGTTCTGGCTAATCTGTCAGGAATCTTTCGAGATACATTTTCTAATTTAATTGAATTGTTAGACGATCTTTTTCAACGCGCTGCACGAGCAGATGAACCCGAAAGCGAAAACTTTATCCGCAAACACTATTTAGCCTTACACCAACAGGGAATTGATAATGCTTCGGCTCGATTATTTTCTAATCCGGCGGGTGATTTTGGCTCCTTAGTTAACGATCAAGTCGTCGATGGTAACTGGGAAACTGAGGAGGAATTAGCAACAACTTGGGAAAAACGCAACAATTTTAGCTATGGACGGCAAGACAGAGGAAAAGCTAGACCAGAAGTGCTAAATCAATTACTCAAAACCAGTGAAAGAATTGTTCAAGAAATTGATTCCGTCGAATATGGATTGACCGATATTCAAGAATATTATGGCAATACAGGAGGTCTCAAATTAGCGGCGGAAAAACAAAGTGGGAAAAAAGTAACAACTAGCTTTGTCGAAAGCTTTTCTCAAGATACAACGCCTCGAAAATTAGAAGATTTATTGCGCTTAGAATATCGCACTAAGTTATTAAATCCTAAATGGGCCGATGCAATGGCTAATCAAGGTTCGGGAGGTGCTTATGAAATTTCCCAGCGAATGACGGCGTTAATTGGTTGGGGAGGAACCGCTAATTTTAAAGAGGCTTGGGTGTATGACCAAGCGGCTCAAACTTATGCTCTTGATGCTAAGATGGCTGAGAAATTAAGGAAAGCCAATCCCGAAGCTTTTCGCAATATCATCGGACGAATGTTAGAAGCTCACGGACGTGGTTTTTGGAATGCCGATGAAGAACTTCTCGATAAGTTACGCAACTTATATGAGTTAGCGGAAGAAGAATTAGAAGGTGTAACGCTCGATTAAAATGAGTAAGCTCAACTATTACGACAGCATCGCACAAATCTATGATCAAACACGCTGGATGACAGAATCAATAGCCGAAGAAGTCGTAGATTTTATTCTTAAACTTATTAATGCAACACCTGAAACATCTTTTTTAGAACCCGGTGTTGGCACAGGATTAAATATTCTTCCTTTGGTTAAGCGTGGTTATTCTGTAACAGGAATTGATATTTCTCAGGAAATGCTTAATCAGTTTCGCCAAAAATTCCCTGAAACTCCTGATAATTTGCGATTAATTCACGCAGATGCCTCGCAATTACCCGTGCCGGATCGTAGTTTTGACGTTGTGTTAACCGTTCATATGGTTCACACTGTCTTGAACGGAAGAGTGTTTTTAGATGAAGTTGCTCGCGTGCTGAAACCAAAAGGGTTTTATCTCAATGCTCAATGGATTACTCCACCCGCTCGCAGAGAATTTGAGAATTATTTCCGAGCTATTCTCTCCAAACACGAAAAGCGACAAGCATCAAACTGGGTAGACGTTGCAACCCAGGAAATTGAAATTAATGTAGAGGAATATTTTCGCCGAAAAAATTATAAGTCAAATTATCATATTGTCAAGGTGTGGACAGTCAGTAACACTGTTGAGGAACTGCTAAGTTTCTTCAAATTACGCGCATACGGACTATGTTGGCGAGTAACAGATGAGGTTTTTCGCCAGGCGATGAATGAGTTTGAGGCGTTTTGCCTTAAACATTATGGTTCACTGAAAACAAGATTGTCTTCTGACGCTAAGTTTGAAATATGGGAATATTTTGATATTATTTAATAAATTAGTTACAATAAAAGCTAAAAAAACCAAAATCGTCTGTTAAGGTCACTTTATGAACCAAGGCCATCATCTTCCAGGAGAATCCAACTTGAATCATTCACCTACCCCCATTGATTCTGAGCAGCCGCTGCCTGTTCTTGTTTATGAACCTGATAGTCGAGTTCGCCATCCGATTCAACTTCTCCAAGAAATGTGGCAAGACTTGTTGGCATCGCGGGAATTATCCTGGCAACTGTTCAAGCGGGATATTCAGTCCCAGTACCGTCAGTCGTATTTAGGGGCCTTGTGGTTATTCATTCCGCCTTTGGTCACGGCGATTGGACTAACTTTTCTCAAAAATAATAACATTATCAATTTCGGTCAAACTGACATCCCCTATCCTGCTTTTGTCATGATTAGCATGACGCTCTGGCAAACCTTTGTTCAAGTGCTAACAGGGGTTATGGGGTCGGCGAGAACGGCCAAAACTATGTTGATGAAGCTAAAAGTACCGCCGGAAGCGTTTATTCTCTCTAGCGTTGGCAAAACGTTATTTAATTTCCTCATTCAATTAATTCCCGTTACCTTCTTCCTCATTTGGTTTAAGGTTAAAGTGACTTGGAGTATTTTGCTCGCTCCTGTCGCGTTTATTCACTTGATGGCTTTTGCGGCTGCGGTTGGTCTGTTGGTGGGGCCGCTGGCAACTCTCTACGTTGACGTGGGTAAGATAATGACGTTTGTCACGCGGGTGTGGCTGTTTGTCACTCCTGTTATCTTTCCCATCCCCAAGAAACCGCTTTTAGCGCTCTTCATCAAACTCAATCCTGTAACACCATTGTTGGTGACGACGAGGGAATTGGCAACCACTGGCATTGTTACACAACCGCTTGGATTTTGGATTGCCAGTGCTATAGCTTTAATTGGTCTTTTGATTGGCTGGTTTTTCTACCGCTTGGCCATGCCCTTTATTGTCGAAAGAGCGTAATAAACATCAATAATGGATTTACAATTATCCATTACCGACAGAATCCCATTAATTCCTCGCTCTGCCATTCGAGGGTGTCTTGAATCGCCGAACCATTGTGATAGGCTGCTAGCAGAATTTCACAAGTTTTGCCCCAAACGATAGTTCCTGTCGCATCAAGCGCAATTGCCGCTAAATCTCGTTGATTGTTGTTAGACTCCTCAATCGACTTTTGCATGGCGTTTGGGAGAGTCATGCCGTCGGTCACGCGCAAGACAACGCGGACAGCAAAACACTCACTGATAATATCTTCTCCCACGCCCGTACAACTAACCCCTGAGTGCGGGTTAGCATAGTTGCCAGCAGGCATAGCAGAATCACTCACCCGGCCAATGCGTTCTAACCCTTTGCCCCCCGTTGAAGTTCCAGCAGCGATGCGTCCTTGTTGATCGAGGGCAATCACCCCAATTGTGCCACGACGCGCTTCGGTAGAGGGTTCTTTGGGGGCAAACAATCGCGCCATTTTGCTTTGAAAGTTCGTTTTCCATTCTTCCATCCATTCTTGAGCGCGAAATTCAATCAAGGGGTCGTAGACAGGGATTTGTAACTCTCTGGCTAATTCTGCCGCGCCGAAGTCAGAAAGAATGCGATCGTCTTCATTTTGTAGGAATTGGGCGAGTTCTATCGGATTTTTGACGCGAGAGATGTTGATAGCGCCACTAAAGATTTGCGTCACGCCATCCATTAAAGAAGCACTCATGCGAATTTGCCCGTCTGATTGCAAAACTGACCCCGTTCCTGCATTGAAGCGGGGGTCGTCTTCGAGGAGTTTGCACCCCCTAACAACGGCATCAACGGCGCTAGTGCCTTGAGAGAGTTGTTCATAGACTTCTTGAACGATGTTGTGGAGAGATTGGCGGACACCTAGCAATCCGCCTTTGCCATCTAGGGAACTGGCCCCACCGTGAATAATCAGTTTAGGTTGTACGGTTGTCATGAAAGCGCGTCTTCGGGGTTTGAGTGAGTTTGGGCTGGGGAACGGTGTCGGCGACAGCGCTCAGAGCAGTATTTTACCTCATCCCAACAGTTAGCCCATTTTTTGCGCCAAGTAAAGGAGAATCCACAAACCGGACAGATTTTGCAAGGAAAATCGGATTTAATACGCGATCGCGGCATGATACAGCAAGGAACTCGTCTATTTATATCCGTTAAAATAAATGACGGATTATTAAATACCTTTAAATCTTAAGCTTTATGTTTAATTGGTTTCGCCGTCAGACAAATAAATCAGACCCCACCCCCGAAACGCCTGCGCTAGAAGAATCTCCCCAAACGGAAGTCCCACCGACTGCTAGCGAGTCCGTCTCCCAAGCGCAACCTCCCCAGCAAGATTATCTTAAATGGGCGAAAGCTGCCTATAAAAACCTTCAGCAACGTAAAGAACCCGTAGAAACCGCAGAAAACCTCATTGAGGAAACCGTTGAGCCTGTCGTTTCCGAACCTCCCTCGGCAGAAAACCTCATTGAGGAAGCCGTTACCACCGATGAAACCGTTGAGTCTGTCGTCTCCGACTCTCCCTCAACTCCCGCTTGGCTGCAAAAATCTGACCGCCTCGAAACGCTGCAAGAAACGGCGCTAGAAACCGACCCCCAAACCCTAACGCCTGCATCTGAACCCGATGATTTAACCCTCGATGAGGATTTTGTCTGGTCAGCACAAGTTCTCGCCTCCCAAGGACGCACGCCTGAAGATGTCTCACAAGAAGAATTTAATTGGCTCAAGCGCCTGCGCCAAGGGTTAGGCAAAACCCGCCGCAATTTGGTCAATCAACTCAAAGCCATTGTCGGACAAGGCCCCCTCAATCAAGCCGCCATCACGGAAATTGAAGCGTTGCTGCTGCAAGCTGATGTGGGGATTGAAGCTACTGATTACATTATCTCAATGCTGCAAACGAAAATCCGCTCCGAAGCACTGCCTTCAGAACAAGCCATTGATTATCTTAAAAGTATCTTGCGAGAAATTCTTGACCGACCGCTAGCACAAGTCGAAAATTCGGATTTTGTGCCCGAAAAAGACACTCTGAACATTTGGTTGCTGACTGGGGTAAACGGGGTGGGAAAAACAACTACTATTGGTAAATTAGCGCACATGACGCAAAAATCGGGCTATCGTTGCTTGATTGCTGCTGCTGATACCTTTCGGGCGGCGGCGGTTGAGCAGGTGAAAGTCTGGGGAGAACGCAGCAATACTCCCGTCATCGCCAACCCTGGACAGAATACTGATCCGGCTGCGGTGGTTTATGATGGTATTGTCGCCGCGATCGCCCGCAATACCGAAATCTTGTTAGTAGATACAGCAGGACGCTTGCAAAACAAGAAGAATTTAATGGATGAATTGGCAAAAATTCGTCGAATTATTGACAAAAAAGCCCCAAACGCCCATGTTGAATCTCTTTTAGTCTTAGATGCCACCCTCGGACAAAACGGACTCCGTCAAGCCGAAGTTTTCTCACAAGTGGCGAAATTGAGTGGTGTGGTACTGACGAAATTGGACGGAACGGCAAAAGGGGGAGTCGCGCTAGCTGTCGTCCAACAGTTTAATTTGCCTATCCGATTTGTCGGTGCGGGTGAGGGAATTGAAGATTTGCGTCCTTTTTCCAGTTATGAGTTTGTAGAAGCGCTGCTCAATGGGTAATATAGCCTTTACTCCATCAGCTTTGTGCAAAACCTTTTATCGCTATATTGCTATTACGTTAAAACAGTTCCCTGAACTTCGCAAGCGTTTGACTGCCTAGCCTATTGCTTACATAAACGTAAAGCCAAGGAGAAAATGATGACAGCTACAGGCGATCAAGTTTTACCTCATAATGTCGAAACTTCTCAATCAATTTCTCTCAACTATCTCATTGACGAACCTCCCGAACGAATGGAATGGATAGAAGGAAATTTCGTCGAAAAAAATGGTATGACTTTAAGACACGCTCAAACTCAATCGAAACTCAGTTTTTACTGGAGAAATCATCTTCTCTCAAGCGGACAAGGTGGTGAAGTTTACACAGAAGCAGCCTGTCGCACACAAAAACAAATCCGTCGTCCTGATGTTGCTTATTTAACGCCAGAATTATTCGCTCAGTATGCTAATGTTAGAACATTACCGCAAAGTTTTCCCTTAATTGCCGAAATAGCCTCTCCCGACGATAGTGGTGAAGAATTATTCCTTAAAGCAAAAGAATATTTAGAATCAGGTTGCCAAGAAGTTTGGCTAGTTTTTCCTGAAAGTTTGTGGCTGATTATTTTAACGCAAGAAAAACATTTAATTCTGACACTGGGCGAGGTAGCAAATACGCAATCTGTACTCTTAGGATTTAGCGTGTCAGTCGATGAGTTGTTATAGAATGAATCTAAATGAAATGAAGAATGACTGTTAACTTCTAACGCTTTCAGCGTCGCTTTATGAGTTTCTGTCAATTCCTTCACACTGACCAGGGGTTTGGGTAATGCGAGTGAGCAAGCTAGTCGTTGAATTCATGGGGGTATCTGCAAGTTGCTTTGTCTGTTTCCATCTTACTGAGAAGTATGTCAATATCCAAGCAGCAATTCTGCGGCAAATGCAAGCAGTAGAAAATTTCTTTTTATATTTATACAGCCCTGAGTCTTATTAGAGAAATAAGTAACCTTTAATGGCTAATACAGATTGTTGACATAATGCCTCTTTACTGTGGTTTACAAGGTGAAAATAGAGTATCGAAAAGCCAGGAGTAGCCGTGTGCCATGAAAGTGGCAAGCACGGTTTTGAATGGGAGGATTGAGAAGCGATTCCCAGTTCGACCCCTAACACTCTCTGAACTAAGCTGTTGTATCCCTAGAGAGTTTTAATGGTTGTTATTGCTTCTAGCAATTTATCAATTTCTGGGTCAGTTCCGATGGAAATTCGCACGAAATTGGTGATGCGAGAATGCTTAAAATACCTGACTAATACCTTGCGTTCTTTTAATTGTGCATAAAGTTCGGATGCGGCAATCCATTGAGGCGAAGTTAGAACAAAATTCGCTTCAGAGTCAAACACCACAAAGTCTAATTCGCGTAGAGAATTGATTAAGCGATTGCGAGTTTGTCGAACTTTTTGCCAAATGGTTTGAAAATAAGCATAAGACTCAAAAGCAGCCGTTCCTAAAAATTGTGCTAAGCGGTCTAAATTATAAGAATCTCGGACTTTATCCATCTCTTGAATAATCGCAATTGAAGCAATACCAAATCCTAGACGCATTCCAGCTAAACTATAACTTTTGGACATAGTTCGGGAAATAATAACGTTATCATATTTATCTAAAAAATTCAAGTGATTTACATCAGAAAAGTCTGCATACGCTTCATCAATTAAAACAATTCCTGATGTTTTAGCACAGGTTTCTGCTAGAAAATCTCGATTGAGGTGCGTTCCTTTAGGCGGGTTAGGTGAAGCAAGAAAAATTAATTTTGCTTCAGGACAAATAATAGGGCCATTGAGTTCAAATTCTGCGTTTGTTGGTATTTTAACAATAGAAGCACCGTGAACGCTAGCAATTGTTTCGTAGAGAGAATAAGTTAAGTCTAAAAAAGCAACTGTTTCTCCAGGATTAACAAACGTTCGCAACGCAATATTAAGAATATCGTCTGAACCGTTCCCGGCAAGAATGTTTTCATGAGAGACAGCAAATACATTTGCCGCCGCCTTCCGCAGTTGATTAGAGACGGGATCGGGGTACAATCTAATTTGAGATAACGCTTGTGGCAATCCGTCAAAGATTTCTGGCGGTGGGGGGTAGGGATTTTCGTTGGTGTTGAGTTTGATGTAATCAGTGGTTTGGGGTTGTTCTCCGGGGACGTAGGCAGGGGTTTGACGGACGCATTCTCGAATCGGTAGCATGATTTGGTTATAGATGAGCGATCGCTGCAATTTGCTAGTATATCGTTAATATTATAATTAATCGTAAAGTCTGAATTATTTTTTTTAGATGACTGGAGCACTTATTCGTCTATTTCGGGAATGGATAAGAAGTCAGATTTTTTCACAGGAGATGCTTTAGTCTATGACAAAATCCCTTTACGAATTTCGGTTAAACAGATATTGAATGAAGATTTTTATAGTTAATAAGACTTGTGTAGGAGATGTTAAAAATATGCAAAATTCTCTGTACGATAAAGATTTTCAATTATGGATAAAATGCACGATTCAACAATTACAGAATCATGAATTTGAATCCCTCGATATTAAAAACTTAATTGAGGAGTTAGCAGATTTGGGGAAGTCGGAAAGCAATGCTCTCAAAAGCAATCTAAAAATCTTGTTAGCTCATTTACTCAAACTCAAAGTTCAACATGATGCACCAGAAACCATGAAACAAAGTTGGTATACTTCAATTGACGAACATCGCGTTCGTGTTTTTGACAGTTTAGAAAATACACCATCTCTTAAAAGCTATCTTTCAGAAGCAATTGAAGGAACTTATCTTGATGCTCGAAAGTTAGCAATTAAAGAAGGTAAACGTGCTAAGTTTGGCGTTCGTATTCCTGACGAAAGTGAGTATCAAGAAACTTGTCCTTTTTCGGTTGAACAGATATTAGATGAGAATTTTTATAGTTAATAAACCTTGTGTGGGAGATGTTAAAAATATGCAAAGTTCTCTGTACGATAAAGATTTTCAATTATGGATAGAACGCACGATTCAACAGTTACAGAATCATGAGTTTGAATCTCTCGATATTGAACACTTGCTTGAGGAGTTAGCAGATTTGGGAAAGTTAGAAAAGAGAGCATTAGAAAGTAATTTAATGATTCTGCTAGCTCATTTGCTTAAGTTATCTGTTCAATATGATGCACCAGAAACCATGAAAGATAGCTGGTATCGTTCTATTATTGAGCATCGCCAACGAGTTTTCAAAAATCTAAAGGATACGCCTTCTCTTAAATCTTATCTAGAAACAGCAATACAGGAAGCTTATCCCGATGCGCGAAAAATTGCTCTTAAGGAGGGTAAATTAGCATCTTTTGGTGTTCGTATTCCTAACGAAAATGAGTATCCAGAAACTTGTCTGTTTTCGGTTGAACAGATATTAGATGAGGAGTTTTACGGAGTAGAGTTGATTGAAGATTCTTAATGTTAATCTCTATTAACTCACTGAATCTCGAAAAGATTCCAAATAGTGCATCAAGCAATCTGGTGTGTCAGCATATTGAGATAAATCAGAGATAATAGTTTTGCGACTGAAGTTAAAAGTTACTTTATATTTTTTACTAAAATAACGTTTATCTCCAATATTAGCTTTTTCTTTAAGTTGTTCAAGAAATTTACATAAAAAATCTATCTCAAATTTTCCTCGAAAGCTTTTTTGACATTCTAGAGATTGTAATAAAGATAATTGAGCATTGAGTTCGTCTTGAGAAAGTGTTATTGAATGAGAAAATTTTTTATTAAGAGTTGTTAGTGTATAGGTAGAAGTAATTTTTGCTAGATTGATTTTGACAAAATCGCTAATATTATAATTGTTTAAATTGAGTTTAACTTGCTTTTCTTTTAAACAGGCAATATAAGCGTTTAGCAATCCGACTTGCGCGTGCAACTCTGTTTGAAGTTTTTGATAGAGATTGATACATTTTATAAAAATTTCTTCTTCATTAGTTTCATTCAGATTAAATTCACTTCTAAGTATTTCTGAGACACAACTAACTGAAGTATAAAAATTTTCAATGGAATAACAAGGAGTTTCATAAATAGGTTTTGATGATTGGAAGTTTAACCTATTGTATATAGATTTATCAAAGTCTCTATCAATAAAATAAGCTGCTTTGGCTTTCTCGTATCGCTTGCGATTAGACAGAATTCGATAAACACCTAATACTCCACTTTTGCCATCGCAGTTAAAATAATAAGGTTGTTTAGGAGGTCTAGCAATATTTCTAATTCTAATGCCATAATACTTGCTATCTTCTCCTTCAAAAAAGCAAAACATAGCTAGGTTATCTTTCTTGTAAATTCGTGTAAATTGCATGAATATTGCTGAAGCTTTGGTTCTATCTTGTCTTAATGAATCTACTAAAACTGACATTTATCCCTCACTCATAAAATCATCTAAATCGTAAGCATTAGCATCAAGTTCATTATCGAAAATAAAGGGTGAGTGAGTTGCTGCAATAAGCAGCTTGCATTTACCTGATTTGAGAATATCAGGCAATAGCATCCTTTGCCATTCAACAGAAAGCGATAATTCAGGTTCATCAAATATAAGTATAAAATCATTAGAAGATTCTAAATAAACTCTAGAAAACAAAGATATAATTTGCTTTTCACCAGAGGATAATTTACTAAGTTCAATAGGTTCATCATTTCTTGTTTGCTGGATATATATTTCAGCAGTTGCATCTTCATAAATAATTTTCTTGTTTTCGAGATATTTATTACATACCTCCCTAAATTTTTTAATAGCTTCATCAAATTTTTGTTGTTGTTTATACAAATTGATTAGTTTTGATAAAAAATAAACAAGATCATTGTACTTTGCGTTTTGATTAATTTCTCCTGACTGAACTAATGCTTTAATTTTTTCTTGTTCAGTTTTTGATATATTTTTCTCTCCTACACGACTCAAAATAATATTTAAAATTTCTGGTTGG
This sequence comes from Microcystaceae cyanobacterium, assembly GCA_041743025.1. Lineage (GTDB taxonomy): Bacteria > Cyanobacteriota > Cyanobacteriia > Cyanobacteriales > Microcystaceae > JBGTNM01. The sequence goes on from JBGTNM010000393.1 coordinate 17,725, forward strand.
ATACTTGCTTTCATTTCCTGTGTAATATCAATTCCTTCAATAAATTGAGTCAGCATTTCTCCCGTAACTTTAGAAAAGGATTCAAAAGCAGAATCTTTAATTTGAGTTTTAATTCGCTCAAAATTTCTGGTAACGTCTTCCATTCCAAATTGAATAAGTTTTGTATCACTGCCTTCTAAATTAAGATCTTCATAACCTAAGCTTTTTAAGTCTTCTTCTATTCGTCTATAAGTGGGATAATATAAAATAGGATGTCTAATAAATTGCTCAATATTTTTACTTATTTCATTTTCAATTTGAGAAATGTTTTGAATACTATTTTGAATTTTATCTAGTATTTTACGATATTCAACTAGCACTGACCCTCGTGCTAGTCTTCTTTTGGCTATTTCTATTTTTATTTCTTGTAATTGTTTTTGCTTAACAATTTTTTCGTTTTTAATTTCCAATAAATTTATATTCGGTATATTAATTATTTCTCCAGATAAACACTTAATTTTTATTGATTGATAATCTATTTGCTTTAGTTTTTCAAATTGCTTAGACAATGTATAATAAAGAGCATTTAAAATAGTTGTTTTTCCTGCACCATTCTCAGCAATTAAAATGATAGTCTGTTTAGCAAAAGGAATCGTTATATTTTTGTAGCCAAACAAGCCATAAATCGAAAATGACTTTAACTGACTGGTATTTTCTTGATTACTCAGACTACTTTCATTAAGTAACATAGCTTTAACCACTTAAATTGTCTTAGTATATCTTACATAAATGAGAATGTAACCGCTAGTTTAGTTATCCTTTTATTAAACGCGCTAAGATAACACCGCGATCGCCTTTTTTTTACAGCACTATTAGGGGCATTTTATTTTAATTCTACCCATTGAAACAATTTTGCTTGTACCATATTATTTACTCTCCTATGACTTATCGGGATATAAAGTTACATTAAATTGCCCATTTCGGTAATTTACGGAATAACGAGAAATGCTAGTGTAGACAAAGAGTGATTCTTTCAAACCATCATTTTACAAACCTAAGCTTACAGACTGATTTAACTAGAATGAAAAGCTTTCCATCTTCTTTACCCTTTTTGACTTCTGCTTTACTTCTCAATCTCGCTTTTGCCGCTACCGCGCAAGCTTCCCCCAACCTTCCTCCCCTTCATCTTTCCCAATCTTCCTCTTATCTCCTCGCTCAAACCACTGCAAAACCCCGTATTGCCGTATTAGACTTTGATTATAGCAGCGTCAGTGACCCTCGCTGGTTGTCTTATTTTACAGGGGGTTCGAGAGGCGTTAGCGATATTCTAGTCAACAAATTGGTGCAAAGTGGTAGCTATTCCGTCATCGAACGCAGCCGCATTGATGCTATCCTTCAAGAGCAAAATTTAGGAGCATCAGGACGCATTGATGCTACAACGGCAGCGCAAATTGGCAAAATTTTAGGCGTAGATGCGATTATTCTGGGTTCTATTACTCAATTCGACCTTCAGGAAAGACGTTCTGGCGGCGGACTCTTTTTCGGTATTGGCGCTTCTACCGAAGATACGGATGCTTATGTTAAATTAAACGTCCGCATGGTGAATACTACCACTGCCGAAATTATCTCAGTCGCTGAAGGCAATGGCAACGCCAGTCAGTCAGATAGCAGCGTGAGTGTTTTGGGACTTGGCGGTGGGTCTTCGACTTCTAATGAGGGAAGATTGTTAACAATGGCGACCGAAAAAGCGATTGATGAAGTGTTGCGCTCATTAAATGCCGATTCTGCTAAAATTGCTGCCCTTCCCAAAGCCTTACCTAACGTTAACGCCCTAGTTGCTGCCGTTTTAGGCAATCAAGTTGTTCTCAACAAAGGAACAACCGACGGTTATCGTCCGGGGATGCGGGTTTCTATCGAACGAATTGCCCAAGCGATTAAAGACCCTGCGACTGGCAAAGTCATCCGCCAAATTACGCAACCCATTGGTTTAGTCGAACTGGTTGAAGTGGATGCTCAATCGAGTGTGGGAAGAATTGTGTCGGGTTCTCAATTTAAAGTAGGAGATTTAGCCAAACCGACTCAGTAAATAACTTAAGGTAAGGTGGGCAATGCCCACCTTACCATTATCTCCACTGCGCTAATTGGCGTTGATTAATTCGTACCGAACGGGTAAACTCTTCAACCGCCAGTAAATACTGCGCTTCCCCCACTACCCCGACATTATTGTGAGTTGCATCGGGAATCAAAAGGAGTTTTTTGGGAACCTGTGCTGCCTCATACAATCGCTGACTCATCAAAGCAGGCACGGTGATGTCTTGACTGCCGTGAATAAGAAGTAAGGGAACTTGCAATAGCCTCAGTTTACTTACTGAATCAAAACGTTGGTGCAAGATAAATACAGTTGGAAAGAGGCGATAAATGCCGCCTAAATAGTCCACCATGTCCTGCATAGAAGTAAAAGTATTTTCGACGATAACCCCGGCACTTTGCGGTTTCCGAACTGCTAAATCAATCGCAATTGCCCCGCCTAAAGAGTGACCATAAAGAAAAAGGTTCCCTGGTTCAATCCCTCGTTCGTGGACTAAATATTGCCAAGCCACTTGAGCATCGCGATAGACTTCTGCTTCGCTGGGAAACTCTCCTTCACTGCGCCCGTATCCCCGATAATCAATGATAAAGACCGAAAATCCTAATAAACGATGAAAGCGTTCGGCAGGAGCGAGATTATAACTGATATTGCCACCATTGCCGTGTAAATAAAGCAAAACGCGCTCGCTTTTAGCGGGTATCCACCAACCATGCAGGCGTTCGGACTTGCCATCCGGGGTGGTGACTGACAGCCAGACATCTTCATACGCTAAGTCTAAATCCCTGGGTGTCGCTTTAACGTGTCTCGATGGGAGGAAGATCAGCCGATTTTGCCCCCAGTATAAGGCAAGACAGAGGACGAAATAAGCGATCGCTCCCAATCCTAAACTGTTGAGTAGCACTTTCAACCAGAGGTTAATCATCATATCTGTGTTCAATTATTTATTCATTGTTTATTGTTCATTGATAAACGGTGGTTTTTGAGAGTGCCAATCGGTTGCTTGTTGGTAAGCATAACCCACTTGAAAAAGTTTCCCTTCTTGTAAGACGTTTCCTAGCAATTGCAAGCCTACAGGTAATCCCGATTGATCAAATCCGCAGGGTATACTCATTCCTGGCAATCCGGCTAAATTTACGGGAATCGTCATTAAATCTGACAAATACATACTCAAAGGGTCGGCGGTTTTTTCGCCGGCTTTAAAGGCAGTCGTGGGGGAAGTTGGACAAACCAAAACATCGACTTGCTCAAAAGCGGCTTCAAAATCTTGTTTAATCAGGGTTCTCACCTTTTGCGCTTTGAGATAGTAGGCATCGTAATACCCTGCCGAGAGAGCGTAAGTTCCTAACATGATACGCCGCTTCACTTCCGTCCCAAAACCTTTGGCACGGGTTTTGGTGTACATTTCTAATAAGGTGTCAGCATCTTCGCGAATGCCGTATTTAACTGCGTCGTAGCGAGCGAGGTTGGCAGAGGCTTCTGAAGGAGCAATAATGTAATAAGCAGGCAATCCGTAGCGGAAACGCGGGCAGGAAATTGTTTGTATCTCAGCACCGAGAGACTTGAGTTGGTCAACGGCTTGCTCGACTATCTGAGCAACCTCAGTATTTAACCCCTCGCCAAAGGTTTCCTCAATGATGCCAATTTTTAAGCCTTTCAAGCTGGGTTGGAGAAATTGCGTGTAGTCGGGGATGGGAACATTGAGGCTAGTCGAATCTAAGCGATCATAACCTGCGATCGCCCCCAACAGGAGCGCCGCATCTTCGACAGTCCTGGCCAAAGGGCCTATCTGATCGAGCGAAGAAGCGTAAGCCACCAATCCAAAGCGAGAAACCAAGCCATAGGTCGGTTTTAGCCCAACTACGCCGCATAAAGAGGCAGGTTGACGGATTGAGCCTCCTGTATCCGAACCCAAGGCAACGACGCATTCTTCTGCCGCGACTGCCGCCGCCGAACCGCCAGAGGAACCCCCTGGAACCCGACTGAGATCCCAAGGGTTAGCCGTCACCTGATAGCCGGAGTTTTCGGTCGAACTCCCCATTGCGAACTCATCAAGGTTGGTTTTTCCCACCATGACTGCTCCTATCTCGTTGAGCTTCTTTGTCACGGTGGATTCGTAGGGAGGAACGAAATTTTCCAGAATCTTAGAACCGCAGGTGGTAGGGATGCCTTGGGTACACAGATTATCTTTAATGCCGATGGGAATGCCTGCTAAGAGTCCAATTTCTTCTCCCGCCGCGATTTGAGCATCAACTCGTCTAGCCGTTTCCAAGGCGCGATCGCTGGTTAAATGAAGGAAGCTGTGAACTTTGGGTTCGAGTGCTTGAATCCGTTCAAGGGTTTCGGTGGCGATTTCGACGCAAGTGCGCTCTTTGTTAACCAGTTGTTGATGCAGTTCGCGGATGGATGTCATGGACGTACCTTGGGAGCGGGAATGTGATGTGAGTGTGCCTCTAGTCACTTTATCAAAAAGCTAAGCTCGATTGTAGCGCAATTTCGTCTAAACCTAGTTTTTTGATGTCAATGCCCAGTTGAGGGGTAACGCTAAGATAAGAAGTCAATACTTAGTTCAATGAAACCAGATGGACTGCCTAGACGGAAAGGAGAGATAGCGGCATGGTCATGACAGCCCGTTATAATATGTGGCTTGTCGCTTTCTCAATTCTGATTGCTGTGTTAGCGTCCTACACAGCCCTGGATCTAGCTGGACGAGTGACAGTGGCACAAAAGTTAGCTCGTAAGCTTTGGCTGATCGGTGGTGCCACCGCTATGGGGATTGGGATCTGGTCGATGCATTTTGTGGCCATGCTGGCCTACGATTTACCCATGCCCATGAGCTACGACATCCTCACCGTTCTGGTTTCTCTGGGCATTGCCATCCTCGCTTCGGCAGCAGCGCTCTACATTGCCAGTCGCCAACACCTGAGCCAGTCCCGTTTTCTCATCGGTGGCACCTTTATGGGAACGGCAGTCGCTGCCATGCACTACACGGGCATGGTCGCTATCCAGATTGAGGCAACGCCGCACTACGATCTGCGCCTGGTGACACTCTCTATTATTATTGCCTCGGCAGCGTCCTTAGCGGCCTTGTGGCTGGCATTTCAACTGCGGGGGCAATCCGATCACTTAGGGATTCTCCGCAAACTGGGTGCGGCTTGTTTAATGGGTGCTGGGATCGCTGGGATGCACTACACGGCCATGGCAGCCGTCAGTTTTGCCTCAACCCATCAACTGACCATCTTGTCAACCCGTGCGATCGATAATTCCCGGCTAGCCATCGCCATTGGCATTGCCACGCTGATCGTTTTGACGCTGGCACTGTTAGCCGCTTTCACTATGAAGCGGATTGACGTAGAAATTGCCAGAGCCGAAGCCATTCGACAGAGCGAAGAACGCTTCCACGTCCTCCTGCAAAATGTCTCTGATGTCATTGTCACAACTTCCTATCAATACCTTAAAGATTGATCGCTCCTTCATCAGTCAAATTCAGGCTGAGGGAGAACAACTGGCGATCGTCCGAGCTATCATTACCCTGGCCGGGCATCTGGGCATTAACGTCGTCGCTGAAGGCATAGAGACAGCCCAGCAACTGGCACAACTTAAAATGCTGCACTGTGAATACGGGCAAGGATACTTCTTTGCCCGCCCCTTAGATAGCCAGGCGGCTACGGCTCTGCTGTTACAAAATCTGACGATAGACGATGGTAAAAATTCTGACTGAAACAGTCTCAATGCTGACTCGTGATGGCGTTCGTCTCGATGCTGATATTTATCGTCCCGACCGTTCTGAGGCATTGCCTATTTTATTAATGCGGCAACCTTACGGCAGGCAAATTGCTTCTACTGTCGTCTACGCTCATCCGATTTGGTATGCATCTCAAGGGTATATTGTCATCATCCAAGATGTTAGAGGACGGGGAACATCCCAAGGAGAATTTAAGTTATTTAGTCATGAAATTGAAGACGGCATCGATACGATTAATTGGGCTGTTCAATTAGCAGGAAGCACAGGGGAAATCGCTATGTATGGATTTTCCTATCAAGGCATGACTCAATTGTATGCTGCTGTTGGTGCTTCTTCAGCTTTAAAAGCGATTTGTCCTGCGATGATTGGTTATGATTTATATAGCGATTGGGCTTATGAAAATGGGGCATTTTGTTTGCAAGCTAATCTCGGTTGGGCAATTCAATTAGCCGCAGAAACAGCCCGAATTCAAGGCAATCAAGTTGCTTTTCAGAAGTTATATGAAGCATCACGCAATTTACCTCTTTACGATTTCACGCCAGCTAATCCCAACCTTCTCAAAGAATTAGCTCCAGATTCTTTTTATCATGACTGGTTAAATCATCCTGATTTTGATGATTATTGGCAAGAGTTATCGCCTAAATATTTAATCAATAATATTGATTTACCAATGTTACATATCGGAGGATGGTTCGATCCGTACTTGCGAGGAACCCTCAGTCTACATCAAGCAATGGCAGCTAAAAGTCAATACCCTCAACCCCTAATTATCGGGCCTTGGGCGCACATTCCTTGGGGAAGAAAAGTCGGTACAAAAGATTACGGAAAAGAGGCAACAAGTTCTATTGATCGCCTGCAAATTGCCTGGTTTGATTATTTTCTAAAAGGGAAGGAAACCAATTTTTTAAAGCAACCACCTGTTCGCTTATTTGAAATAGGAAGCAATCAATGGCGATACTTTGAGTCGTTTCCTAAAAATACGCAAGTCTCTTTTTATTTAGACAGTGATGGATTAGCGAGTATACGAGAAGATAGTGGACAATTACTTAATTTTTCTAGCGATTTATTAGCAGAAGATATAATTGTTCACGATCCTTGGCGGCCGGTTCCTGCTTTAGGCGGTCATGCCTCAATTCCTGCTGGATCATTTGAGCGATCGCATCTCGATTGTCGCACTGATATTTTAACTTATACATCTGAAATATTAACTCAAAATTTATCAATTGTTGGAGAAGTTTTAGTCGAAGTTTATGCAATTGCTGATGCACCTACCTTTGATTTGTGTGCGATTTTGTCAGAAGTCTATCCTGATGACAGGGTTTATAATTTTACGCAAGGATATATCCGCGTTTCTTCGCCTCAATTACCGATTCAAATTCCGCTACAAGCAACTTGTATGAAAATCCCTCAAGGTAATTGTCTTAGATTGAGTCTTAGTGCGGCTTGTTTTCCTGCTTATCCTGTCAATACTGGAACGGGAAAGTCACCGCAAGATGAACAGTTAATTGAGGCTAAAATTATTACTTTAAAAGTTTTTTGTGGGAATAATTATCCTTCAAGAATTTTAATGCTCAAGCACGTTATGGGATGAAAATTCGCCTCGCGCCTCGATAACTATCAATATCGATCAGAAAAATCATACCTTGGAATCACGCTTTGCCTTAGCTGCCCGAAGTTTTTCCCACGCAGCTTCGGTTCCAGGCTTGGGCGGCTGTGCTGCAATTCGGGCAACTAGCTCACGATTTTGCTCTTCGTAGTATTGCCGGAGTTCTTCGGCTTCTTTAAGAACTTGCTGATACTCTGCTTGCACCTCTGCACGATTGGTTTCAATGTAAGCTAGAGCAGCGTTAATTTGTTCCTCTGTAAGCTCAAATAGTCCTTGGATAAACTTAGGCGGATATTGAGCCGTCACATAGTCCATCACATCGTAGAGAGTAATGCGAGTGCCTGCGATCGTCAAACCACGTTCGGTACGAATAATTGAGGCTTGTCCGTTCGGTTCTGGAGTCATACCTATACCCTCCTTTGAATCCAGCTTTATGCTACCTTAGATACAAGTAAATATGACTGCGTTATTTATCGGCACAGAACTGATAAAAACCAATGCAAAATACACAGCCAAACTAATTAATCCGAATATGTAAGGGTGCATCGCATGCACCCAAAATATAGAATTAAAATAAAGTTAAGTTGTAGCCGAAGGAAACCTATGTCTGACTCACTGGGACTATCTAAAGAACATGAGATGGTTTACTCTAAAATGAAATGTCCTCTTTGTGGGCAGGCACCCATTGTACCCAAATATTTTGATCAATATGATAAACAAATTCCCTTTAAAACTGCTTATTCTAAAATGGATTCATTGGCAGTTGCAGAGTGCCCTAAGTGTCACCAAAAGTGGTCAGTTTTCTCAGGTGCTAAAGCTGGAATTGTGCGGCAACGCATGAGCGAAATCACTGTGAAAGGCGACCAGTCTAAAGGATCGCAGATAGATATTAAAAACCTTAACATTAGCCATTTGAACGTTGAAGAAACGGAACGTATCGAGGAGCATCTCGGTTCTGAGCAACGTTTAATTGATAACTCCAAGAGTGGAATAACCGTAACTAGAGAATTTACGATCGGTAAGGAATGGTCACAATCATATGTGATTGATTATGACAAAACAACATCCTTGGGGGGAGAAATAGGAGGTGGTCTATTTAGTTTAGGAACATTCAAATCTACATTTCAGCGAACAGTTAAAGATCATTATTCAATCTCTGAGGGGACAAAGCTAACCTACAGCGAAAAAATCAGTCTTCAGGTGAAAGAAAACACCAAGTTGCGAGTGATTTTTCAGTGGAAGCGGTTATGGCAACATGGATTCTTACAAATTTCCACTAAAAATGGCAAGGAGTTTGAAGTTCCTTTCAGGGTAGCTATTGGCGTTACTTTTGATCAGGTACAGATAGACGAATAGCAATCTCTCACTTGGAAACCTCTTGAATTTCTAAAGGAGAAATAACGCCTTGGTCATCAATCACGACTAATGTGATATCTCCATTAGTCTCTCGGCGTATGAGAATATTATCAGCGACGTAACTAGGATGTTGTTCCTCTGTATTTGGAACTCTAGGATTTACACCTAGTAAAATCAAACCTTGAGGGCAGGATGCTAACGCCATACTTTGATCTACCAAATCCTCTAAGTTAGTTACTGGATTAAAGAATTTTAATCTCATCTCACCAACATCACCGTTCATTTGTAAAATCCCCTCATAACGGTCGCCCTTAGCCGCCCAACCCACTTGATAGGTACCATGAATATAGTCAGTTTCACTAGGTTCGCGGCAGTTCATTTGTCTAAGGGCATCTGCTTTAGTTTGTGCTTGTCCAGGAGAAGGAGATTCTGGAGAAGGTGGGTCACTGGTTGGCTGTTCTCCTCTTAAGGCAGTCGCGATGATGCCGCATCCACTAGTGGAGACTGCAAGTAGAGAAATCACACCGATATTCGCTAAAACTGCCCACTTTATGGTTTTCATCATGCCTCTCATAAGTATTACTAATTTTTGTATGCATTATCATCTTCAACTAGGTTGACAAGGCTCATAAATAGGAGAACGTAGTAAACCGATATAAACGGACTAACTAGAAATTCAAGTAATGACCATCCTATATCTGCACCACCCGGATCGATAATGGCAAAGATAACGAGTACGATAAAGGGAGGAATGAAAACAGCAACCAGAACTAGAAATGCCCAAAAAATCTTCCACCAATACCCCTGTGTTAACCGCCAACTCCGACTAAGAGAGTCAAATACGGAACGATTCTCAATCATTAATGCATAGTAAACAAAGGAAAGGCGAATTGATAGATAGACACCAGGAATGACAAGTAAGATAAAGCCTGCGACTAAAAGAACAAATACGATGAATGTTAAGAACACCAACTGGGCAAATCGTTCACCGGCAGCTTGCATTGAATCTGGAATAGTAGCCCCTCGATTTGTCAAGTTTTGATATACATAAAAAATAGCAGCCCCTGTAACGAATGGGAAAATACCTAGAAAATTGATTACGCTAGTCAGCACGACTACACCTGGAGTCATTCCCAATATCAGTAGCGAAATAATGAGACTGGGAAGGAAGAAAACTAGCAGTGGAAGATAAATTGGCGGTGTATAAGTAAAGGAATCTTTTAACAACCGTCCTACTTGAATACGGAGATTATTGGAGTTCATTGCTTGTACATCTTTCCTAATCACTTTTATCAACAAGTCAGTAAGTAGCAATTCCACAGGAGAGGTATGTAAACTTTACATAACTTTATTTTTTCTTAGTGATAGATTAATTGTGGCAGATTTAACTGGAAAATCCTATTTTCTTTATCAAAAATCAAGCACTTCCTTATAACATCCAATATTAGAGTGTTATCCAGACATTTGCTCTATCCTTGTCAGAATTTGTAAGATGGAATCGATTCCTAAGAAGCTTATAAACAACCTCTAAGGGCGCATGCAATGCGCCCCTACGAAAAATCCCCTGCCAACAGACAGGGGATTAAAAAATATTACCTATTACTAGTCGTTCATTACGAGAATCGGCTAGCAGTTGAGGCAATAACGAAGGCAGCAAAGGTCAGAACGTTGCCGACCGTAAAGTGAGTCAAACCCACCAAACGAGCTTGAACGATAGACAGAGCAACAGGCTTGTCCTTCCAACGAACTAGGTTCGCCAGAGGAGTGCGCTCGTGCGCCCAGACAATCGTTTCAATTAGCTCTTGCCAGTAACCTCGCCAAGAGATGAGGAACATGAAACTAACCGCCCAAGCAAGGTGTCCTAAAAGGAACATCCAAGCCCAAACAGAGAGGTTGTTCGTTCCGTAGGGGTTGTAGCCGTTGATCAAAGAAGCCGAGTAGGCCCAGAGATAGTCACGGAACCAACCCATCAGGTAGGTCGAGTTTTCGGTGAATTGAGCGACATTACCTGCCCAAATCGTCAGATGCTTCCAGTGCCAGTAGAAAGTTACCCAGGCAAGGGTGTTGAGCATCCAGAACATAGCCAGATAGAAAGAATCCCAAGCGGAGATGTCGCAAGTACCGCCACGACCAGGGCCGTCGCAGGGGAAAGCATAGCCGAAGTCCTTTTTGTCAGGCATCAGCTTGGAACCGCGTGCATCCAAAGCACCTTTAACCAGAATCAAGGTAGTGGTGTGGAGACCCAGCGCGATCGCGTGGTGCACCAGGAAGTCACCCGGCCCGATGGTTAAGAACAAGGAGTTGGTGCCGCTATTGATAGCATCAAGCCAGCCCGGAAGCCAGACGTTGGCATAGTTGGGATAAGCGGTGTAAGCAACGCTCTCAGGGTTGGACAGCAGCGTGTCCATGCCATAGAGAACTTTGCCATGAGCCGCTTGAATGAACTGAGCAAAGACAGGCTCGATCAAAATCTGCTTTTCAGGCGTACCGAAGGCAACGACCACGTCGTTGTGTACGTACAAGCCCAAGGTGTGGAAGCCGAGGAACAGAGACACCCAGCTTAGGTGGGAGATCAGTGCTTCCTTATGTTCCAACATCCGAGCCAGCACGTTATCCTTGTTCGCTTCGGGATCGTAGTCCCGAATCAGGAAGATCGCACCGTGAGCGAATGCCCCTACCATCAGAAAACCAGCGATGTACTGGTGGTGAGTGTAGAGAGCCGCTTGGGTGGTAAAGTCCTGAGCTAAAAAGGCGTAGGGAGGCAGGGCGTACATGTGCTGCGCCACTAAGGAGGTAATAACCCCCAAGCAGGCGAGGTGCCATCCTAACTGGAAGTGCAGCGAGTTGTTGTAGGTGTCATACATCCCTTTATGACCCGCGCCAATTCTGCCACCAAAAGGCGTTCCAGCAGGTGGGTTGTGCGCTTCCATGATCTCTTTCATGCTGTGGCCGATACCGAAGTTCGTCCGGTACATATGACCTGCAATGATGAAGATCACGGCGATCGCTAAGTGGTGGTGGGCAATATCCGTCAGCCACAAAGACTGGGTTTGAGGATGAAATCCGCCTAAAAAGGTTAGGATTGCTGTCCCTGCCCCATCAGCCGTGCCAAAAACGTGATTAGCTGTGTCGGGATTTTGGGCATAAACTCCCCAGTTGCCGGTGAAGAAAGGCAACAATCCAGCCGGGTGAGGCGGCGTAGACAAGAAGTTATCCCAACCCACATGCTGACCGCGAGATTCAGGAATAGAGACGTGAATCAAGTGTCCTGCCCAAGCCAGCGAGCTAACCCCAAACAGACCCGCCAAGTGATGGTTCAAGCGAGACTCAGCATTTTTAAACCAAGCCAAGCTAGGACGAAACTTGGGCTGAAGGTGCAGCCAACCAGCGAATAGGAAAAAAGAAGACAGGATCAACAAGAAGATCGATCCCTGATAGAGATCGGCGTTGGTTCTTACGCCTTGGGTGTAGAACCATTGATACACCCCAGAGTAGGAGATATCAACCGGATAGGAAGCTCCTCCTTGGGTGAAGGCCTCAACGGCGGCTTTGCCGAATTGAGGATCCCAAATCGCGTGGGCGATGGGACGGACATTTAAAGGATCTTTAATCCACTGCTCAAAGTTACCTTGCCAGGCCACATGGAACAGGGTGCCGGAAGTCCACAAAAAGATGATGGCGATGTGACCGAAGTGAGAAGCGAAAATCTTTTGGTAAAGATTTTCCTCAGTCATTCCATCGTGGGATTCAAAATCGTGGGCTGTGGCAATCCCGTACCAAATCCGACGAGTCGTCGGATCTTGCGCTAAATCCTGGCTAAATTTGGGAAATTTAGTTGCCATAGCTGTTTAGGAAATTCTCCTCTTTTAGCCGAATGAGCCGGTCTGTTTGAGAACTGCTCACTGTTTTTGTTTTTTCAACCTGCTGTAACGAAAATTACAGCAGTTGGGGAGGTTAAAAGCGGCTGGAGTGCCGTCTTTATTCTAATCACCAGAGTTGGGATTAGGAAATAGAGAGCCAGTTTCTTCATAGGCTAACACCCTATCTCCCTTCCCCACCCAGGTTGCCTATCCTAGCGATAGGAGTCTTGCGTGGAAGAACGCCCAAGTGGTAACGATTCCCCCTAACAAGTAGTGAGTGACACCAACGGCTCGGCCTTGAATGATACTCAAAGCGCGAGGTTGAATCGCTGATGCAACCTTCAGCTTGTTGTGGGCCCAAACAATGGACTCAATTAGCTCTTGCCAGTAGCCGCGACCGCTAAACAAGAACATCAAGCTGAAAGCAAAGACAAAGTGACCGGCAAGGAACATGATGCCGTAGGCCGAGAGGGCTGAGCCGTAGGAGTTGATCACCTGTGCGGCTTGTGCCCAGAGGAAGTCCCGCAGCCATCCGTTGATGGTGATGGCACTTTGCGCCCAGTTTCCGTTGGTAATGTGAGTCACGGTTCCATCTGGGGCAACGGTTCCCCAGACATCCGATTGCATCTTCCAGCTAAAGTGGAAAATGACAATAGAGATCGAGTTGTACATCCAGAACAAGCCCAGGAAGACGTGATCCCAACCTGATACTTGACAGGTGCCGCCCCGTCCTGGCCCGTCACAAGGGAAACGGAAGCCCAGTTCACTCTTGTCAGGAATTAGACGAGAGCTACGGGCAAAGAGTACCCCTTTAAGCAGGATTAAAACGGTGACGTGGATAGTAAAGGCGTGGATGTGGTGTACCAAGAAATCCGCCGTTCCCAGCGCAATGGGCATCATGGCCACCTTACCACCGACAGCAACGATACCGCCGCCAAAAGCATAACTAGCCGGG
>JBGTNM010000394.1:0-1566 GCA_041743025.1 Microcystaceae cyanobacterium
CCTTGCTTTGCCATAGTTAGTTTCTAAATGATAATACTTTAGAAACTGTGTGCAAAGAAAGGGGTACCTTTCAGAAGACCATAGCGCTCTTACATCAAGAGTCGGAACCATGACTCCTTTCATAACCAGCTCTTCATTAAGGTTTGTCAAACGGGTCACTTTTTTTGTCGACAAATCGACTACCCACAATGATGCAACATGATTCCCATATTCACTGTCTGTGCTTTCAAAAGCTCTAGTTGAGTTAAAATATAGCTTTGTCATATCTTTTGAAAATCCAACTGGCTGAAAATCGTGATTGCTTGTGGTAACAACATCTTCCCGACCCGTTGCTAGATTATGTACAGCTATACCATATGGAGATTTTTCTGATAACTCCAATAAATCAGGACCTTTGTCTGACAATTTATTATATGCTATGTAATTTTTATCTTGGGAAATAATTGGTGAAGCACCGTGAGTTCCTATGACTTTCATTTCCTTACCCATTGAGTCATAAAGCTTAATCTTATTATCAGAATTCCATACGGCAATAAGTAAGCCATCGTCTGAAAGATCCGCACTTAAAATATCTTGCGCAATTACTGTTTGTTGATTTTCACGATCAGACTTAAGGATGAGTTCGCCACCATGGAAGTGATTGTCTTCATCATGAACCTGACGTATCAAAAGTGTTTTATCTACACTTTCCTTGTGATCAAGTTCAATTAAATTTTGATCGGTACTGCTAGTGTTGTCTACTGATTGAGGCACCTTAGCGAACACAATTGTTGTTGAGAGAATTGCTATCGAAGTTAATAGTAGTATAAACAAAGTCCTGCTCGGGATAAGTTTTATTGATTTCATTTTATAACGCAAGTATTAATTACTAATACTTAAATTATACAGCCACTTAAATGATAAAACTCTCTTATGAACAGTAATCAGTGGTAATTTTATATCTAAAAGTTATAGATCTCTTTAGTTGCGGAGTTTTTCATCAATAACTTCCAAGTAGAAGTCTTTATTGTCAGATGAATTTAGTGCATGCAGAGGTTGGAAGGTAAAAGACATAACTTCATTATCCTTGAAAAAATAATCTATTCTGGCGTCGTCATTAACAGTTTTAGTTGTAATACTTAAATGTTTATATCCATTAGAATCACTCCATTCGTGAGTCATTACCAAAACATCGTTTAAATCAATTTGTGTAGCAACCCATTCTTCAGGTTCAAGCTCTGTCTCATACCTTGAAATATTTATAAGCTGGTTCTCAAAACTACCATCAGGTAGTTTTACGTTTCTTGAAAAGCTGTCATTGTCCGATTTCTCAGGAGAATTTTCTCTCACCCAATTCTCCTCAAATTTATCATAAGTACTATTTTTTGATGGTAAGAAACCATTTTCTGGTGTCATAAATGTGAGAAAATATCCTCCAACCAAGAAAAATAATGTTACTACAATAATTGCACTAATTTTAAAAGAATTTTTCATAATTATATTATATAAGATATACCAGAATTATACATCTAGATAGTTAAATAAATTGTGAGATTTTGCAAAGAACCCAAGAGATACTTCTTGGGT
>JBGTNM010000395.1:0-1625 GCA_041743025.1 Microcystaceae cyanobacterium
CAAAAGGCGATCGCGGTTCCAATCTGTTGAAGCATCTTCGCCAAAGAAAAAGGAGCGCATATTGTTGTCAATTCCGACGACTGTAAAACCACGCTCACAAAAAAAGCGAACTGATTCTGAACCAATTAAACCGGCTGAACCTGTGACAAGAATGATAGCCATAGTGCATCGATTCTCAGAGTTTACTAGATTTAGATTTTTTTCCGAATCTGACTTAGGCTGGGCGAGCTATTCCTGCTGATGAAATAGCAGTTCCCATCTCTCGTGCTTCAATTTCATCTGGTAGACGATGGACAAAGGGAACATTGATTGGTGTGCAAATAAATGTTTGAACAAAAGCTTCATTCAAGCGGCAATCAATCCGAAAACCTGCCGTTTCTAGAAGAGAAGCCAAACAACTAGGACTAAGACCCCAAAACCAATTGCCATAACCTTGTTCGGGTTCAAATTCATTGTTAATTCCAACTTGTCTGAATAAACCCAAAGATGTCAAATCCCAAAGCTTGCGGTCTTCTGGCTTAAGCATTGGAAAGTAAACGGCTGCATTAGGAAGCCCTTCAACTTCGGGGATCGTCGAACTTCTAAGGATTAATGTCTTACCGCAAATGCGTCGTAAAGCAGTCAGTAAATCAAAAGGACTTGGATGGTGATAAAGTACCCCTGCACAAAAAACCACATCTACCATGCCTACACGAGCTAAAATATCCGGGTGACCAGCATCTCCCAAAATAAACTCTACTGATGAATTTCGCTCACGTTTTTTGGCTTCAAATTCTGGTGTGGGTCCGAAGACATCAACTCCTTTAACAAGGGTAGCACCCGCTTCCTCAGCAATAAAGGCATATTCGCCGTTTACTCCCCACATACAACCAATATCGACAAAACTGTTACCAGGAGCATAGCTGCGGATTAAGTCGGGCAAACGATTATAGTCGCCGACGTAATCCCCACGCCAAGCTCGCCAATAACGCCAGAGTATATTAAGCGAACGGATTTTTAAAAGTTGAATTTTCAATTGATAAAGCATAGTTAATAAATCTCCAGTTGAGTAAAAAAATGGTCTGATCGATCATTGAAAAACGCTTCTGCTATTTAGGTTTTTCTCTCCTTGTAATTTCCTCATTGAAATGTCCTCTAGCAAGTGGTTGAAAATTGGCTGAATTACCTACTTCCCAGTGACAGGGAGGTGCAAGAAGTCCATTAGAGAGAATTGTAGAGTGAACAAATAAAGAGTAAACGTGCCAGTGAAAATCATAGGCATAAGCCCAATTTTTTTTGTAGATGCCAATATTGACAAAATATTCTCCACCTGTAAGATCTAATCGCTCTAAATAGAGTCGAATTTTTCCACGTCCTTGAAGTCGAGGAATAGGTGTTTTCATGATTTCTGTATTAGTATCTAAGCAAGGCTGTCCGTCTTTCCGACTCATCGAAACACTAAAAATGGATGAATCTGTCGGTTGAGGAGCTAAATACTCGATTTCAACTAATAAAGACTCACCTGAATTAATGGTCGAACGAGGTAACAGTACAACATCTGTAATCTCTACTTCTAAAGAGCCAAAGCGGTTATCATTGACACGCAGTTCCAACCCCGATTTAGTCAATTGAGGCGGTTGAACAGG
>JBGTNM010000396.1:0-20694 GCA_041743025.1 Microcystaceae cyanobacterium
TAATACCAACGAATGCGGAGGAGTCGGTGCTTGCGCTTTCAATTGTTCAATTAAAGTCGTTAAAAACCACTCGCCTATTCGTTCAAAAGTAATGGTTTTTTCGTCTAATTCTGGCAGAAATCCCTGAATAGTTGCCCCAATTCCCCGTTTAAAGCTGTGGAAGAAACGAGGATTGCTTTTGAGATCGAGTCCGCGATCTAGCACTGCTTGCCCCACTACCACTTTACCCTGACGGGCATCTTCGACATAGAGCAAACTGGGAATTAATGGCGGCAAATCAGCAAAGGGTTGAGAAACTTGGGAGAGTTTTAGCAGTTCGCTTTGTTGAGTCGCGGCATTCCAGCGAGCGATCGCAGTGTTGCTCGTACCGAAGTCGATGGCGTAGGACACAGTGATTCAAAAAGATAGTTAGTTCGGAGGGTAGTAGTTTTTTACCTTAGCAGGATTCCCTGAATTGAGGCAAGCGTGTAGGGGCATAACGGGGCATAACAATGTTATGCCTCGTACGGACAACATTGCGGAACGAGCCTTTGAGGAGATGTAGCTTATCTTACGCAATCAATTTGTTAGGGCTTATGGAACGCTCTCTCATTATCTTTGGGTTCATCCTGCAAACACTGGATTTTATCGAGTTTTTAGCCTCACCGCTCGGATGGTTTGCTTGTTTGGGGTTGACGCTGCATTACCTCATCGTCGTTCTCAATTGAATGAGATAAGCCTTTTTTAACCTGGAAACTAGATAGAGAAAGATTATCAGACTGAGTGATCGCGATTTCCTCCTCTTGTTGTTGGACAGAGGGGTTAAAAATTATGAAACATTTTAAAGATTTTGTCACAAACTCGGAAGATTACCGTTACGATGCTCTTTGAAAGAAAGAATGCCTTGCAAGCAAGTCATTATTCATTATCATAATCTGTAATCCGTTGCAAAATATGCTTTTGTAAGGCAGTATTTAAGCCGTTTTTTTAAATTGGAGAGAAGGAAGGAACTTCATGACTATCGCCATTCCCCTGACGGACACTCAATCTAAGCCGTCTGAGACTATAGAGCAAAAGCCTCAAAAAATTGGCATTCCCAAAGAAACCTATCCCAACGAATGTCGCGTGGCTGCAACCCCTGATACCGCCAAAAAGCTGCAAAAACTGGGATTTGAGGTTTTAATTGAAGCAGGTGCTGGAGCCGCGGCCAACTTTTCTAACGAGACATACCAACAAGCGAACTGCCAGATTGTGGCTGATGCGGCTACTCTGCACTCAGAAGCCGACATTATCCTCAGAGTGCGTCCGCCGTCGTCAGAAGAAGTCGAACAACTCCCCAAGGGCAAAACCCTGATTAGTTTTATTTACCCCGCCCAAAATGCCGAACTGTTAGACAAACTAGCCGAGCGCCACGCTACGGTTTTGGCGATGGATGCCATTCCTCGTATCAGCCGCGCTCAAAAACTAGACGCGCTTAGTTCCATGGCCAATATTGCTGGCTATCGGGCAGTGATTGAAGCCGCCAGTAACTTTGATCGCTTTTTCACCGGACAGATTACGGCGGCTGGCAAAGTACCTCCTGCTAAAGTCATGGTAATTGGGGCTGGCGTGGCTGGATTGGCGGCAGTGGGTGCGGCTAAAAGCTTGGGCGCGATCGTGCGAGCGTTTGATACCCGTCCGGTAGTCAAAGAACAAGTAGAAAGTATGGGGGCAGAATTCCTCGAACTGCACTTTGCTGAAGATGGAACGGGGGAAGGCGGCTATGCCAAGGTGATGAGTAAAGAATTCATTGACGCAGAAATGGCGCTATTTGCCCAACAAGCCAAAGAAGTCGATATCATCATCACGACAGCCCTTATTCCTGGTAAACCCGCTCCTAAGCTAATTACCGAGGAGATGGTCACGAGCATGAAAGAAGGCTCAATTGTGGTCGATCTGGCCGCCGAACAGGGTGGCAACTGCGAAGTCACCAAACCCAATGAAGTCTACCGCTACAAAGGAGTCACCATCATTGGTTTGACCGATTTGCCCAGTCGCATGGCCAGCCAAGCTAGCCAACTCTACGGCACGAACCTCTCGAACTTGCTCAAAGATATGGGCGGGGCGGAAAATTACAAGATTAATTACGACGATGAAGTCGTGCGGGGTGCGCTAGTGCTACATGAGGGCAAAGTCACCTGGCCGCCGCCCAAAGTTAGCCAACCCTCTCCGTCTCCCTCAAGTGCCAGTAGTGCCAAAATCATCACCCCAACAGAAGCAGCCAGCCAAGGGGGAAGCAACAAGTTTCTTGTACCCGCGTTAGCCGGATTAGCCTTGATTGGGATCGGACTCTACGCGCCGTCTTCGTTCTTGTCTCACTTTACGGTTTTTGTTCTGGCTTGTTTTATCGGTTGGCAGGTGATTTGGAATGTTGCCCCTGCCTTGCACACGCCACTGATGAGCGTGACCAATGCGATTAGCGGCATCATCATTATTGGGGGAATGCTGCAAATTTCTGGCCCGTTAAATTCCCCTACGACAATTTTAGGCGCGATCGCGATTCTTGTCGGTACGATCAACATCTCTGGCGGGTTCTGGGTGACTCAACGCATGCTGCAAATGTTCAAAAAGTAGAGAAAATTAAATCATGTCTTACAGTTTATTGAGCGTCGCTTACATTGCGGCAAGCGTTCTTTTCATTCTTAGCCTGGGCGGACTGTCCAATCAAGAAACCGCTCGGAAAGGCAATGTCTACGGCATTACAGGCATGGCGATTGCTTTTTTGGCTACGGCCTTAAGTTTCCAAGTGACGGGCTATGGGACGCTAATCGGGGCGATCGTGCCAGGGGTCATCATTGGGTCAATGGTTGCCTCACGGGTTGCTATGACTTCGATGCCAGAATTGGTGGCAATTTTGCACAGTTTCGTCGGTTTAGCTGCCGTTTTGGTGGGAATCGGTAATTATCTTCAACCCGATCCTTCACTAATTGGGGTAGAAGAAACCATCCATCAAATCGAAATCTACATCGGCGTATTTATCGGCGCAATCACCTTTACGGGGTCTATCATTGCGTTTGGTAAACTTAGAGCCATTATTAGCAGCAAACCTCTGATGCTGCCTGCTCGCCATTTTCTCAATTTAGCGATGTTGGCAGCCGTACTCTGGTTGGGTGTGCAATTTATGGGGGCACATTTTCCCAACGGATTGCAGCCTCTGGTGATCATGGCGGTGATCGCGGGTATTTTAGGTATTCATCTCGTCGCAGCCATTGGTGGTGCTGATATGCCTGTGGTTATCTCAATGCTCAACAGTTATTCTGGATGGGCGGCGGCGGCAGCAGGTTTTATGCTCTCTAACGACCTGTTGATTATTACCGGGGCTTTAGTAGGCAGTAGCGGCGCGATTCTGAGCTATATTATGTGCCGCGCTATGAACCGTTCCTTTATCAGCGTTATCCTCGGCGGCTTCGGGGAAGGGGCGGGTAAACCAGCCGTTCAAGGGGATGCCCAGCAACCCACTGGCACGGTGACTAGCACCACTGCCGACGAAGTGGCCGAACTGTTGCGCCAATCCCAAAGTGTGATCATTACCCCTGGTTACGGGATGGCAGTCGCCCAAGCGCAACACGCTGTCTCAGAAATTGTTAAAATACTGCGCGATCGCAGAATTAACGTGCGCTTCGGTATTCATCCAGTTGCAGGACGTTTACCCGGACACATGAACGTGCTGTTGGCAGAGGCAAACGTTCCCTACGATATCGTTTTAGAAATGGACGAAATTAACGAAGATTTCCCCTCAACTGACGTAGTTTTGGTGATTGGGGCCAATGATACGGTCAATCCTAGTGCAATGGAAGATCCTGCCAGTCCTATTGCCGGAATGCCTGTTCTCGAAGTCTGGAAAGCGCATCACGTTATTGTCATGAAGCGCAGTATGGCGAGCGGTTATGCCGGGGTAGATAATCCCTTGTTCTACAAGGAAAATACGCAAATGCTCTTTGGGGATGCCCGCAAGAATGTAGACGCAATCCTCGGTTGCATTGAAGATCCCCATGCCAGTACCAGTCCAGAAAAGGTCTTAGTGGCAAAATAGTCACGCTTTCAAAGTAATTGATAGAAGGGGTGGGTCATTAATGGCTCACCTTTTTAGTAAAAAGGTGATAGGGTGCATCTCACTCTTGTCATTCTGAACGGAGCGATAGCGTAGTGAAGAATCTCGACTCGACAGGTTAAAATGAAAATTGAGATCCTTCGCTTCACTTCGTTTTAGAAAGACAAACTACCCAGAAAATGCCCACACAAAAAGCTAAAACTCAATGGCAATATCTAGAGAAACGCCCTCATCCTTGGCGACAGCAGCTTTACATCAAGGGAACCAGAATTAAAGCCTCTGTCATTTATGCAGACATGATTGTGAACGAGATGACCCCGGAAGAGGCAACCGATAACTGGGAGCTACCTTTAACTGCTATTCAAGAGATTATTGAATACTGCCAAACCCACCAGGAGCTTTTGAAACAGGAAGCCTCTGAGGGACGCAGGCAGTTAGCAGAAAAAGGAGTCCCCCTTGAGCCTAAAATTACTCATTGATGAGGATTCTCAAGCCAAGCTGCTAATTACCTTGCTCAAGAATGCCGCTCACGGTGTCATGACGGTCAGCGATGCGGGTCTATCGGGACAACCCGATGAGGTCGTTTTCGACTATGCTAGAAAAGAAGGACGCTTGATACTGACCCGCAACTATGATGACTTTCAATTACTTCACATCGCTAACCCAGGCCATTCAGGCATCCTAGTTGTTTGCGAAAATAATGACCCTTCAAAGGATATGAGCTTCAAGACCATCGTTAAGGCGATCGCCAATTTGGAAGCTGCCATGATTCCTCTAACCAATCAGTTCATCGCTTTGAATTATTGGAACTATTAAGTCTATTATCCCTCTCCCATTAAAGTAAAAGGAGCGCGATAAACCGATGACGCCATCTCCGGTAATCTTTCCCTGTCCGGTATTGCAGGCACTAAGAATCACTAGATCTGCCTTTAATTTCAGGTTGACAATCTCTCCAGAGGTGAGGAAACCGCTATAGGGGTCATTTTTTTCGTCGGTTGGTGCAAGTGCGATCGCTAGTTACAGAAAACGTAACAATCTTCCTTGCAGGAAAAGCTTACAACCCATTGCCAATGAGAATAAACGGTGCCCAGTAATAGGGATGGCTGAGGCGATTTTTTACGGCTGACGGTATTCCTTCCACCCTGATACTGCCTCTTTCGGGTTCTGTGGCTTGGTCAGTACTTTGAATGAGGGCTATTTGGGCTTGCCGCAGCGCTTCGGCTTTGGTGATACCTTGCTTGAGTACCCCATAGAAGGCATTCATTAAGGTTTGTGTCCCCTCATCATCCACTGACCACAGAGAAGCAATAGCCGCTCTTGCACCAGCGCGTTGCATCTGATAGCCAAAGCCGAGAATTTCTTTGCCATCGCCTAATGTATCCCCTTCCCCCGTCTGGCAAGCACTCAATACCACTAAGTCCACATTCGTCCTCTTGACGCTACTTCCCCCTCAATTCTATTTGACTGTTGCCGTCACCGCTTGTTGACAGGACTGAATCGCTGCTTCCGCCTGATTTTTGTTCAAATGCTCCCGACACAGGTTCAACAGACGTTCTGCTTCCGCTTTCTGCGCCTCTGTCGTTTGCGCTACTACCTGTGACGAGGTGACTGCGATCGTCCATTGAGGGAAACGCCGTTCGAGAAAATCCCCAGTAGGGCAGCCAACACGAGCCATTTTAAACGAGGAAAGCGCATTGCTGTCAAATCATAAAGTGTTTTAAATATTTTGATAGCATATTATTTAAGTGGATTTCTCTTAAGATTTTCTGGATATCTCATGACTCAGCTATCCCAGACTCCCCAAAAACACCCCAAGCGCATTTTATCAATCCTTTCCCTTTCCCCCCAAGAGATCGCCCAACGCAAGACAGTAAGAGAAGAACTCGCAGCACGATGTCGAGAAATTTTTGAACGGCTTAGCCCAGAATTGATAGAAGATCATTACGATTGGTTCATTGCCATCCATGCAGACAACGAGAATTATCTTCTCGATCCCACTCTAGAAGGATTAGTGAAGAAAATACGTCATGATTACCCAGAAGAGGCAGAAAGGAAACTCACTATCTTTCGCCTGAATGAAACCGGAACTTGCGGTAGGCTATGATAGCCGGTAAGTTTTGGAGCAATGGAGAGTTGTGGTTCGATCTGGAATTGATAGCAGCTAATTGCACCCAGAATTGAAATGTCTACTGCTCAGGGAAAGGGAAGATTTGCTCTTTTTTCTGTCATTGGATTGCTATAGATTTAGAGAAGTGGGAGCATCTTGCTCCCTAGAATTCCTCATTAATATCGAACCCACGTTTATTTCAATAAATTTTTAACCCTTTTTAAAAAAACTTCTAGCTTTATCCCTAAATAACGGCGCAATCCTCTAGTTACTTTATCGAATTTGTAGTTAAACAGTATCTCAATTATATCCTCAGTATTTAAGTATTTTAAGGCAGCAACGCCTCGGTCAATGTTTTTGTCGGTATATTCCAAATAGACTCGCCTGTTTAATTGTTCTGAGAAATTCCATTTGCTTGAGAAAATCTGTTGCATTTGCTTCTGATAATCTCGAAAGTCCTCAAGTTTACATTCTAAATAATCTTGAATGTATCTGCCCGCAATTTCTGCTCCTTTCATGCCGTGCCGAATACCCTCACCACCCAAGAAATTAACCGTTGAAACCGCATCGCCAATAGCAATAATATTATTTTTATAATAAATATCGCTGAGTCCACTCGCATACTCTAGAATTGAACCGTGAATTTCAATTGTTTGATAAGTTTTTAAATTCATATAATCTGTTAAAATAGCTTTGGTATATTCCCTTAATGGCTTAACCGTTTGAATAAACTTATGAGGTGAATCAATCCAGGCTGAACCTACTTTTAACTGATTATTGTCCATTGGAAAAATCCAAGAGTAGCCTTTAGGACTCCATTGATGCCCCAAAAAGAAAATTAAAGAACTAGCATATTTTTGATAGTCTTCTTCTTCAACTTCAATTAAATATTCAATCCCCGTTCCTTTAAGAAACTGAGGTTTCTCTTGCTTTTTAGGATAAATAACTGCTCTAGAATAACCTGTTGCATCGACTAATACTTTGGTTTTAACGGTCAGGCGATCGCCATGACGATTTTTGAGGAAAACTAATGTATTTCCTGCTTCTTGCTGATAGTTAAGATAGCGACATCCTAGCCAAACTTGACCGCCATACTGTTGAGTTTCTTTTGCCAAAAACTCTCTTAGCTTAGCAAAATCAAAAACAACTCCTAAATTAACAGGAGACTCCCAAGATCGACGAACATTAGTGGAAATAATTACTAATTTTTGCCAATAACTGGCTACGACAGCATCCGGTAAATGAAACTGTTCGAGGGTTTCTAAGGGTGAACCTGCACTAGAATAATTATTCCGTTCAAAACTTTCGTGTTGTTCGACTAATAAAATTTGATAGCCTGCTTTTGCTAACAATCTAGCACAGTGACCACCAGCCGGCCCCGCCCCAATAACGACTACATCAAACCCGTTCATTTTTAAAGCAAAACTTTCCTAATCCAAAATCTAACATGATAAGATGAATAGTTCGCTCGGTTTAATGGCTCCTTTTTCCGTAATAATAGCAGTAATCAACTCGGCTGGAGTCACGTCAAAGGCTGGATTGTAGTAATCCACACCAGGGGGACACACTCGCGTGTCGCCAATTTGATAGATTTCACTGGGATGGCGTTCTTCAATCGGAATCCCTTCCCCGTTCGGCAACTCAAAATCAATTGTAGACAAGGGGGCCGCGACATAAAAGGGAACCCCGTGCATTTTAGAGACGACAGCCAGCGCGTATGTGCCAATTTTATTGGCAGTATCGCCATTAGCAGCAATCCGGTCGGCCCCCACAATCGCAGCATCAATCAATCCCTGTTTCATGCAATGCGCCGCCATGCTATCGGTAATGACCGTGACAGGGATGCCTTCTTGAACACACTCCCAAGCGGTCAATTTCGCACCCTGCAAGCGGGGCCGCGTTTCATCGGCATAGACTCGCTGCAACCTACCTGAGTGCCATACCGAACGAATCACCCCCAACGCCGTCCCGTAGCCAGCCGTTGCCAGTGCGCCCGTGTTACAGTGAGTCAGAATCGTTAATTTCTCTGGGCGATCGGGTAAAACCTGCAATCCATTTGCTCCAATGGACTGACAAGTTTGTAAATCTTCTGCTTGGATGGTTTGAGCCGTTTTTAAAAGACTCTGTTGAATTTCGCCAACTCCTCCAAGCGTTTCGTAAGCGGTTTTGAGCATTCGTGACACAGCCCAAGAAAGATTGACTGCTGTAGGACGAGTCTGACGCAACTGCTCGGCGACTACTTCTAATTGTCTTAAAAATTCGTCTGTTTTTGCTGTTTCAATCTCTCTCGACCCCAAATACATACCGTAGGCAGCCGCAACCCCAATCGCCGGGGCCCCCCGCACGATCATGGTTTTAATCGCTCGTGCCATGTCTTCGCAGCGACTAATTTCCACTAAGCCATATTCATCTGGCAGGCGAGTTTGATCGATGAGCAAGACTTTGTCATCTTGCCAAACGACAGGATAAATGGGGTTCATATCAGTTAACAGTGAACAGTTATCAGTAATCAGTGGCAAGTTTATAGTAACTGATAACTGATGCCTGATGGCGGTTAAGCTGCTTACTTGCGTCTCAACAGCAACAAGCCCAATCCAATCACCCCCAAACCCTCAACCGCACTAGATTCCGGTATGTCTACTGGCGTTGGACTGTCAACCGGAAAGTAATAACCCTGTGCTAAATCGATAGGCTCTGTCGGTGTCGGTAAACTCGGTAAAACCTGAATGCCATTGTTGCGATTGAGGACTCGATCAAATACATTAGTCCCATTGTCGATGCTAATCACTTCCCTTACTGGCTGAGCGAACAAGGGATTTGTGACATTATATTCAAAAGCATGATTGTAAGCAAAAAGTTGACCCGTCGCATTCTCAAAAGTAAAGGCTGACGGCTGCGTGTTAGTCGTGACTTGAGGGCTAATATCTGCAATTAAATTGTTGAAATTGTCATCGGTTTCCCAGTATTTTCCATCAACGTAGGCAATAAATTTGCCTGTAATATTCCCCATGTCATCCACACCACATTCAGTGGGATTGCAATAGCTGTTAAAAAATAGCTCGTAGTTTTCTAGATCGCTCAGTCCTAATGTCGTTGTCGGCCCAGGCGTTGTTAATTTGGCAGTATCGACTTCGACAGTGGCATATCCCAGATCCAAACATAAATCTTGATTCATGTCATTTGAACAATCGACAGGCGCATCAGGATCGGGGAAAAACATTCCTACACTGCTAGTGATAATGGCAGCTAATCCCGCAGATGGAGTCAGAATTCCCACACCCAAAGCAGCTCCAAGTGCCGCGATTCCTAGCTTGTTTGTGATAGAAGCCATAAGAATTACCGATTTTAAACCTTATTTGAACACTAAGCGAACGAGGAAAAACGATTCGGTGAACGCTGCTAGGACAATGATAGAGATGCCCTAGCCAAATGATAGTAAATTTTTGCTTAAATTTACTAGTTAAAATCCCCGATCCTTGCATTAATTCTTTTTTCTAAATACGTAATTTTGTTGATATTTATTTAAATTTAATTTTCAAAAATAAACTTTAGAAACTAATCATTTTTTTTTGTAAAGAAGTATAAAAATATTGATACAATCTTTTGGGGAACAGGGAACAGGGAATCGGGAATCAAATTAGCTGTACTTCACTTTAAACAGAGCCAAATTGTGGTTGATAGCCAACTTTTCCCCCTTTACCTCTCAAAGCACCCGATCGCAGCGCTTTAACCCGAAAGGCTTCAATGGGGACATCTTCAGAAAACCAAATCTCGTAGTTTGACGCAATCTCAAACCCTAAACGCTCGTAAAAATTGGCATGGCCAAGAACTGTAACGACTTCATAACCTGCTTGTTGGCACGCCGCGAGTCCTTGGCATACCAGTTGCGAACCGATTGAGCGTCGCTGGTAAGCGGGAAGAACAGCGACAGGTGCGAGTCCTAATGCGGCGATCGCACTCGTTCCTATCGTCACCGGACTGAAGGCAATATATCCCACAATAGAGCCATTAGCGATCGCCACTAATGATAAGGCTAGTTTGTCTCGACAGCGCAGTGCTTCGACTAAATCTGCTTCGGCAGGACGACCAAAAGCTTGTTCTAAAACAGTACGAATCGCCGTAGCATCCGCAGCGATTTCCTGTCGGATAGTTAATGACCAATTTTCCATCTAATCTAGCTTTTTGCCGGTTAATTCCACAAAAATATCTTCTAGGTTCGATTCCCGACACATCACGCCTGTTTTATCATGCAGGGAATCGAGATAAGCATTAGCATCGTCAAGCGTGGGAAAGAAGCGATAGTCAAAGCGATCGCCATTTTGCGTCATGACCAACCCTTTGCCGTATTTGTTACGCAATTGCGAGAGCGTTCCCAATTCGATCAGTTTGCCATTATCTATAATACCGATGCGGTTGCATAAAAATTCGACTTCTTCCATATAGTGCGTCGTCAGCAAGATGGTCATCCCTTGGCGGTTGAGATCTCGAATGACTTCCCAGAGACGGCGGCGGTTTTGCGGATCTAAACCGACGGTGGGTTCGTCTAAAAATAAGATTTGGGGTTGGTGTAGCAACGCTCTAGCAATCTGTAAGCGGCGTTTCATGCCACCAGAGAGTGTTTTAACGGTAGCATCTCTGCGATCGCTTAGTTCAACGTATTCTAGCCATTGGTTAATCAATTGCTGGCGTTTGGGGTTGGGAATGTGGTGCATTCTGCCATGAAATTCTAGGTTTTCCCAAACCGTCAAGTCGGCATCGACGCTGGTTTGCTGTAGGACAATGCCAATATTGCGCTTGACTTGTTCTCGGTAGCGTTGTACATCATAACCCGCTACTTCAATTCTGCCTTGAGAAGGCCGAGTTAGGGTAATTAACATCCGTATGGTCGTTGATTTTCCTGCGCCGTTGGGGCCGAGCAATCCAAACATTTCTCCCGCTTCGATGGAGAAGGATAAGTCATTAATAACGGGAATTTTGTCGTAGATTTTGTAAACGTTTTCTAAAAAGACAGCAGCAACCATTGAGTAGTTTGTTACAAAACTTCATTTTTCTATTTATAGTGTAACTCGGAGGGAGACGAAAAAACCTGTTTATTAGCCGCAGACGTTATGTTATCCTTTATCTGACCAATGATTGGCTTGTAAGGTTTAGGTTTTGCCCTACCGAGTAATTTTCTCCGAAGAAGCTGAAACTCATCTACAGTTTTTATCCGTTCGGGATCAACGGACATTAGTTGATGCGATTGAAGAGCAGTTACCATACCAACCCAACATCGCGACTCGAAACCGTCAACCAATGCGCCCAAATAATATTGCAACTTGGAAGTTGCGTATTGGGAATCTACGGGTGTACTACGATATAGAGGAAGATCCAGATCAAGTTGTCCGAATTCTGGCAATTGGAGTAAAAGAAAGTAATCAGGTACGAATTGGCAATAGATACTTAGATTTATGAAACACCTCGATCTAGCTAAAGCTACGGACTCTCTCGCAACCTACGTCCAAAAATTGGGGGAAGGTAAACTAGTCGTTATTCAAGATGGACACCCTATTGCGGTGCTAATGCCTATTACGGAAGATGAACTAGAAGATCTGAGTCTTAGCCAAAACCCCGAATTTTTAGCAATTTTGGAGCAATCAAAAACTAGCTTGAAAGAGCAAGGTGGTATTTCACTAGAAGAAGTGAAACAGAGATTAGGGTTAGCTTAAATTACTAACTGATAACTGATTTAACCCTGATGTCTTTCTAATGCCAATTGAATTAAGCGGTCTACCAACTCTTCAAAAGAAACGCCACTGGCATTCCAAAGCTGAGGATACATACTGAACGCCGTAAAACCAGGCAGGGTGTTAATTTCATTGATAAAAATTTCCCCCGTTTTTTCGACGTAGAAAAAGTCTACTCTCGCTAGTCCTGCGGCATCGACGGCACTAAAAGCTTTAAGAGACATTTCCTGGATTTGAGGGACAATGTGATCAGGAAGATTGGCAGGCAGGTGTAATTGAGCGCGTCCGTCGGTGTATTTGGTTTCGTAGTCGTAAAAGTCGCTGTCGTAGGTGATTTCACCCACAATCGAAGCTTTAGGGGAGTCATTGCCTAAGACGGCACATTCAACTTCTCTGGCCTCAACGCCTGCTTCAATAATAATACGGCGATCGTAACTGGCGGAACTGTCTAAAGCGGCTTCTAACTCAGAACGCGATCGCACTTTGGCGATTCCCACAGATGACCCCAAATTCGCGGGTTTGACGAAACAGGGATAAGCGAGGGTTTGTTCAATTTGGTCACACAGCTTGGGAAAAACGCAGGGATTTGACCAAATTTGCGACCGCGTTACAGACAGATAGTTAACTTGTGGCAATCCCGCTTGCGTGAAGGCGGTTTTCATCGCAATTTTATCCATTCCCAGCGACGACCCCAAAACGCCACTTCCCACATAGGGAACTTGCATCAGCGTCAGCAATCCCTGAATGGTTCCGTCTTCCCCGTTAGGG
Organism: Microcystaceae cyanobacterium; assembly: GCA_041743025.1. Lineage (GTDB taxonomy): Bacteria > Cyanobacteriota > Cyanobacteriia > Cyanobacteriales > Microcystaceae > JBGTNM01. The sequence goes on from JBGTNM010000396.1 coordinate 12,671, forward strand.
CCGTGGAGAATAGGAAACCAGACATCGACTTCATTAACTTGGGGGGGGAATTGCCATAACTGCTGTCGATTGGTATCGTCGGCAGCGAGAGGTTTGCCAGTATTGAGAACTTGCTGAGCTACTTCTGAATCTGACCAAATGCCATTTTTTTGAATATATAGGGGTAAAACCTCGTATTTTGCCAGATTTCCGCCCCTTTGTAAGGCACGGGCGATCGCGCTAGCGGAATTAATCGAAACTTCATGTTCTCCTGAGCGTCCGCCAAACAGTAACCCCACTCGCAGTTTTGTCATTGGCAATACTCCTCAAAGGCAATCTTCACGTCATTACTCCAGTCTCTTTGGTGCTGAAGGTGATACAGATGACTTGCGAAAAGCTGTCTGCGTTCCCTATTCCTCGATCCAGAAAAGAGGATATTGGTTAGGGCATGTGAACTAAGGCGGTGTCGCTACTTAATATTTCGCCAAAAAATTATTCCCAAAAATCAGAAGTTATACATAAACGCAAACATTACGCTGACGTTAAAACTAACATCGGTTACTTAAACTAAATTATGAGCAAAACAATTTTTTAATAAATTGTGGCAACGCTTACATTTTGGTTGAGGACTTAAAAGTTGTCTTTCTCTGCCGATGTATCCTTATCAGTCATTATTCCGGTTTATAACGGCGGCGATAGTTTTCGTCAATGCTTGGCGAGTTTGGCCAGTACCCAGCTTTTTCCCAAAGAACTCATTGTCGTTGCTGATGGGGATACTGACGGTTCCTGGCAAGTGGCCGAAGCCTGTGGCGCAACAGTGTTGCGGCAACCCACCACTCAAGGCCCAGCTACCGCCAGAAATCGAGGAGCCAAAATCGCGACGGGAGACATTCTCTTTTTTATCGATGCAGATGTTACCGTTCATGCCGATACGCTGGTTAAAGTGGCGCAAGTGTTTCAAGATGACCCCCAACTCGCCGCTTTGATTGGTTCTTATGACGATAAACCGGGGGCAGCCAATTTTTTATCACAGTATAAAAATTTATTCCATCACTATACTCATCAGAACGCCTCTGAAGACGCTTCAACCTTTTGGGGGGCTTGTGGTGCCATTCGCCGCGATATTTTTCTAAAAATGGGGGGTTTTGACGAAGGCTACCGCCGTCCTTGCATCGAAGATATCGAGCTAGGCTATCGACTAAAAGCCGCCGACTACCCAATTCGCCTGTGTAAAGACATTCAAGTCAAGCATCTCAAGCATTGGACGGCTTATTCGCTGCTGAGAGCAGACTTTTTTTACCGCGCCTTGCCTTGGACGGAACTGATTCACCGCGATCGCCATTTGGTCAACGATCTTAACTTGCAATGGTCGAGTCGCGCTAGCGTCATTCTCACCTACGGATTGCTGGTGGTTCTGGTGGGGGTCATCTGGTTTCCGGCTTTACTCATTCTGGCTGGACTTATCATTTTGGGCTTACTAGTGCTTAATGCGCCCGTTTACCAATTTTTCTGGCAAAAACGCGGGGTTTTGTTTACGTTACAAACTCTGCCTTGGCACTGGTTTTATTACTTCTATAGCGGTCTAGCGTTCGCGATGGGGACGGCCCGTTATTGGCTGACGAGCCGAGTGTTTCTGCGTTAAATCCCCTTCTACTCTCACCCCAAACCTTTACTTGGAGAAAACCTGATGCAAGCGCTCGCCTTAAATGTCCCATCCCATAACCGCCATCCCGACTCCTATTCTACGGTCGTCATCGGTGGGGGGCCTGCGGGATTAACGGCTGCCTATCATCTGGCCAAACACGGCATTCACTCCATCACCTTAGAAAGAGCAGACCGGGTAGGAGGCATTTCCCGCACCGAAACTTATAAAGGTTATCGCTTTGATATTGGAGGACATCGCTTTTTCACGCAAGTTCCCGAAGTTCAACACTTATGGCAGGAAGTTTTAGGCAACGACTTTATTAAAGTTCCCAGACTTTCACGGATCTTTTACAACGGGAAATTTTTCAGCTACCCGTTAGAACCGCTTAATGCCGTTTCTAATTTAGGGTTGTTAGATAGCTTGCTAATCATGTACAGCTATTTCAAGGCAAAAGTAAACCCTCTGCCAGAAGAAGACAACTTCGAGCAATGGGTAACGAATCGCTTTGGACAGCGTCTTTACGAAACTTTTTTCAAAAGTTACACCGAAAAAGTCTGGGGTATTCCCTGTACACAAATTCGGGCGGATTGGGCTGCTCAACGCATTAAGGGATTATCCCTCAAAAAAGCAGTTTTTGATGCTTTATTTGGCAGCAACGGGACTAAAACCCTGATTAAAGAGTTCGATTATCCTCTACTCGGCCCTGGCATGATGTGGGAACGCTTTGAAGAAAAGTTGAATGCTCAAGGGTCTCCCGTCTATCTTAATACTGAAGTGATTCGCATCGAACGCGATGGCACTCGCATTAAACAAATTATCGTGCGGCGAGAGGGAGAAACCTTCGCCATTGAAGCAGAGAATTTTGTTTCTAGTATGCCCATTACTACTCTCCTACACCGACTCGATCCGCTACCGCCTGAACGGTTTCTCCAAGCGGCTCGTGGACTGAAGTACCGAGATTTTCTCATCGTCCCCCTGATTATCAATCAAGACAATCTGTTCCCGGATAACTGGATTTATATTCACGCACCAGAGTTTAAAGTTGGGCGCATTCAAAACTTCAAAAACTGGAGTCCGGCAATGGTTCCCGAACCTGGCAAAACCTGTCTGGGGATGGAGTATTTTTGCAGTCGAGGAGATGCGTTGTGGGAATTGTCAGATCGAGATCTCATTAGTTTAGCCTCTCAGGAAGTGGTCGATTTAGGATTGGTTGACAGTCTGGCAAAAATTGAGGATGGGACGGTCATTCGCCAACCGAAGGCTTATCCCGTTTATGATGCCGACTATCGCCAACATTTGCAAGTCCTTCAAGATTATCTCGATACCTTTGAGAATTTGCAAACCATTGGCCGTAACGGAATGCACCGCTACAATAATCAAGATCACTCCATGTTGGCGGGATTGCTGGCGGCTGAAAATATTATGGGAGCCAATCATAATTTATGGAGGGTCAATACAGAACGCTCCTACCATGAGGAGTTCGTTAACAAACCGTCCAGACACCAAGTCAATCATCTGCCGTTAGCTAGTTAATCGAGGGTATGGTTTATTGTCTTCTCGTTTGGGTACTTTTGGTACTTGTTAGTGGGTCAATGGGCTTGGCACTGCTCAATCGGATAGCGGCAGAGGGGTTCGGGCGCTTGAGCGATCGCGCCATTACCGCCGTTTGGTTGGGACTGATTTTGCTGGCGGTGACGCTACAGGCAGTTTCTCTGTTTTATCCTCTCTCGCCGTTGGTGGGGTTGACAGTTGCTCTCGTTCTAGGTGCTTTGGCAGTGGCGTTACCCTCGACTCGTATAACCTTAACCGCCTTGCTTCAGCGCATTTCAGGCATTACTCTAATCGGGGGATTGGGTTTAGTCGTTGGCATGGCGTTATTGACAGTAAAGCCTGTCAGGTGGGTTGAATCCACTTTCTATCACTACACAGCAATACGCTGGTTGTCTGAGTTTGGCACAGTTTCAGGCTTGGCACTCATTAGAAAAAATTTAGGTATCACCTCGACTTGGTTTGCCCTGAATGCTCCTCTCAACGGCGGTGCTATTGCTTTTCGAGCCGGTTCGCTCCTCAATGGATTCATTTTGTGCGTTGCGCTGCTGCATTTTTTGATCTGTCTGTCTCGCTGGCGATCAGGACAAGCTAGATTGAGTGATCGCTTTAAAGTCGGTTTTTTTCTTCTTTTTTTAGGTTATTTAGCTGTAGCCAAAGAAATGCAGCTTATTTTAGTATCACCTTCTCCCGATCTTCCTATTGCTTTATTAGTTGAGGTGGTTAGTTGGTCAATTTTAGTCGTTGCTGAGTCAACGCCTCAAAAAAGTCACATTCAGAGCGCGATCATTCCGTTAATCCTGGCAGTAGGAGCCGTCACGATCAAGCTTTCTGCCCTGCCTTTATGGGTTGTTGCTAGCCTATTCTACGGTTTTCAAAGTCGGTGGTCACTGCGTCATCTGCTAATAGGGGGAACAGCGATCGCCATTCTGCTGCTATCAACTGTTTTAACAGGTTATACCATCTCTGGCTGTCCGCTCTATCCGTCCGACTTGTTCTGCCTCAACGTTCCTTGGTCTTTATCAGTTGGGGAAACACAGCAGTTTGCTAATGAAACCCAAAGCCTTACTGAATGGTACGGCTCTCCTCCTGCTGAGCAAAATACTCATCTCTGGCTGTTTTGGCAGTGGTTAAAAGGGAGAACCTTAAATCAAGTGATGGCGTTTCTCGTCATTGTTTCTGGGGTATGCAGTCTTTATCTAGGATGGACTTTTAACAATAAGCGACATACCGGAAAAATTTGGCTACTAGCACTCGGTATATTGGGGATTTTATTCATTATCTCTAAAGGCCCACTTATTCGTTTTGGCATCGGTTATTTACTGGTGTTACCTGCTCTTACAATTGCGGTTTGGAGTGAAATATCATTACCTAAAAAATTTACGGAAATCGAGTTAATTTTTAAAAACTCGAAGCATCCTCTAGAGCGAGTTAAATTGCCAGTTATCCTAATTTTTGCCTGTAGTTTGGGATTGGCAGTTATTATTAACCCCTCCTCCCTACAAGCTTACTGGCTGCTACCTCCGAACCTTCGTGCCTCTGTAACTACTCAACAGCAGGTTAATGGAATTGATTACTTTATCTCTAGCCAAGGAGGATGTTCAGCTTCTCCCTTGCCTTGTGTGAAAAAAGTACCTTCTAATGTTGAGTTGAAAGAGCCTATTTTAGGACTCAAAGGAGGATTTGTCCGTACTGCTCACTAGGGAAAAAATGAATTAAAGCCCTCAAAATAGTGTTTGGCTCTCCCAAGAGCCCAAAAATTTAAACACTTAAACTTATGACTATTTTTTCGATCATTAGACAATTTTTTTGACAAAATGTACTATTTTTAAGTGGGTTTCTCGCGTTTTCATAAAACCTGTGTTATGGTTACACAAAAGTTATTAATACTGGAAATAATAAGTTAAACAACCAAGATGATTCTAGTAACTGGCGGCGCAGGATATATTGGCTCACAGACAGTACGACTGCTCTTAGAATATGGCTATGAGGTAATGATTCTTGATAATCTGACTCGCGGGCATCGAGATATTGTCGAAACCGTTCTTAAAACCCCGATGATTGTTGGGGATATACGTGACCGTTCCTTACTTAGACAAATATTTATTAACTATCCGATTGAAACCGTTATCCATTTTGCCGCCTATGCTTATGTGGGAGAATCTAACCAAAATCCCGCCCTGTATTATCAAAATAATGTCGCAGGAACATTAACGTTATTAGAAGCAATGGTCGAAAATTCTGTCAACCATCTCGTTTTTTCTTCAACTTGCGCTACCTACGGTATCCCTCAAACAGTACCTGTCACAGAAAGCGACCCCCAGCATCCCATCAATCCCTACGGCAAGAGTAAGTTAATGACAGAAAAAATTATCGCTGATTTTGAGCGAGCTTACGGACTCAAATCAATATGCTTTCGCTACTTTAATGCAGCAGGAGCCTCTCCAGACGGACAGCTTGGAGAAGACCACGATCCTGAACCTCATCTGATTCCTTCAGTCTTGCTAGCTGCTTTAAACCAGGAGCAATCCATCACGATCTTTGGCACAGATTATCCTACTCCAGATGGCACTTGTATTCGAGATTATATTCATGTCGTTGACATTGCTCGCGCTCACGTTTTGGGTTTGCAATACTTGCTATCGTGCGATCGCAGTGATGTTTTTAATTTAGGTAACGGTAACGGGTATTCTGTCAAACAGGTCATTGAAATGGGTCGAGAGGTAACCCAAAAGCCAATCCATGCGATTAAAAACGAGCGTCGTCCTGGCGATCCACCAATATTGGTCAGTAGTAGTGAAAAAGCAAGAGAAATTCTCGGCTGGCAGCCACAATATCCCGATCTTAAAGATATGCTTCGCCATGCCTGGCAGTGGCACCAACAAAGACACGGTTTTAAACGAGGAAGTTAACACGCATGAAAAGTGAGCAGCCTGCATCTCATCTTCCTCTAGTGTCGGTCATTATTCCTGCCTACAATGCAGGAGATTTTATCGAACGAACTTTAAATTCTGTCCTCAACCAAACCTATCAAAATTTAGAAGTTTTAGTCATTGATGATGGTTCCCAAGATCGAACAGCCCAACTGGTTCGAGAAATCGCTCAACGAGACAGGCGAGTGCAGTTATTACAGCAGTCAAACTTAGGCGTTGCCGCCGCCCGAAATTTAGGAATTCAGTCTGCTAAAGGCGAGTTTATTGCACCGATTGATGCTGATGATATTTGGTTTCCTGCCAACATTGAAAAACAAGTGCAGTGTATCTTATCAGCAGGCTTAGAAGTAGGCTTAGTGTATTCTTGGTCAGTAGATATTGATGAAAATGACAAGCTAACTGGAGTATTTCGGGTGGTTGAAATTGAAGGAGATGTTTATGGAACACTGGTTTGTCATTACTTTCTTGGCAATGCTAGCTGTGCATTAATTCGCCGGACTTGTCTAGAGGAGGTTAATGGCTATAACAGTGAATTAAAAAAACACGACGCGCAAGGTTGTGAAGATTGGGAACTTGCTCTACGCATTGCCGAAAACTATCAGTTCAAAGCGGTTCAAGAATTTTTAGTGGGTTATCGTAAGTGTTCGGGGAGTATGTCTGGAAACTATCAAACGATGTCACGCTCCCATGCTTTGTTATTAGAAATTGTTGCCCAAAGACATCCCGATTTACCGATGATGATTTATCGATTATCTAAAAGCAATTTATATCTATATTTTGCTCGTTTAAGTTACTTCCAGCAAGATTATCATACGACGCTGTTTTGGCTTAAAGCCACCTTAAAAGTAGACTATCTGGCTCTCTTCATACGTCCTCAATTATATAAATTAACGATCTTCAGTCTCGCCAAACTTACTTTTCCGAAGTTAACTCAGTTCAAGCGTGAACGACCTCAACCAGCAGATCTGACGCTGACAGATATTAAACAGAAAAAAATCCTCATGTTTTTGATGCTCGCAGTCGGCAATCTTTATCATCAAATGATTACGATTATTTTTCCCAAACAAAGCTTTAGAAAAAATACCTATCTACGAGTTTAACACTATGATTAAAATTTTAGGACTAATAAGATGAAAAAAATGTTGCTAAGACTGAGTGATAAAAATCTACCCCCTCGACGTAAAAAACGAGTTAAGAGAATCGTTTATATATTAAATCTGATGCGTGAGCTAGTCATTAGGGATATCAAAATTCAATACAAGCGCTCAGTTTTAGGAATTGCCTGGTCTTTGATTACGCCGCTTATGCAATTAGTAGTTTATTATTTTGTTTTTCGTTCAATTCTGTCAATAAACATTCCTAATTATGCTGCTTTTATCTTTACTGGAATGCTAGTTTGGACTTGGTTTCAAATGTCTCTCTTTCAGGGAGCCAGTGCCATTACCAATAATCGAGAACTTATTCGACAACCTGGGTTTCCCTCCGCGAGCTTACCAGTAGTTGCGATCGTGACCAATATTATTAACTTTCTCATCGCCCTACCTATTTTATTACTTTTTGTGGGTGATAGTTGGTTAAAACCAACGATTCTACTATTGCCAATTTTATTAATTTTCCAATTTGTTTTGACACTCAGTTTGACGTTTCTAGTCGCTGCTTTGAATGTTACTTTTCGCGATACACAACATATTCTCGGTGTACTGCTCAATCTCTTTTTTTACCTCAACCCTATTTTTTATGATACGAGTAAAGTTCCCGTACAGTATTTAGCCGTTTACAATCTCAATCCAATGGCTCATCTCATTGAAGCTTATCGTGCTATTCTGCTTTGGGGAAAAGTACCCGACTTGATGCCACTTTTAATCTTGGGGATCATTTCGCTTTGTTTGTTATTAATTACCTACAAAAGCTTTAGTCAA
>JBGTNM010000397.1:0-3073 GCA_041743025.1 Microcystaceae cyanobacterium
TTGCCAGCACCGCAAATCGCCATTAATTACTACCAGGATGGCGATCTTTACTTATTTGATGAATTTCAAACTACACGAGTTCCTCAAGAACGTCGTCCCAAAATTGAAAATCTCTACGATGTATTTGTTGCTATTAGGGAAGATGAACTGGAACACGTCAAAACGATGATTGCTTGCCAACAACCTGATGCTCAACAAACCTTCCAAAGTCCCCACGCTGCTATCAGAATACCTCTAAGCGAATCAGTTAAGACTGCAATCAACGAGCATACGGCTGACATCGTGCGAGAAGCGCTTGAGAAGCAACCAGTAGAAATTTTGTAACCTGAATTCAAACATAACTAAAGGTCTGATCAGCAAAGACAACTGAATCTAAAAGAGGAGAATCACTATGTTAGATATTGATGAAATGAGTTTAAAAGAAATACGAGACCTCTTGCAAAAAGTAGGATACGGTCATCTTGGCTACATACATGAAGGAAAACCCTATGTAATGCCAATGAATTATTATCTCAAAGAAAAGGATATCTACCTGTTTACAACGGTCGGTATGAAGACTCATGACATAGAAGTGAATCCAGAAGTTTGCCTACAGGTTGAAGAAATCCACGAGTCCGATCATTGGCGTAGTGTAATTGTTACGGGTCAAGCCGAGCGTCTCAGTGAGCAGCAAGACATTGATCAGGCTATGCAGTTCATCAAAGAACGTAATCCAACGCTGTCACCTGCTATCAATCGGACCTGGATTGATGGTCAGGGACGTGCAGAGGAGATCGCCATTTACCGCATCCACGAGAGTGAAATGAGCGGACGCACGACTGATGGAGTAAGTAGTCAGTAAGAACCGAAGGAAATTATTAAATCTGCTGCTAAAAAACTCAATCTGAGATTTAACCCAAACTTGGGCGTTGCGAAGATAAACCTTGACGCTAAAAACAAGAATTTGACGAGTACCGGGCGTTAATCGTTAGTGATTCGTTGGCTCGTCAGAATGAAATTGAACGAGAAGTAGGCGGCTATTTCAAAGCTGGCAAACTGAAAAACAAGGAAACAGTGGTGACCGGAATCGAGCGAGCGGTGGAGGCATTCATCGGATTTTTTGAAGGCAAAAATGTTGGCTTGATGGTGGTGAAGTTGAATTGACAAATCAGCTGAACCGAAGCCGGAACATAGATCGAATCTTCTCCAGTGAAGCAAGCGATCGCCAATGGTATTGCCGGGAACATGGATCGAGATTGCCCTGTGGATTTTGAACAACTAAAGAGCGAAAGAAACTTATTTATAACTAATAACCCACTGCCGGAGAACCGAGAGGTCAGTAATGCCAACTACTACAACAGATTTTAAGGACTATTATGCCACCCTGGGAGTAAACAAAACTGCAACTTTTGAAGAAATCAAACAGGCTTATCGAAAGCTTGAACATTCCAAGAGGGGCAAACGATTTCGGCTCGTTGATTGACCCTAAAAACCAGCCATCAAATCTAAATCAGAAACTTTTATTTGACCTTATTTAAGTTTAAGAAAATCTATGATTTACTTGCCTTTGATTTTAATCCTATTGCTTGTGGGTCCAGCGATCGCTTCAATTGCGATAATGCGATCGCTTTCAATCCGTTGGCACTTGGCTTTGTTTGGCATTTGTATTGTCTACGCGATTTTACCGCTTTTAGTAGCTTGGAGCGGAATAGGTTTAGCAGAACGTTTTGGTTGTCAAGCAGAAGCTATCATTTTTCAATGTCCTGCCTCTTCCTGGCATGGAAACCTAGTTACAGGAATGGTTTTTATGCACTGGTTAGCAATTATTAGCATCCCATCGGCGGTTTTTGGTGCGATTGGACTGATTTTATCTTTGATTCTCACCGTCAAGAAGTCGCAAACAACAGTAAATATTGCCGGGAAACAAACTGCCATTTTTTACCGTAGTCGCCGCCATAAATTAATTGCCGGAGTATGTGCAGCAATCGCCCAGCAATGGAGCTTGTCCCTTCAAGGAGTACGGATTGTCACCGTTGTTCTAGCGATCGTCTTTTCTCCATCTGTTTTAATGTACGTTTGGTCGTGGTTAGCATTCCCACTAGAACCGTTAATCGAATCCCATTAAGTAAATCATTGAAATGAACAAAAGAAAATTTATCAGCATTGCGGTCGGGACGACAATTACAGTCGGGACAACATCTTATTTATTCAGCGACAAAAATAATCTTCTAAGGACAGAGATAAAAGCCACAGACGATAAAAACAAAACTCTCAAGCCAGACGAGAAAGAGATTTTGTTTTTTGCCTCTCTCGCACCGAGTGGTCACAATACGCAGCCGTGGTTTGTTCAATATCTCGAACCTTACCACTGGATTATCAGTAACGACAAAAGTAAATGGCTACCTGCTGTTGACCCGACTCAGAGAGAAACTATTTTATCGATAGGCACGTTCCTTCAAAACCTGGAGTATGCTGCTGGTGCTTTTGGCTACGCCTGCGATTGGAATTTATTAGCTATGACCAATCAGGACGAACAGGTAATGGAAGTAAAATTGAACAAAATGGAATCAAAAAATCCTTTTGACATTACCCAAATCAAAAATCGTCGCACCGTGCGGTCTAATTTTTTAAGTGATGTATTGAAAAAAGAAGATACTAAATATCTTGTCAATTCAGAACCGGAATTTATTCATTATCTGCCTATTACCAGTAAAGAAAGTCAATATATAAACGCGCAAACAATCGTTGCTAATCGCCTTCAAGCCTATCGCAACCCAGCGCAGCAAGAGTTAGCCGACTGGATCAGATTCTCTAGTAAAGATGCTGATAGACATCGTGACGGATTGACAACGGCTGGTATGGAAATAGAAGGATTTTCTGGCTGGGTGGTGCGGAATTTTTATGACAAAGACAATGTAATAACGAAAGATTTCCGAGAGCAGGGCATTGATAAAATTAAAAAAGAAGTGTCAGAATCGGCAGGTTGGATTCTAATCACCAGCAAGGATAATTCAGTGGCAACATTGTTAGAAACTGGTCGAAGAATGCAACGACTTTTTCTAAAAGTGCGGGAAAAGAGTATCGCCATTCATCC
>JBGTNM010000398.1:0-39180 GCA_041743025.1 Microcystaceae cyanobacterium
CCTCCCAGACAATAGAAAATGTTGACGTGGGGAGGAACGTACTTGCTGGTGACGTCGTCAGCGAGCGCTTGGATCTCCAGGCGTTCCTCAAACCACTGATAGATCTTAGAATCTGTAACTTGTTTAGAAAACATTGAAGCTAAAATGGGCTATCGAATGGATGAATTGAGAATCGGCTACTACCTCCCAGGCACGAGAGCCTGGCCTTGGGAGTCAGTTTTTGTCTATATTAAGCGTACTATGGCGTGGCTTACTGCTTCTATCAAAGCTTAAAAAGATTCGCCTTGTTGCTGGGGTAAGCCGATGGACTCATTAAAAAATGTAACACAGCTCTCAGACTAATGCTGTTATCTAATCAATCTGGTTTTTGGGGATGAAGACACTTGCTTATTGCTACAGCGATCCTTTGCTCGAATCCCTCCCCGATCCAGTTGTGTGGGAGGGATTTGAAGTCGATCGCTTCTACCAAGACCTCGGTCAGCGCCAGCAACTGGGGCAACTCCTGAGCGATTGCCAAAACGATCCCCCCAACTGCCTGCTGATTCGCCGTTTAGAGGAATTAGGAGACACTCTCGACCAAATCTGCGATCGCCTCAACCTCTTAGAATCGCTCGGCATTGAGGTAGTCACTAAAGAGCAAGATTACCGTTCTTCTTTGATTAATTCTGGTAATTTCGGAGAATTTAGAACAAATTTAGCCAAAAACTTACAAAAAATTCAAAATATCCAACGCAGCAATCGCCTGAAGCAGGGACACGCCCGTAACCGTCTTAAAACACTACCGCCACCCGGCAGAGCGCCCTATGGCTACCGTCGAGGCAAAGACCGCTACCTTCTCGACCGCAGTACTGCCCCAGTCGTCAAAGAGTTTTTTGAACGCTTCTTGCTGTTTGGTTCAGTGCGGGGGGCAGTTCGCTATCTAGAAAAACGCTACGGCAAGAAAATTTCGGTATCGACGGGCCGCCGTTGGCTGACAAATCCTGTCTATCGCGGCGATTTAGCTTATAATTGCCAAGATATTATCCCCGATACCCACGTTCCCCTTCTCGAACGCTCTGAAGCGGCTCAAATTGATCGCTTGCTGCGCCGTAACTGCCAGATGAGTTCGCGAACTGCCAGTGCGCCCCGTTCTCTAGCAGGGTTAGTCGCTTGTGCCGAGTGCCAGTCGCCGATGACAGTAACCCGCGTGACTCGTCCCAACCAAACGACAGAATATCTCTACCTGCGTCCGATGCGCTGTCTGCGATCGCCGAAATGTAAAGCCATGTCCTATCAAGCGGTGTTAGAAGCCACGATTGCTCGCATTTGTGAAGATTTACCCGCAACGGTAGCGCAGTTAAATTTACCTAATTTAGACGGGATTAAACAACGGTTGCGCTCGACCCTTCAAACCAAGCAATCCCATCTCGAACAAGTGTCAACCCTACAAACACAAGGCATTCTCGATGAGGAAACTGCCCAGTTGCGCCGCTACAAACTCAAGGTTGAAATTGCTCAAATTCAAGCGCAATTCGACCAACTGCCACCAGGAGACTTAACAATCATTGCCCAGGCAGTATCAATTCCTGAGTTTTGGCGCGATCTCTCAGAATCAGAACGGCGATTTTACTTTCGTGAATTTATCCGCCAGATTCAAACACAACCAACAGGTGGTAAATCCTGGGAATTGAGGTTAATCTTTATTTTTTGAGGCTTCAAGCCTTAAAAATATTGTGGGCATCTTGCCCGCTAAGAATAGGCAATCTAAATGCGTCACAGCTTAGCAGACAAATAAGGATGTCCGTGCTACATTGGTACGAATGATTGAGATTCGCTATAGTATTTAATGACTCAGAAGCTGATAATTAAGTTCCCTCAACCCAGAGCCGAATGATTGAGCGTTAGGGAAGAAAAATGCTCCAGCCCGATCAACGCACCACTGCCTTAATTTCGGCGTTATTGACGCGCTACGGATTTGAACTGGCAGATATTAACCTATTAAGGTTAATTAATGATTGGTTGAAGTTGTATTCCGTTTACTGGATTCGTCTGGCAATTGTCGAAGCCCTCTACCAAGGACGCTATAAAGCTATCTCTGTTGAACACATTCTGAGTCTATGGCGGCGCAAGGGACAGCCGACATTTCACTTCAGCCATGACTTTGAACGCCTGATTTGTCGCAATCTTGCCCCTTTTTATCTGCCGAGCGAATCTTCTTGGCGTTCAGCAACTGCCCAACTGACAGACACTCAAGGAGTCAAAGGCGTTTCTTCCTTGATTGCTGCCGTTGAGAACTCAGTTGCCTCGAATCGCAACGGGAAAGCGACTAGCGTTGTGTCTGATTCCTCGATTTCTGTCTGGGACGAGCGTAACTTCCTAACTCAACCTTCCCCAGAAGATTCATTGGACCAAAGCCCCAACAATGCTCAAGAGAGCGCATTTTTAAGCGTGGGTTCTGAACGCTCCATTCACCAGTTTACCCCTCTGCTAGATCGCTCTCGACTGTATAGCAAACTGCGAGCTGCCGTCCATCAAGGTTGGGCAGAAACCACTAGCGATTGAAAGGCAAGCGATCATTGCGAAAAATTTACAAACCTTCTGCTATTGACGATCCAACCTTGGGAATAATATAAAGATGCAGGGTGAATTGCTTCGCCTCTCTGGGGACAATACACGATATTTTGTCTTGAATGAGTTCAAAAACTTCATCTTTCAGTTAAAAAACACTTTTGCTAATGTTTTCTGTTTATATTCTGACTTATAACGAAGAAATTGACATTGCAGCTTGTATTGAGTCTGCCTTACTGTCGGATGATGTTATTGTGGTAGACTCGTTTAGCGGCGATCGAACCGTTGACATTGCTGCTCGCTATCCTGTCCGCATCGTACAGCACAAGTTTGAAAGTCATGGCAAACAGCGCACTTGGATGCTAGAAACCATTTCGACAAAGCACGAATGGGTGTATTTACTCGAAGCTGACGAACGCCTGACCCCCGAACTGTTTCAAGAATGTTTGGCAGCGATGCAAACTGACGAAAAAGTTGGCTATTATGTGGCCGAACGGGTGATGTTTATGAACCGTTGGATTCGCTACAGCACCCAATATCCTCGCTATCAACTGCGTTTTCTGAAAAAAGGCAGCGTTTGGTTTACCGACTACGGTCACACCGAACGAGAAGTCTGTTCTGGTTCGACAGACTTCCTACAAGCAACCTATCCCCACTACACTTGCAGTAAGGGACTCAATCGCTGGATTGAAAAACACAATCGCTATTCTAGTGATGAAGCCAGAGAAACCCTCTATCAACTGCAACACGGTTCGGTTAACTGGAAAAAATTAATCTTCGCGGGTTCAGAAATAGAACGGCGGCGAGCCTTAAAAGATTTATCTTTGCGTCTTCCTTTACGTCCGCTCGTGCGTTGGTTTTATATGTATTTTATTCTAGGAGGCATTCTCGACGGCAAAGCGGGGTTTGCTTGGTGTACGTTGCAGGCGTTTTATGAATATTTAATTTTGCTCAAAGTCGAAGAAATGAAAATGCTACCCCCGTCACAGTCTGTTGCCAGACACAAATTGTCTACGGTGACTTCCCATCAGCAATCTGATGACCAATCTGCGGCTTGAAATTACCTAAAATAGGATGAATTGGAGTGAAAGCGATCGCACTCGTCGTTGTTGGGGGTTTGGGGCTTTTAATCTTGCTAGAAGGAGCCTTGCGGTGGCTGTTAGGCTTGGGTAAGCGTCCTCTCTATATCGCCGATTCTGAGATTGGCTATTTACTTGCCCCCGATCAAACCCTGCGGCGTTTTGGTAAGCAAATGACCATCAATCAGTATTCTATGCGAAGTCAGGCGATTGATAAGCAACGTCCGGCAGGAACCACGCGCCTGTTGCTGTTAGGGGATTCCATCGCTAATGGGGCCTGGTGGACAGATCAACAGCAGACAATTTCGGCTTTGATTGAGCAAAAAATCCGTGAAAATAGCATTTCCAGTGTAGAAGTTCTCAATGCTTCGGCTAACTCTTGGGGGCCGCGCAATCAGCTAGCTTATCTTCAGCGATTTGGCACATTTGAGGCACAAGGGGTTATCTTGTTACTCAATACTGACGATTTGTTTGCCACAGCACCGACTTCTCTGGTGGTCGGACGCGATCGCAACTATCCCATTCACCAAAGCGCAGGTGCTTTAGGAGAAGTCTTAGAACGCTTATTTGTCCGTCCCCGTCCGATTCCAGAATTAGCGAAGGTGATGGACGAAAAAGGCGATCGCGTAGGTATTAATTTAGCAGCTATCGCCCAGATGCAAGCGATCGTGACTCAATCTAATGCTCAGTTTATCCTAGCAATTACCCCACTTTTGAGAGAAGTAGATGGCAGCGAGACGAGAGAATACGAACGCAAAGCCAGACAACGCTTAGCCGAATTTACCCAAACTCGCCAGATTCCCTACATCGATTTTTTAAGTGATTTTAAAGCAGAACCCTCTGTTAAGTCTCTCTACCGAGATCACATTCACTTGAGTCCCTCTGGCAATCAGAAAGTTAGTACTACCCTCACCCAGTCCCTTCTTTTGAAGACTTTGGTTAGTTGAAAGGTCACAGTTACACCTCTGCATAGACTCTCAACAAGTGTGACACCAAAATTAGAACAGAAAGCGAAGCTAAAATGGCTACTTACACCACTGCTGTTCACAGGGAATGCCATCATTGTTCCCATCCATCTTAACGTTTGGACAGTTTTTTAAGAAAAAGGTTGCTTCCGCACATGATGTCATTTGTGAACAGTGAGTTCTGCCATCGCATCTGAATAACGGAGACGGAATGGGTTCTTTCTGAGGAATTGGGCTATTTATTAAACTTGGTACTTCTCGGTTACTGGTGTGTAAAGAGCGAGAACTTTGATATTTCGTGTATATCTGCCAACCGAGAAAACAAAGAACCAAAATTATAATGAATTTCTTCATAATTCGTAGGGTGGGCATTGCCCACCTTCCCTAAGATAGATAGTGTTCGTAATTTCCGAAGTGCGTAAGTCCTGATATTAACCAATTTTTGCCAAAGAACGAACTGTTAAAATTTCATCAGGGCGTAGAGCCTCTACTGTAGAGATTGAGACAGCTATCACTGTAAGAGATTCGCCAACAGCATTAAACACTTCCAGCACACATCCCTCTTCACCACCACTGGGATGAGAAACAAAATCAACTAGTGTTGCAATATCTCCTGCTCTGAGTCCATATTCTGGCAAGTCACAAGTTAAGGCAACTTCCTGGTAGAGTTCTAGTGCCATGTTAAATCCCCTTCAAAGGTTTAAGTGTCACAAACTGAAACTTTCCATCAGTTTTTCGTTGTAGCCAAATTGTAACAACAGATAGGATTACACCGTTTAAGCCAACCAGTTCTCCTGCAACTTGATAAAAGACTCCATATTCGTCGCTTCTATCTTCAACAGCTTCACCCGTTGCCACAATTAACTCAATTGGGATAACTGCATTTTCTGGAATCTTCACCCTGAAACCTCTACGCTCTTTTCATGTTGTTAAGATTGACTTGATAAACAACCTCTCTCATCCATCAACCATCAACTATTGTATTGCTCGTCAAATGGCTCTAAAAATTCGCCCCTTGCTCAAATTCCTCTTAATTATCGCGGTTAGTATCTTGCTTTTTGGGTGGCTCATTCGTTTTCACCTCAAACCTCTGCAAGCGGCTGATCAACCCTGCACTTACCACGTACAAGCTTACGAAGGGTTGAATCTTAAACGCCTGTCACAGGAACTAGAAAGCACAGGGTTGCTGGGCAGAATTCACGGTGCTTTTGCGCCTTCTCGGCTGTTTGTCCTGTCTGTGCGCGAACCAGAAGATTTTTTTAGCCATCGCGAGTTTTCCTTGTTAGCCTCTGACGATTCTACTGCCAGCATTCTCAGTCAGGTCAAACGCCACGATTTAGTCTGCCTAAAAGGACATTTTATCGCCAACCCCAGCCCACAGAAACATATCTTAGTAGAATCGGTATCCGTTTTAGAATCCGAGCCAACAAAAGCCGAATTTCCTCCCTATCAACGAGAAGCCGAGATTCCTGGCGAATTATTCAATCAATCTTATTTAATCGGTAAAGTCCATGCCGTAGGAGAGGGAGGAAAAATACTCGTTATTGAGTACAAAGATGCAGTCATTCCGATCTTCGTAGAATCTCCCACTCTGACAGAAAAACTGTTTCGCGGCGATCTCATTCGGCTATCCTATCGCCTCCAAGAGCGACCTGAGCAACCAACTCATCTCAGATTGGATCTTCGCGCCCAAAAACCTTTAGAAGTGCTTGACTCCCTCACGCAATGGCATGGTCAGGAAAAAGTCCTCAAGGGCAAACTCACCAAATTTCCCAAGAGCGTCCAAGTGGCATTTGATGTCTATGCATTGGAAGTTGAAACGTTAGGAATTAAACGCTATTTTACCTTAGTCAATTTTCAAGATGAGCAGGAATTTAAAAAAATTAGGGATAAACTTGCCCAAATTTGGGAGGCAAATCTGGAGACAGCGAGTACTGGTCGAAATTTATTGCTCAATCGCGAAGTCGTCCTAGAAGTGCGAGGTCAAGTCAATATGGTATCACCTCAACAAGCGAATCCCCAAATTTTGTTAAAAAGTGCCGAAGATATTCAGCCTATTTAAGGCAATATAGCGTTTCTTAAATCATTTAGCGAAAAACTTCTCTGAAATTGTCATAGAAGATCTCAATGTTAGACCGCTCAAGCCGTTAATTGTCAAGTTAAAAAGCACTTTACAAACTTAAAAATAAATTTGTCAAGTGGCTTATGTAAATCTTCCCTAAAACCGACAAATCAGCAGATTAAAGAAACGTTACCAAATATAAAGGAGTAAGAATAAAATAATCCAAATTACATCAACGAAATGCCAAAATAAGCTAACTGCACCCACACCTGCATGACCACCTGCATAATTGCCAGGAACCAGAGAACGAGCGTACATCAGCAACAGTAGAACAATCCCTGTGAAAACGTGTAGCCCGTGAAAACCTGTTAGCAGATAAAACGTGCCGCCAACTGGCCCCACATCAAGTCCAAAAGGCATATTGCGCCATTCAATCGCCTGACCCACCAGGAAAATCACGCCCATGATAGCGGTTAGCAACCATAATTGACGGAACCTAACCAGATTGTGACGTTTAAGTTCGCGTTCAGCAAAATAGATGACAAAGCTGCTCGCGACGAGGATTACCGTGTTAATTGCCGCTCTAGGTACGTCCAACCCTGAAACACCAGGCGGAAACCAATGGGGAGTTTTTAGGCGAAGAATGATGTAAGTTGCGAAAAAACTGAGGAAAACGACGCTCTCCGAGAGCAGGAAGATTGGGAAGCCAAAAGACAGGTTATCCCGCGCAGGAAGGGGTTGAGGCTTGTTGTCTTGAGGCATCCGACCTGGACTGATAGGACTTTCCATTTAGTGGCTCCTTAAGCGATAAAAGCTGTTTTTAAAGTAAATTTTTAGGAATATACGAAATTATTCAGGATAACGTTACTAACGGGAAGATTATAACGTTAAAATGATGAATGATGGGGTCACAGCAAGCAAACAACCGATGAAGCACACGATCGCACAGTTGGCATGGAGTCTAGCAATATTAGGCGCGATCGCTCCAGCATCAGCCCTAGATAAATCGGCAGGAGAGCAAGGCATCAACGCCTACCGCCTCCATCAACCGCCTTACAATATAACTGGCCGCAAAATCGGCATTGGTCAAGTCGAAATTGGCCGGCCCGGACGATTTGGCTTCGATAAGATCGCCGCTTGGAATCCCGCCTTCAAACTAGCAGGTATCTTTTTTCGCGATAAAGCGGTCAAATCAAACGCTAATCTAGACAACCATGCCGCGATGGTCGCCAGTGTCATGATCGCTCAAGACAAGCGACTGCGCGGAGTCGCACCGGCAGCCAAATTATATGCCTCAGCCATCGGGGCCCTCAAGCGCAACGGACAGCCTGAAGAATGTCTGGCCAGCCAACACGTTGCCCTGCAAAATAGCGGCGATGTGCGAGCGATTAATTTTAGTTTTGGCGAATCTTTGGAACGAGATCCTAGAGAAAATGCTTCCCTTGATGGGAAAGCGTTGCTAACTTTGTGTATAGATTGGTCGGCGCGAGTCCACGATACGCTCTATGTCATCGCTGGCAATCAGGGCAAAGGCGGCATTCCCATTCCGACAGACCACTACAACGGCATTACCGCCGCCTACACGGCCAAGCGGCAAGGCAAGTTTACTAAAGTCGATTTTGCTAATTTAAGCGCGCTCCCCGTCGGGATTGGTCGGAGTTTAATTCGACGTGAGATTAACGATGGTGCGAGGCGGTCGATCGGTTTGGTTGCTCCCGGCAATAAAATCACCGTTTTCGACCTGGCCGGAACCTTGACTGAAGTGAGTGGCACGAGTTTTGCGGCCCCGCACGTGACAGGGACAGTCGCCCTCTTACAAGAATATGGCGATCGCCAAATACGCCAAAACCAACCCAACTGGAGCCTCGACAGCCGCCGCCATGAAGTGATGAAGGCAGTGCTACTTAATTCGGCTGACAAGTTGCAAGACCCAGGAGATGGCGCTCTATTGGGCATGAATCGCACCGTTTTAAGCAAAACTAATCAGACATGGCTTGAATCGGATGCCTATCGCAACTCCAAAATTCCCCTCGACATAGAAATGGGGGCAGGACACCTCAATGCTTGGCGTGCCTACCAACAGTTGAGCTACCGACAATGGCTACCGCAGGGACTCGTGCCGGCGATCGGCTGGAGTTATCATACTGTCGAAAAGCAAAGTTATCAGGATTATCGGATTGACCAACCGCTCTCTCAAGGCAGTTTTGTCGCCATCACTTTAGCCTGGGATCGGTTGGTAGAACTCAATGACGGCAATCAAAATCAACAGTTCGATCTGGGGGAAAGTTTTCGCGATCAGGGCTTAAACAACCTTGATCTCTATCTCATGGCCGAAGATAGCCAAAATACTCATCGAGAAATCTGCACGTCTGTTAGCGAAGTCGATAGTGTCGAGCATATTTTCTGTCAGATTCCGACAACTGGACGTTATAAAATGCGGGTGCTATATCGTCAACAGTTGAATCATCCTATCCAGTCTTACGCGCTCGCTTGGTGGACAGTTCCCGCCTTCAGCGAAAAACCACGCCAGCTACCTTAAACCTAACTCCGACTGTTAACGGCGATTGTATAGTTACCAGTAGTATTGACATAGGAACTGGCCAAAAGTAGGTAATTAGTACCCAGTTCAGTGTTAAAGATCAGCCGGGAATTAGCGTTGCCGCCGCCGATATCATCGTTATAGGCAATCATCTCTCCTGTGCGAGGATTGACCAAGTATAGATAGGTGTCGTAAGAAGCACTGAGGTTAACTTCCACCTGAGTACCTGTTCCTTTAAGCCAGTAACCATCGTAATTAGACTGAGTCCGCCAGGGATTGCGAGAATCGGTTGCGGCTAGTGTGGCGTTGATCGTCTGACCGACACTCAAAGCATTGGTATCGTAAAGCGTACCGTAGTTAGTGGTCAAATTGTAAGCGGCGGGGGTTCTATTGGCATAGTCGATGACGCGCACTCGGTAATCAATTCCCGCTTGGACAGTGAAATTGACTTGAGGGTTGTTAATGTTGCTGGTCAGAATCGCTCCTGTATTGCCATTGACAAGTTGAATATAGGATAGAGATGACGTGGTGCTGAGATTCAATTGCACCTGCTCGCCCGTTTGGAGGTCGCTTAAGGCAAATTCATCATGAGCGAAACTATTGCCGAAAATCCTAGCATCATCAGAACCATCAACCGCTCCATTGGTGGAAAAAGTAGAATTTACGATTAATGAATAGTTGCCAATTTCTCCTGAGCGATAGCTGGTCGCTCTCACCATGTAGTCTACCCCTGACTGAACTGTAAACGAAAGAAAAGAATTGCGCCCGTTACTATCATCATTGTAGTCAATAAGTGCTCCCGTATCGGCATTAACCAATTGGAGGTAGGCATCAAAATTCGAGGCATTTAAAGTGACGGTGACTTGTTGTAGGGGAGTGAGACCAGATAAGAAGTAACCGTCGTAATAACGCCCAGAACGCAAATTATTCGCCGGATCGCTACTGTGTAAATAACCGTTGAGCGTTTGATTGGCAATTGGCGTACCGGAACTAAGCTGGCCTAAAGTCGTTCCCAGGCTATAATCGCCTAACCCGTTGTTGGTAGCAGAAGTCACCCGAACTACGTATTCTATGCCTTGTTGCGCGGTAAAGGTTAAAGGAGTGTCATTGGCAGAAGCGATCGCAACGCCGGTTTCTGCATTGACCAATTGGATTGAGGGGTTAAATTCAGACGTGTTCAAGCTCAATGTCACTTGCTGTCCGCTACCCATGCCAGTGAGAAGGTAATCATCGCGATAGCGATTGTTGTTGGTGGGATGGCGCAGATCGGTGCTATCTAAGCGTCCCGTTTCTAGATCGCTGAAGGTGAGTTGAGGGGTTGTGCTACTGGCAACCCCAGCTAAAGGGGATGGTGAATTCGCTAACAATGTCCCTGAAATTAATTCATCCTCGTGACGCTTTTTTGGATACCCATTGTGACGCGATGAGGGAGTAACCTTACTCTGTAAGGATTGATTGAGAAGATCTGTTCTAAAGTCTTTTATCAGGCGCTCAATGTCTGATAATTCCGTCTCATGACTGTCCATTCCTAACGCTTTTGGCAATGAAGTTTCTGGCGTATTCATCAAAAAACCAGAGTCCTGTGATTGCTTTAATTGCAAGGCTAAATCGGACATTTTTAGTGCAGAATCCAACGTGTTTAGCTCGAACATTGCTGACCTCCTTAATGACATAACCAGTCAATAATATCGTTGTTATCTGCTATTGAATTAGCAAACAATCTTGGTTATGTCAATTATTAATGTTTTTGTAAAGCGATGCATCGGTGCAAACCACAAAGTTTTTGCCAATTGTTAGGTTTTTTTTACGAAATAATTAAGCAATTTTTATCAGATCTTTATTCCTTAAATTTAATTAAGTATATCTATCCTATTTTCTAAATAATTTAACGTAAGCAACTCCCGTACTCTTAAGTAATGCTACGTGACTGAGTATTAAAATTCCTTTAAATGAAGCACCATTTGATTGTCAATCAATGCAGGTGTCCCATCATTATTAATCGCTCCAAACTGTTGAAAGTAGCGACGTACTGTCGGGGGGAAATCGGGAAACTCAAAAAGGGTATCTCCTGCTGCAATATCGGCCCAAAAATGACGCAGGTGAGGAGCCAAAATTTCCGCTTCGCCAATGGGTAAATTTAGAGGAGGAGATGTGAGTAAGCGCATCATAAACCCAAAAGAGCGATCGCCCAACCACTGACGAGAAATCGTTGACAAATTCTCCCAACCGGGGAGGCTGTTCACACGATAAGACTGAATGTCAAACGTCCACGCACCGTTAGCACCTGAGCGAACATCGATCAGGCGATAGGGATGGGGATAACTAACGAGCGAACCTGTCGTAATCTCGTAGATACCGCGATCGCAGGCAATATCCTGAACGTGGAGGTGTCCGGTAAAAATCAGTTGACAGCGAGCCTCCCGCAACAATTGCAGCAGCACGGCAGCATTATCTAGCATATAACGCTGTCCCAATTCGTGGCGAGCTTGTCCCGGTAAGTGTTCGATCACATTGTGATGGACGACGACTAAAACTAATTGTCCGCTCAGGCTAGGCAATAACCCTTCTAACCAAGCTAACTGTTTGTCGTCTAAGCATCCTAACTGTTTGCCTTGGCAGTCAAATTGGTTGGAGTTGAGAGCGACGAGTTGAACACCTGGTAAGACTTCGCAGGTATAGTACAATTGCTGAGGATTGCTATAGCCAAACTGACGGTAGTAGTGGGGAAACTCCTCAAAGCCAATCGTCCGTTCAGTGGCATTTAGGGTGGGAACATCGTGGTTGCCAGGAATCACATAAGCCGGAAATGGTAAAGCTGCCAGACGCGATCGCAACCATTGATGGTTTTCGGGTTCTCCATCCTGAGTCAAATCACCCGGCAATAACAAAAAATTTAGATCAAGCTGTTCTAAATGGGTAAAAACCTGTTCTAAAGCGCTAATGCTGATTTCGCATAAATGAAATCGATGGGGGGAGTAGCCAATCGTTTGAGGAACGGCGATATGAGGATCGCTGACAATGGCAAAGCGGAAGTTCATTTAAAGAATCGTTAAACTTAGTACGTCTGACATCTTTGAGCATCAACAGGAGAGAATGATCTTGACAAGAGTGCGCGTCCGCCAACACGTCAACCCACTGGCTCAGCCTTATCTTACACCAACCATGATGCCTACGTGGGAACGCATCTATGCTCATCTTAATCAGCCGCTACACTTAGATATCGGCTGTGCGAAGGGCAAATTTTTGTTGAAAATGGCCGCTCTCTATCCTCAACGGAATTTTTTAGGGGTGGAAATTCGCCAATCCTTGGTCGTCGAAGCCAATGCTGATCGTGATCGCTTAGGATTGTCTAACCTACACTTTCTGTTTTGCAATATTAATTCTACGATTGTACCCTTATTAGAATCCTTGCCGCCGATGGTTCTGCAATGGGCGACGGTGCAATTTCCCGATCCTTGGTTTAAAAATCGTCACGCTAAACGCCGCGTCGTGCAAACAGAAGTGGTCGATGCACTGGCCAAGTATCTGATTGAAGGGGGAGAAGTGTTCTTGCAATCCGATGTGCAAGCTGTTGCCACAGAAATGAGCGATCGCTTTTTGCACAGTCCCCACTTTCAGAAACTACACCAAGATGAATGGTTCGATGAGAATCCTTTTTCTGTTTCAACCGAACGCGAAATCTCGACTCTAAAGCAGAATAAGCCTGTTTATCGGCTATTTTTAAAGAAAGTAGAATTTATGCACAACTAGCTTCTTCACTGTTAACTGATATCACGTCTGTCATCGCGACGAATTAAATAGCGCACCTCTTCGAGCAGGATATTAAACCTCTCATCGCTTTCTGCTTGACGTTGTTTAACTATATCCATTTCTTGCTGATGTTGAGCAGCAACTTGTAACAAAGCTTGAGCCGTTATTCTTAAACTATCCACGTTGTTGGATAACGTATCGATCTTATCTGCCAACTCATCAAGCATTTCGTCTGTCCATCGTTTAACTGCCATTGTATTTTTTTTACTTTATTGAGATTGAGGAGAATATGTAGCAATTCTAACTTTACTTTCAGATTTTGCGGCATTTGGTAACTTGTGACACAAAAATCTTAGTTTTCTATTTCTACTATTAGGTAGATTAAGCTCCTCTGCGATCGCAGACTGTCATTTTCGTCAATTGTGCATCTCTCATGAGCATCTGTCTAGCGTCACTTACCCCGGAACCACCCTAATCATTGAACAACGATGGAAACCGACTCCACCAATGGGGAAAATCCTGCGATCGCCGTTGCAGATTCTTCTAACCCAGCATTAGCCCTTGTTAAGGAGGGCAAAAAAAAGGACAAAAAACACAAAAAAGTTAAGCTCGAAAGCCCAGAAAGCAAGGGGTTTTACCACATCTCTGAAGGAGAAGGTAGCTCTAAACTTTCTAATCAAGAGTATGAAAAGGAACTGGCCCGCCTGCAAGTGGAACTGGTAAAAATGCAATATTGGGTAAAGCATACGGGTACCCGTATTGTCATTTTGTTTGAAGGGCGTGATGCCGCAGGCAAGGGTGGCACGATTAAACGCATTACCGAACCCTTAAACCCACGCGGTTGCCGAGTGGTGGCGTTAGGTACGCCGAGTGATCGCGAAAAAACGCAATGGTACTTCCAGCGATATGTCGCCCATCTCCCAGCAGCAGGCGAAATTGTGTGTTTTGACCGCAGTTGGTATAACCGTGCGGGTGTAGAACACGTCATGGGTTTCTGTAACGAGGCTCAGTACCAGGAATTTATGCACACCTGCCCAGAATTTGAGCGAATGCTGGTGAGGTCTGGCATTATTTTGCTGAAGTATTGGTTCTCCGTCAGTGATGATGAGCAAGAGCGGCGCTTTCAATCTCGCACTACCGATCCGGCTCGCCGTTGGAAGTTAAGTCCAATGGATTTGGAATCACGCGATCGCTGGGTAGAATATTCCCAAGCCAAAGACAAGATGTTTGCCCATACCAACATCCCGGAAGCCCCTTGGTTCACCGTAGAAGCAGACGACAAAAAACGGGCTCGCCTCAATTGCATCAGCCATTTTTTGAGCAAAATTCCCTACGTCGATATGACCCCCGAACCGATGGAACTGCTGCCGCGCAAGGATGCCCCCCATGACTACGTGCGTCCACCGCGCAATGAGCAGTTTTTTGTACCACAGAGGTATTGACAAAAAAGGAACTCCCCAAATCTGCTATCGATTATACATTTAGTTAACTCACGACCCATTACGCTTGATGAGTTTAGGATAAATAAGGAGATAAAGAGATTATGAGTGGCAATGAATCGCGCTCCACCGCCATTTGTCAGATCACCGATCGCCAATTGTTGCCGCCCAAAGTTCCCAGTCGTTTGGAAGACCTGTGGGCAACCGATGTTTTTACCTTGAGCAAAATGCAAGCCTGTTTGCCCAAAGATATCTTTAAAACGATTAAGACAACGGTTCAAACAGGTGGCAAACTAGATGTCTCTGTAGCGGGTGTCGTTGCTGCTGCGATGAAAGATTGGGCGATTTCTAAGGGCGCTCTTTATTACGCCCACGTCTTCTACCCGATGACCAACTTTACTGCCGAAAAACACGATGGGTTCGTCTCGGTGCAAAGTGATGGATCGGTGATCACAGAATTTACCGGCAAAGTGCTGGTGCAAGGTGAGCCAGATGGATCTTCTTTCCCGAATGGCGGTATTCGCTCCACCTTTGAAGCGCGAGGCTATACAGCTTGGGATGTCACCAGCCCTGCCTATGTGATGAAAACCGACAATGGCGTGACCTTGTGCATTCCAACGGTTTTCATCTCTTGGACGGGTGAGGCGCTCGATAAAAAAACGCCCTTGCTGCGTTCTAATGCTGTCATGAGCAAAGCTGCCACTCGCTTGCTCAAGCTGTTGGGTCATTCTGAGGTGGCGACGGTTAACTCTAGCTGTGGCGCAGAGCAAGAATACTTTCTGGTTGACGCGCACTTTGCCAATAGCCGCCCGGATCTTCTGTTGACCGGCAGAACCTTATTTGGCAAGTCGGCTGCTAAAGGTCAACAGTTTGACGATCACTATTTTGGAGCCATCCCAGAGCGCGTTCAGGTCTTCATGCAGGATGTGGAAGAACGTATGTATCGGCTGGGCATTCCGGCAAAAACCCGACACAATGAGGTCGCCCCCGGTCAGTTTGAACTGGCACCCTTTTTTGAAACGGCAAACGTTGCCAGCGACCATCAACAGATGACCATGACCATTCTCAAGAACACCGCCAAGAAACATGGTTTCGTCTGCTTACTGCATGAAAAACCCTTTGCCGGGATTAATGGTTCTGGGAAACACGTCAACTGGTCGGTGGGCAACGCCACGCAAGGGAACCTGCTCGATCCCGGTGATACCCCCCACGCCAATCTGCAATTTTTGCTTTTCTGCGGGGCTGTGATTCG
Source organism: Microcystaceae cyanobacterium (assembly GCA_041743025.1). Taxonomy (GTDB): domain Bacteria; phylum Cyanobacteriota; class Cyanobacteriia; order Cyanobacteriales; family Microcystaceae; genus JBGTNM01. The sequence continues at coordinate 15,634 of JBGTNM010000398.1, forward strand.
GGGTGTTCACAAATACGGGCCGCTCTTACGTGCCGTTGTTGCCTCTGCCAGCAACGATCACCGCTTGGGTGCAAACGAGGCTCCGCCAGCCATCATCTCGGTTTACCTGGGTTCTCAGCTTGAGGATGTCTTCGAGCAAATTAAGCAAGGAGAAGTGAAAAACTCTGCCCATGCCGGGGTGATGAACCTGGGGGTAGACACTTTGCCTGAATTCCCGAAAGATCCTGGAGATAGAAACCGGACATCGCCCTTTGCCTTTACAGGTAACCGTTTTGAATTTCGGGCGGTCGGGTCTAACCAGGCCGTTTCTGGGCCGCTGGTGGCGATGAACACTATTTTGACCGATTCTTTGACCTGGATGGCAGATCGGCTAGAGGCTGAGTTAGCCAAAGGTGCTGAACTGGGTACTGCCGCCTTCACTGTCCTCAAAGAGGTAATGGAGCAGCACAGTGCCGTTGTGTTTGGTGGTAACGGCTATTCGGAAGCCTGGCACAGGATGGCGGTTGAGGAAAGAGGGCTTCTGAACCTGCCAACGAGTGCCGATGCGTTGCCTATTTTGAAGGAAAAGTACATTGAGGAACTGTTTGAAAGAACAGGCGTGCTTTCTGCTACTGAACTTGAAAGTCGCTTTGAAGTCTATTCTGAGCAGTACATTCACGTCATCGAGATGGAAGCCAAGCTGGTGATCGATCTAGCGAAAACGGCGATTTACCCGGCTGCCTTCCGCTATTTGTCTGAACTTTCCGCTACCATTGCCAATCTCCAGGACATTGGGATTGACCTGGAAGCCGAGAGTGCCGAAAAGGTAGCTTCCCTGACGAAACTCATGATGGATAGCGTGAGCAAGTTAGACGATGCGATGAGCAAGCATGACTTTGCCACGACAGAAGAGCATATGCAATTCTCTGCAAAAACGCTCCGTCCCATGATGGATAAGGTGCGTGAATATGCCGATGCCCTGGAAGGTGAAGTGGCTGACGATTTGTGGCCGCTACCCAAGTATCAGGAAATGTTGTTTATCAAATAAGGTGAATTGAATCATTTTGATGAAAAAAGGTGGGCATTGCCCACCCTACAATTAATTCAATTTACGGCTCGACCCAACGATCGTCAGCTTTAATTAAATTAATCAACTCCTCAACGCCTTGAGCTTCAGGAACTCGTTTAATTTCCTCTCGTCCGCGATAGAGGGAAATATAGCCTGCTTGCTTGCCAACATAACCGTAATCGGCATCGGCCATTTCGCCTGGCCCGTTGACGATGCATCCCATCACGGCAATATCTAACCCCGTTAAATGCTGAGTCGCTTCTCGCACTTGATGCAGGACTTCTTCTAAATTGAACAGGGTACGACCACAGGAAGGACAGGCGACATACTCTACCATCGTTTTTCGCAGTCCCAAAGCTTGCAGGATGCTGTAACAGACGGGAATTTCTTTTTCGGGTGCTTCTGTGAGGGAAACGCGGATAGTGTCGCCAATCCCGTCAGCTAATAGGGTGGCAATGCCTGCGGTAGATTTGATGCGTCCGTATTCACCGTCGCCTGCTTCTGTCACGCCGAGATGGAGGGGGTAGTCCATGCCCAATTCATCCATGCGCTTGGCCATTAGGCGGTAAGCAGCTAGCATAACAGGAACGCGAGAAGCTTTTAGCGAGATCACCAAATTACGAAAATCGAGGGATTCACAGATACGGATGAATTCGAGGGCAGACTGTACCATGCCTTCGGGGGTGTCACCATAGGTAAACAGCATCCGTTCAGCTAGTGAACCGTGATTGACCCCGATTCGCATCGATTTACCTTGATCTCGCAGGGAAATAACCAAAGGTTCTAAGGTTTCGCGGATTTTTTCGCCAATTTCCTCAAATTCTGACTGTGTATATTCATTACGGTCAGCTTTGGGTTTTTCAAAAACGTATAGCCCTGGATTAATTCTCACCTTATCGACGTGTTTCGCCACTTCTAAGGCGATTTTCAGTCCATTATGGTGAACATCTGCCACAAGGGGGACATTTCTGTAGGTTTTAATCAGTTTTTCTTTAATATCTGCTAAGGCTTTAGCGTGGGCCATACTGGGAACGGTAACGCGGGCAATCTCGCAACCAATTTCGTGCAGGCGGCGAATGGCGGCCACAGAACCGTCGATATCTAGGGTATTTTCATTGATCATCGACTGTACGACTACCGGATAGCCACCGCCGATGGTGACATCTGCCACTGTAACTGGGCGAGTTTTACGGCGGGCGATCGCAGTATCAAATTCTATTGTAGGGGTTGTTTTGGGGGTTTCTAGGGTTTGCATAGGGGTGAGTAGCGAAATTCTCCAAAATTCATTTTAGGCTGGTTTGAGAACAATTAGGGTGTTAGGTAGAGGTCATTGTTCAAATTAATTTGAAATCTCATTATTGATTTTTTGTCTGAGAATTTCTTTACTGACTTCTTGGTTATCAGCAAAGTTGTACCAAGTTGCTTCAGAATCAGGACTACGACGACTCATTAAAGCTTGAAGTGCTTCTTTGTCATCTCGGTGTTGCAATACATAAGCTTTTAGTTCTTTTCGGCTCATAGTCTTAAAGTTCGGCTTCATTAATAAACCTCCAATTTCCATTAGGTGCAATTAAAATTTCAATATCTTTACCAGCAATAATATAAACTTCTCCTGTTTTGTCGTTAAAGCGAAATAAATGAATGTCTCTATAGAGGTCGGATAAACTCTGACAGAGTTCGACTGATTTAAGAGATTGTTTAAAGGTGGGAGAAATCGGCTTACCTCAACTATGATAAAGTAATAAACTCAAGTAGCGAGTTGTTGAATAAAGTTAGGTAACTCGTTAAAACACTGCCAAAATCGTTTGGTTGCTCTATTCACTACACTTAGAGTTAGATTAAGACAGCGTTTTCGGTTTCTCCTGTAATTAAAATGGGGGTTTTGGTTGTGTTGGTTTCGTTGATGAGGTTGGTAATATCGAAGGTTGCTTGATTAGCAGGGATGGTTTTCATATTTAGCAACAATAGAGGCAAGTACAATCTATTGTAACAAGTAACGGAAAATTTGTTGAAGTTAGTTAATAAGAAGAGAAAATAGTTGTGAATTTATCTTATAAAGATGTTCAGTTTATTATTGAATCTCTTGATTATAAAATTAAGTCTTATCAAGAACTTTTAGAAGTTATAGAAGATGAAGATAAAATTTCTGATATGAGTAACGATTGTTATTTTCTAGAAAATTTACGTCAAGATTTAGTACACTGCTTAAGTGAAGAAAGCTTACCTCAAGTTAAACTATAAACAATCTCTAATTTAGAGTTTAATGATGAGTATGAATATATTTTATTTTAATTGCCTGGAGGTAAATGCTTAATAGTATTACCAATTAACTCCGCAGTTTGTTTTATTATAGGTGGTATTTTATCTGCAATTATTACTGTATTTAATAGAGGATTAATTGAACTTGCCCAGTTTGAAAGGCTTTCAAAAATTTTTCTCCAAAGGTTTTTATTTTCTTCTGTTTGCTCATTTTCGTCATCTTGCTTTTGAATCATACCTATTTCTACTAAAGCCGAATAAATTTCTTTTTTGACACCTTTTGCTCCATAGTAATAGTATTTATCTAAAGCATTTTTAATTTCTCTTAGTTGGTGAATTACAAAATTTTTAATATCTTCATTTAATTGAGATTCATAAACACTTTTAATTAAAGATTCTACATCATTTCTCAAATCATCTAACAAATTTTTATCTATACTCACTCCATATTCTTCAAAATCATGCACACAAGCCTCAAAAAATCGTAAAATAGTCCAAGTAGGATTATTTAAAAGTCCTGCATGTTGCCAGGTATTCGTAAGTGATGAGGAGGCTCCGAGTAAAATTGCTTTTGAAAGATTTTCTCTAATCTCAGTAAGTAATGCCATATAACCTCTTTGTTTTCCACTAGTGTTACTAGGAAAATTCTTTTTCATTTGTTCCTCTATATGATTTATAAGCTCTAATAATTTTATGGGATCTTGCTCAGAAGTATCCAGAGCATTTTTTTTCATTGCATCCGATAAAACTTTTGTAATTGTTGCATTTTTATTAGCTTCTGAAGCTCTAGTTAAAATAACGAAAAGTCTTTCAGCAGGATTGTTGATAGGTAACTCTTGATTCTCAGTCATTTTACAAAATTTAACTCAATTAACCTATTTTAACACTGAATTTCTCTACTTGGTAGAACTCAACAAAGATTGATTTACCCCTAGTACTGAAACCCTTAATAAATTATCTTCCTCATTTACTGGTTTCACATCTAACTATTTACTCGTTGGCGTACTAATAACGATTGTGTTGCTTGAATAAAACCAAACTTTTGATAGAAAGGCATCATTTCTGGTAAGCAACATAGCTGAATGCACTCAACTTTTGATAATTCAGGATGCGACACAATTTGCTCAATGAGTGACAAACCTAAACCCTTACTTCGGTAATTTGCTGCTACAATCACATCAAAAACAATTGCCCTATACACGCGATCGCTGAGAACACGCGCAAATGCCACAAGCTGCTGAGAGTGATCCTCACAAATACCGAATATATAATCGGAATTAAGTAACGTCTTATGAATGTCAGATAATGTTCTTCCTTGTGACCACCACTCATGCTGATAGAGTTCTTGAAGCTGCTCTATTTGTCTGTCAGTGAGAATAGTGATGTTTCTATACATAATACTGACAATTATAATCGTTTTAAACAAATAATTGAAAAATATTGCAACTAAAACTAGGCAACAAAGGAGAAGTTAAAATGTCTTGTTCTAACAGCGTTGCCACTAACTTTAATAATGCATTTTCACGCCGATAAATTTCAATTATTTTTAACCGCCAATTGACAATCCAATATTCCTGAACACCTTGGGACGAATAAAGCTTAAGTTTTACTTCTCTATCACGGCGCTCGTTGGTTGTGCCTAGTGAAAGGACTTCTATGATTAACTCAGGTGCGCCCGTTAAATGTCCCGCTTCATCGACGAGTATTGCTAAGCGTTCGTGGCTAATCCAGACTAAATCTGGTTGTACATTATCGGCTTCAGAAAAAATAATTCCAGGGGTCAAGATAGCTTTTCCCCTTGTGGTTGTTCCCGACCATCCTTTTAACTCAAAATAAAGCTCGCCGATCGCATTTTGGTGATAGATATGAGGAGCGCGGGTCACAAATAATTCTCCATCAATAATTTCATATCGTTTCCATTCATCTTGGGATAACAGATCTAAATCAGAAGTCGTCCAGCGCACTTTTTCGGTCGTTGTTTGCTTCATCGTGGCAGTCTCCCCAACGCGATCGCAGCTTATTGTTTAGCATAACATCGCCGTCGCGGCCTGCACGTAGCGTCGTCGAATCCTGTAAAATGCAAAAGTCACTGTTTTTAGGCACAAATGAACGCATCGGCAACTACGCAAGATAGCCTCGTTTTCCGTCAAGCGGTTCTCGGTTCTCGCCGTTTTAGTAACTATTTGTGGGCGACGGTAGCTGCTATGGGAGGAATTGGCTTTCTGCTGGCAGGACTGTCTAGTTACTTAAAAGTGAATTTGCTACTCGTCAGCGATACGAGAGGACTGCAATTTATTCCCCAAGGCGCGGCACTGCTGTTTTATGGGGTCGCTGGTACTTTAGTAAGTTTGTATTTGTGGCTGACTGTCCTTTGGGATGTGGGCGGCGGCTACAATGAATTTAACAAAAATACAGGCAATGCCACGATTTTCCGTTGGGGGTTTCCCGGAAAAAACCGCCGCCTAGAATTTACTTGCCCTTTGGAGGACATTCAAGCGATTAGAGCAGAAATTCGAGAAGGTTTAGATCCCAAACGCACCATCTACCTGCGAGTCAAACAACGGCGAGATATCCCGCTCACTCGCGCCGGACAGCCTCTTGCCCTTTCCGAGATTGAAAACCAAGGGGCCCAACTAGCACGGTTTTTGGGAATTCCCTTAGAAGGATTGTAAAAAAGTCGTAGGGGCAAGGCAATGCCATGCCCCTACAAAAGCCGTGCCTCTACAAAATTCTGAGAAGTATTTAACAGTTAACATGAAAAAATTGCCCCAAAGTTGGCTAAAATCATTAATCTGTCTGTTTTTTGTCGGTGGCTTGCTGCTGGTAGGATGTTCCGAAACGCCTGTTAACTCCTCACAGAACAGCCCCAATGAAGCGGCCGAAACGCCGACCTCTGACGCTCCAACAACCCAAGCAAATATGGAAAATTACACCCCCAGACTCGAAGGCAAAGCGACTGTTGAAATGAAAATTAACGGTTCTCCCGTTCTCATCGAAGTCGATGGCGAAAATGCACCCGTTACTGCCGGAAATTTTGTGGATTTGGTCGAACGCGGCTTTTACAACGGATTAACTTTTCACCGAGTCGTCAAAGACCCCGAACCCTTTGTAGTCCAAGGTGGCGACCCTCAAGGCGTGGGAACCGGTGGCTTTGTTGACCCGCAAACGAAAAAATCTCGCTACGTTCCCTTAGAAATCAAATTGCAAGACCAAGAAAAACCCACCTATAGTAAAGCGGTAGGGCGGCAAGCCAGCGTCAAACTCCCTCACACGCGAGGTGCAGTCGCGATGGCTCGCTCTCAAATGCCAGATTCGGCTTCTTCTCAGTTCTATTTTGCCTTATCCGACTTAGACTTTCTCAATGGCGACTATGCCGTATTTGGCTACGTAACGCAGGGAATGGAAGCGGTTGATGGCATCACTCAAGGCGATCGCATTGAGTCGGCTAAAGTGGTATCAGGTGCCGAAAATTTGCAGAAATAGGGGATAAGGAACAAAAAGAAGGCTAGGGAGCAAGATGCTCCCACTTCGCATCTCTATACACCTTACTCTTGCCTCTTGCCTTTTGCCTCTTGCCTTTTACCTAATTTTGCTCCCACTTCCCACTTAATACGGCTGAGAATCGAGGCGCGATCAAGAGACATGAGAATGCTCTTAACGACTGATTTAGGCCCGTCTGGCCCCCAAGAAGCCCCAAGGACGAGGTATTGCTTGGTCACTTGTCCGATGGCATAACAAGATACACCCGCCACGCCTGCTTGGGCCAGGGCAACGGAAGCATAGGGCAGCAGAGACACGCCGCCTGTGGCCGGTGCTGCCAGTCCTAGCAACCCTTTGAGGGAACTTAGTCCAAAAGCAGCCACAAATTCACTCGCACTGATTCCCCCCATGCTGATGCCGATTTTTTGTAACAGCGCGATCGCTCCTGGTTGGGTCATGGCAATACCGTAGAGGCGAGACAGGGCCAAAATGGCTGCGACATCAATGATTGCCCCTGTTAGCAGATCGATCACCGTCACTGGGTTGAGGGCAACCGCGATCGCTTTGGTTACGACGGCTTTGTGAATGATGCGGTTGGCCGCTGCTTCGCGAATGGTCATTTTACGCTCGACGATTTGTTCGTTTACCTCATCGGCGTAGAGCATAGTATTAAGCGCCACTAGAGATTTGCCTTCTCGTTGCAGAATTTCTAAAATTTTCAGTTTTAGCGGTACTATTTGAGGATTTGCTTTAGTTTTCTGGGTTTTAAGCTTGCCTGTCCCATCGCGCACCGCTTCAATTTTCAAAGGAGAGGCCGCCACCATGACGATTTCATCGGGGGAGAGAAGCTGTTTAACGCGATCATCGCGGATTTTTTGGTAGATGGCTAAGCGATCGGCTTCTGGGTATTGGTCAATTTTGTTAAACACCAAAATGATCGGCTTTCCTGCTTCTCGTAACTGGGACAGCGCTTCAAATTCCACCTTAGCCATGTCCCCGGCAATGATCAATAAAATTAAGTCTACTTGCCGCGCCATATCGCGAGCCAAAATTTCTCGCGTTTCCCCGTCTACTTCGTCAATACCCGGCGTATCAATTAACTGAATCTGCGAATTGCCCCATCCTGCCAAAGAAAGACGCACTGTTCCTTGAAAACGTTCGTCTGGCGAGAGATGCCATTGAGCAGTATTGACCACCTGCGTAACGCCGTGCAGCGGCCCGGTTTCAAAGACATTTTGCCCTAACAACGCATTGAGAACCGAGGATTTGCCACGTCCTACCATACCAAACGCTGCAATCTGTACTACCGACTGTTCTAGCTTCGCTAGCATGGCACTGAGGCGATCAATTTCTCCTTCTAATCCCGCCTGTTCTTGGGGGGTTAAATCGATGCGGTTGACGAGATTTTTCAGAGAGGTTTGGGCGCTTTGGTAGTTGAGTTCTTCCTGAATCGCTTCAAAACTGACAATGGCTTCATCAATATCGCTAGGATTCCAGTATTCTTCAAGAGAGAGGTCTGACATTGAGACGAATGGCTACGCTGAGAAACAGTCTATAAAATAAATCTTAAAGCAATTTTTACAGTGTCGAACGGTGGTGCAATGACCAAAGTGACCATCAAATCAGCAAATACAGAGTCAAAACTGGAATTTTCAGCCGTAACAGATGAGTACTTTATCGTCGAGTTTTCGAGTGCCTCTCTCTGGGTAACATAGCGAGTTTGGGTCTACAACGGAGATAGTGAGCGATTAGTCAATATATTAGCATAAATAGAGAATGGGTAACATTGGATGATCTATTACCCATTACCCATAATTTATTGCCAGACAAACACCTTAGCTTCGTATTCGGGTAAATCGATTAAGATATTGTCGTCGCCAGATTCGATATCATAATCACCTGTCCATTCGTGCCACGTTCCATTCGCAGGAAAGTTAGGAACGCGATAACCTGCCAGATAATTATCAGAAAAATTAGCAATGACCACGACGCGAGATCCTTCATCATTCCAACGGGTGTAAGCAAGCACTTGAGAATCGGCATCTTCCCAGAAAAAATCAATATTAATCGTGTAAAGTGCTTGGTTTGCTTTGCGGAGATGAATTAAGCCTTTAGTGTAATCAAATAAACTGCGATTGAGGTCGTTTCCTAAAAGTTGCCAATCTAGTTTAGTTGGCCCCATATCTTTGGGTTGATAGTCACCAAATTCTTCACCCATCCAAATCATCGGTACGCCGATCGCTGTCATTAATAAAGCAACGCCTAATTTCACTCGTTTAAAGGCAGCTTCGTCGAAGATTTCGCGATCAGCTAATTCTCTCATCAAGCGTTCGTGATCGTGATTGCTTAAATAGTTGATGACATTGGTAACACCCATAAAACCTTGACGTTGGCAATCAATAACCTCTTTGAGTTGTTCTAAATCGAATGTATCGCCGCAGATGTGTGCTTTAATTGTGTGATAGAAACTATCATGCCAACAGCCATCCATCGGGCCGTCAAGATTGGTAATGCTAGTGGTTTCAGGAATGTGTTCGGCAATATTGTAAAAAGGTTTGTCTCCTGCGGCTTGTTTAGCTTCTTGAGCAATCCAACCCATGAAATCGTAATTAGCAATTTGCCGCGCTGCATCGTAACGAATGCCATCTAAATGATATTCTTCTATCCAATAACGGACAGTATCACCGACGAATTTCCAAGCGGGTTTGAGGTCTAATTTTTCATCGTAAAATTCATAGTTAAACTCTGGCCCCCAGTTATTATCAGGATCGCGTGGTGAGTGGTGATACCAATAGTCATGATCGATTTGAGTTAAAGGACTTTCTGCTTCAGAATGGTTGTAAATCCCATCCATCAAAACGCGAATTCCTCTGGCATGACATTCATCAATCAGTTGTTTTAATTTCTCTGTTGAACCATAACTAGATTCAGCCGCAAAAAAATAGCGGGGATTGTAACCCCAACTATAATCTCCTGGATATTCTTTGACTGGCATCAACTCGATCGCATTAATTCCTAATTCGCAGAGATAGTCTAACTTTTCGGTAACGTGTTGTAATTTTCCGCGAGCATGGGGGTCGTCTTCTCCACCAGAAAAGTCGGCGACGTGCAATTCATAAATGACTAATTCGTGGTCGGCAGGGAGAGGTTTATCCTCGTGTTTCCAAACATAGGTATCGACAATTTTTTTGCCGTCTTTAATGCGAATTAATCCAGTTTGATTTTTATTTTCTATATCAGTTGCATAAGGATCGATAAACTCAACCCATTGATCGGGTTCAAAGAACCAACTTTTGGAACGAACGCGATATTTATATTCATACGTTCCGTCTTCTAATTCGACTTGGGTTCGGAAGTAACCATCTTCGTCTTTTTCCATCGGCATAGGTTCCCAATTAGAAAAAGAACTGACGAGTGCAGCTTCTTCATTGTAAGGAGCGAGAAGTTCAAATTCAATGGTGCTGGTCATGTTATCCTCTTTTAAGCAAGTAGCGTGGAAATGGATTTGAATGAAGTAGATGCACTCCTGTATCAAAAAGTTAAACTTTGTAGTTTAAACTTTTATCCTAGTAATTTACTTAGGGTTGGTATCAAGATGGCAGACCTCAATTAACCTGAGTAAATCCTGTAAATAACTTGTGAAGATAACGTCTAAGTAAATTCCTAACACATCAAAGATTGATTCTTCATCCCACCCAGTTGAGTCATCCATGCTCTCTAAAGCACCATTCAAATTGAGAGTTTTGGGATCAATAAGATTGTTTTGAGGCGACACCAGTAAACCATCAATTAGCCGCGATCGCTTCAAAGGTTTCTGCAACATAAAATGAGGAGACTTGAGCAACATAAAATCTTCTCATACTAAAGAAAGATAACTTACTTTTCGTTTTTATTGTCCAGCAATTATTTCACAAAATCCTCTTTCTTAAGGCTGGAATATAGTTGACCTTGCTTTGCCTAAAGATAGACATCAAAAAAAAGGTATCGGGCTAGCTTGTCCCCTTCATTTCGGTTGAATTGGGGAATATACTGCCAAAATAAGCCAAAAATCTGGAGACTGAGACTTTAATATTCTAAACTGATAAGCTGTCGTACATCTAAATTGCATATTGGCTTTTTCCTCTTGCAAGAATGCCTTTTGCCCGATCTTCACTAGTCATTTAAATGTTCTACAGCTTAACTGTAAACTGTGAACTGAGATCAGCCTACCCATCGGGGTTGGTGGGCGATCCAGAAATCCCTGCCTTTGACCCCTGCCGTAAAAACTGCGTCAGTTATGGCACTGCTGGAACATTCTTCATAAGATAAACAGAAGTCTAGACTAAACTTTTATGAAAAAGCAACAGGTTACCCTCCATGAAAATTTACCCATGATTGAAGTTGTCAACCCCTTATTACTTGATACACTTCTCTCAGATAAGCGAACTGCCCATCTAATTCTCAAACGCCTAGATGAACGAGTAGCGATCGTTGCACCCGGACAATTTGAGGTTTTATTCTCTCGTTTAAAAAAGCTAGGACACTTGCCCAAAGTTGTGTAAGTTCATCATGACCCATCGTGAGCTTCAGTTCCCTTTATATCTCGAACAAGCTAATGTCGAACCCCTAAAAAAAGCGGCTCGACTGTGGGGAGGGGATGCCAAATTGCGGAAAGCTGAATGTATCGCTCTCCTAAGTCAAGGTTTGGCTAATCCTCAAAAAGTCAGGGAAGTCGTCGCCGCTTTAGAACCCCACGAACGCACTGCCCTAGCCATTGCTAAACAGATGGGAGGCGTAATCGGCATCGAGTCCCTGGGTTTGGGATTGAGAGCATCTGGCGTGTCTATCCCTCCATCACGACATCACGATCAATTCAAAGATATTGTCCGCCCGCTCGTCGAAAAAGGCTTATTTCTGTGCAATAGTAGCTGGGGCTTATTCTCCCTTGACGGTTACGGAGTAGATGAGATTTTCAGCGATTATCGGTTATTAGATGCTGTTGAAAAACTTGAATGCGAACCTTTAAGCCTCGTACCGACTCAAAACCCCTCTGCCTTAACCGTCCGTCAGGGAGCCGTCGTTTCTCTAGAATTAATAGGGATCTTGCAGGCAATTGAAAATTTAGCCCGATTGGGACTGACAAAATCGGGTGAGGTGCGAGTCAATGACCTGCGAAAGTTGACTAAGGCATTGAAATGGCAAAATGAAAAAATTGCGATCGATGGCTTAGAATTTCCCCAACCGACCCTCGCATTGGTCAGTGCATTGTATCAGGCAGATTGGTTAATCCTGGAAGAAAGACAGGGGTATTTAGTATTACAACGCTTAGTGGAAGAATTTGCAACCCTCTCTTACCCAGAACAGATTTCTCCGTTGTTGTGGGGTTTTTTGCAAGTTGAGGACTGGCAGGAAGGGCAATTTACCTCTTGGGTTAGTCCCAAAAATCATGCTAATATGCGTCTCGCACTGATGTTGGTTTTAAAGTCAATTCCGGTAGAAACCGAGGCATTTTGGACAATTGATGAATTAGACCAAGTTCTGTACGATCGCATTGGTCAATATTTTTCCTTGGGTCATGGGTCACGCTTTCAACTCATGTCTTACGGCAAAAATACCGAGCAAGAGCGCGAAATTGAAGCTCAATTAGTGCAAAAGCAACGTCAGGAATGGCTGAAAACCGAGCGACAGTTGCTAGAGAAAGCGTTGACAACTTGGCTGTATTTTTTAGGGATTGTTGAAATTGGTTTAGAGGCAGGAAAACCCGTCAGTTTTCGCCTGACTCCTTTGGGAAAACAAGTGCTACACCCTCAATTGGTGGCTAAAATTTCAGTGACGAGTGTTGTTTCTTCACAACCCGCTTGGCTGGTTCAACCGAATTTTGAAATTGTGGTCTATTTAGATGTTACCAACTCCCAACAATTGGCTTTTTTAGAACGTCATGCTCAACGAGTTAAGGTAGAACAGCACGTTGCTATCTATCAATTGACCCGCGAATCGGTCTATCAGGCTTTAGAAAAGGGATCGTCTCTAGCGGAATTATTGGAACAGTTACAAGCGGGGTCTTCCGTTCCTCTGCCGCAAAATGTGGCAGTCGATTTACGTTCTTGGGGACAATTACGGGAAGAAATTAGCTTATATCAGCAGGCAAATTTGTTAGAATTTCCTGACGAGAAAGCACGTCAAGAGGTGCTAGCTAAAGGGAAAATACAAGGGAAGTGTGTCGGCGATCGCTTTTTATTACTGACACAAGGACAAGCGATCGCTAAGGCTCTATTTCAACAAAAAATTGACTATGCTAAACGTTTACCTTCCTGTTTATCGGTGACGGAGCAAGGAAAAATCCAATTAACCTCAACCCCTGATTTTCTCTTGCCAGAATACTTAGATAAATGGGCAGAACCTCAGTCAGAAACTATTTGGCAGTTAACGCCTGAATCGGTTAAAAAAGCGATTCAATCAGGCGGAATGATTAATGAGCTATTTTACCTGTTTGAAGACCGATTAACCCATTCAATCCCTGAATACTTAGCAGTTGCTTTAAAAGGTTGGGCAGGTAAGTTGAAAAAAGTTGAGTTAGCTAACGTAGTTGTTCTACGTTGTCCTGACTCTGAAGTCTTTGAATTAATGGCTGACCATCCGAATTTCAAGGATTATTGGTTAGGAAATTTGGCGTATGGTGTTTTTTTAGTAGATAAGAGTCAAGTAAAAGCTATTAAAGCACAGTTAGCACAATTAGGTTTGGCGATTTCTGATGAATTAAAAATCGATAATTAGAGAGTATCTATAAAGAAAATATTAAACCTTTGTGTAGGGTAGGTTAGACGGCGATAACTTAACAAAACTAACTCGAAGATTAACTATCCGTCGTAACCCACCAATACTAAACATTCTAGCTTTCTTAAGATTTATTTCATAGAGATCTTCTATGATAGGAAATAAAACTCGCTAAAGAGGTGCTAATAGGATGAATCAAACAGACATTCAGTATGTATCAGATGAAAACGGGGAAACTGTTGCTATCATCATTCCCATTGAATTGTGGCATGAAATTGAATCGGAAAGAGAAACTGTTTATCTCTTGCAAAGTCCAACGATGAAACGTCGCCTCTTAGAAGCCAAAAATCGTCAAGATGGAATGAAATTAGAGGAAGTTTGTGAAAAACTTGGAATTTGATGCTGCTGCTTTTGACGACTTGGCTTGGTGGGTTGAATATGACCGTAAACAGGCATTAAAAATAAGGCTCTCCCGACATTATGGGGGAAAATGTTCGTCTATGTTACAAATTTCAAGAAGATGGGTTACGACGGATTGATAATTTCTAGTTAAGTTTGAAGGCTTACTGCCGTCTAACCCATCCTACGTTAATTCGTAAGTTTTGTTTATCACCACAAGTACGGGAGAGCCAATTGATTTATATAATTGACGTTTAGCTTTCTTTGGTAGTTATGAAATGAAAGTAGAATCAATCCAAGCTAAAGCTGAAGAAACAAGGAAAGTTCGCTGGGGTCTCCTGGTAGGAATAGCATTAGGCTCCGTGCTGACCGTCGGAGCTTTTACGATTGTTCCAGATATTGCCAAGAATACTAAAAACCTCATTTGTTCTGACTGGACTGGATTTTGCGAAGATAAGACAAGCTCAGAAAGCGTAGAAAAAACGATAAATCAAGGAAAGGAGACCATTACTAAAAAAACTACCACTACACAATTTCAGTCTGGGAAAACTTTATGGGATTTGCTGCAATTATCTGGCTCACTTGCCATTCCCGTCCTACTTGTCATCTTAGGCTATCAACTTCAGAGTAGAGATCAAAAACGAGCCGAGAAGCAGGCCGCTTTGGAGAGAGAGATAGCATCTGCCAACTTGCGTGAAGAAGCACTAGGGATTTACATTGATCGCATGAGCGAATTATTGCTTGATAGAAATTTGAAGAATTCGCCAGATGAAGCTCCTGTAAGAGATATAGCAATAACGAGAACATTGACAATACTACGGAGATTGGGGGATGACGGCGATCGCAAAACAACAATTATACGTTTCTTGGAGGAGGCTGAAGTTTTACTAATTATTGCAAAGAACTTCAGTGGAGCCAACCTCAGTGGAGCCTACCTCGATGGAACGCAACATCTAAGTCCACAGCAAATTAAATCGGCTTGCTATTGGGAAAATGCAGTATATAGCGAAACTCAGTTTAAACAAGATCTATTTCAATGGGTTGTTAAGGACAAGAAAGCTAACCAACAAAAGATTGAAGATCTCAAGCAGGATAAAGCTTCTGACCCCGAAGAGCCTGTTGATTGTAGTCGCTGGCAAGGAAGCGATCAGTAAAAGTTAACTGGCATCTCGTGACAACCTCCCTAACATTGGGCGAAAAAATTCGCTCAATCCAAAATCTCAATTTGATACCCATACCCCTGCTCGGTTAAAAATAGCTGTCGGTGGCGAGCAAAATCTTCTTCACAAGTTCGTAGAGTAACTAACGTATAAAACCTAGCAGTTCTCCCATCCGATTTAGGACGCAAAATCCGCCCCAATCGTTGCGCTTCTTCTTGACGAGAGCCATATTTTCCTGACACTTGAATCAAGACATCTGCATCCGGTAAATCAAGCGCGAAATTCCCAACTCGTGAAAGAACTAATCCCCCCAATTCCCCATCCCGAAACTGTTGATAGAGTTCCTCTCGTTTCTTCTGAGACGTTTGACCAATAATTAAAGGGAAATTCGTGACCTTAGCTAATAACTTTAGTTGGTCGAGATACTCCCCAATAATCAGGATTTTGTGTCCCGCTTCCTGTTGAATTAACTGCTGTACTACCTGAACTTTGCGGGGATTTTCGGCAGCAACTCGGAATTGATAACGGTGAGGGGCAACTGCATATTCCATCTGCTGTGCTGCATCTTGAGGAACGCGAATCTCCGTACAGATTGCCGTCGCAATAAACCCTTGAGATTCCAACTCCCGCCAAGGCACGTCATAGCGTTTGGGGCCAATGAGAGCAAAAACATCGCTTTCTCGCCCATCTTCCCGAATTAGAGTCGCCGTCAGTCCTAAGCGCCTTCTGGCTTGCAGTTCCGCCGTAATACGGAAAACAGGAGCCGGAAGCAGGTGAACTTCATCATAGATAATCAGTCCCCAAGAACGGGCTTGAAACAGCGAAAAATGAGGAAAATCTGCTTCTTTATGGGGTCGATAAGTGAGAATTTGATAGGTAGCTAGAGTAACGGGGCCAGTAGCTTTCATTTCCCCAGAATATTCAGCGATCGCGTCTTCTGGCAAGTCAGTCTTGTCGAGTAATTCCCTGCGCCACTGCCGCACCGAAGTCAAGCTAGTGGTGAGAATCAGGGTATTTTCCTGCACCTGTGCCATCGCCGCCATGCCCACAATGGTTTTACCAGCCCCACAAGGAAGGCAAATCACCCCACTACCACCTTGAACTTGTCCTGATTGATAGAAGGCATCGGCTGCTTCTTTTTGATAGTGGCGCAAGATAAAAGGCTGGCTACTATGGGCGATAGAGCGCAGTTTAAGCGGTAAAGCATCCCCTGTCACGTATCCGGCTAGGTCTTGGGCGGGATAGCCAACTTCGACGAGGGCTTTTTTGAGCAGTCCCCGAAAGCCTGTATTGACAACGAAAGAGACAGAAGTGAGGCGTTTTTCTAACAAAGGGGCTACGGAATCTTCGCGTCGCAGCAGTTCAGCGAGGGGTTCGTCAGCAACAGTAAGTTGGAGAGAAAAGCCATCTTCTGAACGTTCAAGTCGAGTGAGTCCGTAACGCCGTCCCAATGCCTCAATTTCTTGGCTGACTGCTTCGGGAACCGGATATTTAGCGTTTTGCTTGAGGGCATTGAGTATAGCCTCAATGTCTAATCCGGCGGCTCGCGCATTCCAGATACTTAAAGGTGTGAGGCGGTAGGTGTGGATGTGTTCTGGACTTTTAACGAGTTCGGCAAAAGGAGCGATCGCTTCTCTGGCGGCATTGGCGCTGGGAGAGTGGACTTCGAGGAGAATGGTGCGATCGCTTTGGACGATGAGGGCGTTTTCAGGATGGTAATGGACTGACACAGCTAAAATAGTGTAATAGGAATGTGAGCATCTTGCTCAGTGGGGGAAAAAATAATTATAGTCTTATTCGCAAAAGTAGCTATAATTCATGAATTATCGCTACAGAAAATCAGAGTTTTAGGTTTCTAGCCGCATCGGTCTTATTAATCGACTACCCCTAATGCGCCTGCACCTGCCGAAGCAATGGCTGAAATGAGTGCGGTAAAGAACAGCCACCAGGAAGCACTAGCTGCCGCTTTGCGGGTTTCATCGAGTTGGTGTTCTGTTTCGCGCTTCACCTGTTCGAGACGCATTTGAGCTTGTTGTTGCAAGCGTTCGGCCCTGTGTAAAAAGCGATCGCGGGTGCGTTCTACTTGGCTGACAAGGCGCTCGGCATCAGCTTCGGAGATGTCCTCACGGGAACTGAGGAGGGCGACAAGCGTGTCGCGATCAACCCCAGAGAAGCGATCACGTAAGGACTCAAATCCGGCTTGCGGGTCGTCAAATAACTGGCGCAAGTCCTGTTGAATGCCGTCATAGTTGAGTTCAGAACGGTCGAGGCTGTTAAGGTAGTCGCGGATTTTGTTCAAAATGCGGTCAATAACCGACTGAACACGCTGTCCGATGGCTTGTAGTTGTCCCATGAAGCGATCGCGAACTGACAGAATGTTGTCGATAATTCGATTGACCTCCTCTGGAGAGATATCTTCGCGTTGGGACAACAAAGCAACCAGTGTGTCGCGATCAAAGTGAGCGAGGCGTTCTTGCAAGCTTTGAGCGCCCGTTCTGGGGTCATTGAGCAGCAATTCTACATCGCGCTGGATGCCTTCGGGATTGAGTTCTTCGCGGTCGGTAGAACGCAAGTAATCGGCGATCGCAGACTGAAAATCCTGCACTTGTTGCTGTGTGCGTCGCGCCAAACGTCGGGGTGCATTGACCAAACCGCGCAAGTTCGATTGCACTTCATCGATGACTTGGTTGACTTGTTCTTCGCTGAGGTCTTCGCGTTGGCTGAGTAGTTTAACCAGGGTATCTCTGTCCATCATAGCTAGGCGGTGACGGATGGCTCTGGCTCCCGTTTTGGGGTCTTCGAGTATCAGTTGCAGATCGCGCTGAATGCTTTCAGGGTTAAGTTCTTCTTTCCCTGTATTTCGGAGATACTCAGCGATGGCAGACGTAGCACTTTCGTACTGTTGCTGGGCTTTGCCAACTAAGGCTTGCGGAACTTGCTGTACCTGCGTCCAAGTCCTCTCTACCTCATCGAGAATTTGATTGACTTGAGTTTCGCTCAAATCCTGACGCTGGCTAAGCAATTGTACTAAGGTGTCGCGGTCGAAATGAGAGACTCGCGATCGCAAGGCGGCGGCCCCTGCTTGCGGATCGTCTAGCAGTAATTTCAGTTCTTGTTTAATCGCATCGGGATTGAGTTCTTCTTTACCCGTATTTTGGAGATAAGTGTTCAGGTTCAACCATTGTTGCTCACCTTTAGCTTTTATCGCCGCTTGTAGGTCTTTAGCTTTAACTAGCACCTGATCGCGAGCCTTTTCTAATTCTCCTGCGATGATTGAAGCTTGCTCTGCCGAGATGTCTTCGCGCCCTCTTTGACGGCGTTTGTCAAAAATTCGCTCGAATAAAAGGCGGTCGAGAACAGACAAGCGATCGCGCAAGCTCTCCCCATCGGCATCTGAATCTTCTAAAATCGGCTTGAAGTTAAGCTGGATTTTTTCTGGGGTAAGGTCTTCAGAGGGGACATCGAGTAAATATTGTTCGACATCGGCAATAAGGGCAATTTTTCGCTCTCGTTCTAGCGCGAGTTGTGCTGTAGCAATAACCTCTTGGCGAATGGCTTCGAGGAGATTGGCTATCTCTTGAATGCGCTGCTGAGTAAAAACCCCTCGCTGTTGCAGCCAATCGATAAAATCAGAGCGGTTAATCGATTCGAGTTGCTGCAAGGCAATTTCGGGATCGGCCTGTGGATCGTAGAGAACATCTCGAAACTCCCGCACGATCATCTCCTGATTCATCTGCCAAGAGTGGGTATGGAGCAAATAAGTTTCCACATCATCGCGCAGGGGGTTAGTTTCTGGCTTGTTGCTAACTTTTGCCGCTAATTTGTCGGTTTGCTCGCCAACCTGGCCTTTTAGGCGTTTTAGTTGGCTGGTAACTTTTTCAACATCCACATCCGATAAGTCAGTGCGTCCTACCACCAATCCTAGTAGGGAGTTTAAGCTCAAGCTCATCGCTTGGGCAACACCTCCTGGTTTCTCCTGAGATTGCCGTGAAAGGCGCATTTCCTCGACGAGAGCATCGATTCTATCGCCCAAACCGCCGACGAGTTGGGAGGGTGCAGCAGACTGGAGAAAGTCCGTTATTGCTGTTAGGGGGTTTTTTTGGCGCACATTTTTCGCTTTTTGCTGCCAAATCGTTTCCAATTGAGCCGCTATGCGTTCAATATCGCGTTTGGGCAGGTCGGTACGGCTGCCAATGGCTTCGATAAAGTCCTGTCGGGTGAGGTTGGGCAAGCGATCGTTCGTGGCGAGGTCTGAAAAATCTGCATCTTCTAGCAAGCTTTCAAAATCGCCTCGAATCGCCTTGAGGTCGAGCTGTGGAGGACGGATTGTGTCGATATAATCTTCTAAATTCTCTCGCAGCGACATGGGATCGATCGCTGACCCTATCTCTCGACGAATGGCGGATGCTGCTGCTTCTGCGGTTGCTACTACTTGTTGGTTAACGGCTTTCGCGCCAAGTGCCGCCGTTGCCGTTCCTACCAACGCTTGAAAGCCAGAGGTCGCCGTGTTGACCACCGAACCGATCAAAGAACCGACCGTCGTAGAACTGACCCACACTAGCAAGGTAAAATAGGTCGCCCAAATGACCAAACCGACGATCGCCCCGGAAACTGGCGAGACAAATAAGCTTAATTTAACAGCAAATAGGCAAGCTATAAAGAGGGCAATAGTTACACTAATTAACGTTCCTAAACCCACTGCCAATCCTATTTTGCGAAGCGTTCCTCCTAAACTAGAGCGATCGCGATCAGAGTGATCATCAGAAGATTTTCCACCCGCTAAGGAAATTGCCACTGCCACGCCAAAGTTGGTTAACAGTAATTGTATGGCAAAGGCCAGGACAACTCCTGCAATTAAGGCGGTAAAAAACTGCGGCCCGCTAAAGACCAATGCCGCGTCTTCTGCTGTATCTATGTCAGTTTGAAGGGGGATTTGGGCTAGCCAAACCAAGGGAAATTTCAATCCCATTAATACTATTTCATGTGCGTTCATATCAATTATTGCTTAAGGTTTAGGAATGTTTTTAGGAAGGAAATTTAGGAGCAGTCGTGTCAGGCTTACCCATCTTTTCGCAAAGATTCAACAAAACAACAACTTTTTCCATAAAATAAGTGTCCTTCGCTAGAAAAACTCCGGCATCTATCCCTAGCCGGAAATTAATCAATTAGGACAAATATGCCTATCTCTAAAGGCTGAATAGCTGAGATCGCTTAATAGAGTGAATAGTCAAACAGATTTGCTCTGACGCTCTATAGTTAGTAGGATGCGTTCAGAACGCATCCTACATTAAACGTTAATGAACTATCACCTAAATTCATTAAGCTTCAGCTATCAATCAGCCCCAAGAGGACGTAAAATTGCCCGTGCTGGTGCGCCTTCAACGCCTGCTAATTTAAGCGGCAAACAAGTTAATTCATAGTCTCCCGCCGCAACATCAGTTAAATTTAGCCCCTCAACAATAACCACTTCAGCTTGCAGTAAAATTAAATGAGTCTGAGGGCTGTCACTAAAGCGCTGAATAGATAGATAGTCGATTCCTACGAGTTTAATGCCGCGATCGACGATCCACTGTGCGGCATCTGCTGTGATCGCCACAAAATCTGGGTTAAATTCCCTAACTTCTCTTTGCCACAATTGAGAATTGCGCGTCCGCAGCAGCAAGCGTTCTGTTTGCGTCGGCAGTGCGAGAGAGCCTAGCGTTTCGGCACTAATAACATCCACCTCAGACAAATCGACAACCACTGCCTTACCCACTAACACTTCTAGCGGCATAGTTTCGACACTCTTGCCCCCACGCACAAAATGTAAAGGCGCATCGACGTGGGTTCCGGTATGGACGCTAAAGGCGATAGTGGTATCGTTAGCAGTATCTCCGCGTTCCAAATCTGAACTGCGATCAAACTCAATAGCAGGACTTCCCGGCCAGCGAGGAAGGTTAGGCGACACGGCAACCGAGATGTCAATGTACTTGCTCAAAAGATGTCTCCTGTGTCGTATAATCAATCGCTTTTCGCTTGCTGTTGAGTGTAGCAAAATTGGCAGGGCGTGAAAGGGTGCGCGGGTAATAGAAGGTTTGTTTGAGTTGAGTACCGATCGCTCCTTGCTGCACAAACCCCTGATAAGTTCCCCAAAACTGCATCAATCGGAAGCTGAAAATCGGCAGTAAGTTCTGTCCCAAAACCCCGTCATGCCAAGCGTGAAAATAGTCACTGAGGAGATTGGTGACGAGCAGGCGAACGAAATCCCACAAAGTAAACTGTTCTTGCGGGTAGATGTGTTTAAAGGCGATCGCTTCTCGACGGTAGCGATTGTAGGTGCGTTGGGGCGTTTCGTCGTGGATGTGGACAATTTCGGACTCTGGTACGTAAACGAGGCGGTATCCTAGCGCGATCGCCCGTCTGGCCCACTCTAAATCCTCTAATCCGGTGAGGGTTTCGTCGTAAGGATGTTGTTGCCACAGCGATCGCCGGATGGCTGCATTGGCGTTGTTACAAAAGGGATGGTGAGGGTCAGTAATCGTCGGCGTATCGGGAAACCAAGTGGCAAAAATTTGCTGTTCGGAATATTTAGTAATTTCATTTCCCCGTTGTTTGCCATAAGTTAAGGCAACTTGCGGGTCGTTAAAAGGCGCTAAAAGTTGTTCTAACCAATCTTGGTAGACGGGATAAACGTGAGCGCTAGCAATGACCAGATAATCTCCGGTAGCTGCTTGACAACCAAGATTCAACGCTCTGCCAAAGGAGAATTCTTCTGGTTTAATCGATAAAATTTTGACAGGATAACGAGAGGCGATCGCCAAAGTCGCATCAGTCGAACCAGAGTCCACCACAATAATTTCTACAGATTGACAGGTCTGCTGTCCGATACCACTGAGCAGGCGGCCTATGTGCTGTTCTTCGTTATAACAGCGAATGATAATGGAGATTTTAAAAATTTGGCTCATGGGCGATCGCAGATGGTTAGATCAGTTATCAGTGAACAGTTATGAGTGAGGAAGTTGGTGGTGAAATCCTTTGCAAAATTTCATCTCTAATCACTTCTAAATAAGCTTTTCCGTATCGACAATCGGGTTCTAAATAATTTCCTTCTGCCCATTCATTCCACGATTTTGCAAAAATAATTCTTTTTTCCCAAGGTTTATGAGAGATTTTATCTAAGGCTTCTCTCAAGTGTAACCTGAATAATTCGGGGTCAGGATCGTGGAGGACAACGCCTCGATATCCACAGCGAGGCGTGCTGTCCCAGTTCGCAATCACTGAAGGGTATTCATTGATGGGTGCTGCACCTTCTCGCAGAAAATAGGGCATAGCTTGACGATAAGTATAAACGGCTGGTTGTTTAAGCGTTTCTCTAAATTGATGAGTTATCTTTCTTAAATAAGTGTTTTTGGGCAATTTTTCCGCAACAATGCGATGAAAAGAATAGGTGCAAGCATCAAAACCGAGCTTTGTCGCTGCTTTATCAGATATTCCATTGGCAACCAAATGTAGCCCCTTTAAACCTTCTTTTTCAGCTAATTCGCGCCAAAAATTAACAACCTTGGTCACTTCAGGGATTTCTTGAGGACGAAAAATGACAAATAGCGGTTTATCTTCAACTGTAATGTATCTTTCATCCGAAAAAGCTCTTAGTAAATAATAAAAGTGTTCTTCATGATCTTTAAACCCAGGGTAAGTTTGTTCAACGAGTGTCTTATCAGGCGCGCCAAACCATACCCCCGTCCAAGAGTGATTGGCCCAACCCAGACAAAAAGGGAAGTCGGGTTCTCCAGAGACTAAAACTTCCTCGAAAGGTCTTTCTAGCAGGCGCTGACCATCTCCTAACCAATAATGCCAATAGCAAAATCCTTCAATACCATGTTCTCTGGCAAGTTCGGCCTGTGCTGCTCTCGTTTCTGGCACTCTGAGGTCGTAAAACCCTAAATCGGCTGGTAAATTAGGCTGATGATGCCCTTTAAAGAGCGGTTTAGCTTTGGTAACGTTCGTCCATTCAGTAAATCCTTTTCCCCACCAGCGATCATTTTCTGGAATGGGATGGTATTGGGGAAGATAATTGGCGATAATTCTAGCACGTTGTTTAGATTTCATATTCTCAGGGAGTAGTAGTTAATTGGCTAAGGATAAGTATTGGTCATAAAAATCAGTGTTAATACCGATAGTATCTTCAAGAAGTTGGGTAATTCTATCCAGCAAAATAGACTGCTCTAATTGTTTAAAATAGCTAATTTTTTGAGACAAGTCTTCTGCTCCTGTAAACAAATTTTCAGTGAATTCTTGACTATTAGGATTTAGATCGCGATTGTATCTAAAAGAAATTAATCCGTAGCACATGGATTCGTAATAAACAGTAGTAGTGGTATTATAAGCTATTGTAAAATCAAAATCATTTTCTTTCAATAAAGATGATAAGGGTATATTGAAAGGAACCAGACTAATTTGAGCATTATT
>JBGTNM010000399.1:0-7520 GCA_041743025.1 Microcystaceae cyanobacterium
GATTAAACAAATTGGAAGAAGGGTAAAAATATCGGGCGCACAGTGGAAAAGTGAGAACGTTCCTAATATTCTATTTTTGCGCTGTGCCTACCTTAATGGGGTCTTGTCTCAATGATATTCTTACAAATGTGAGATGCACCCCTTAAATAAATTATCAGCCATCAGCTATCAGCCATCAGCTTTCCCCGAAATCATAGTCCTCACTCAATCATTACAATCATAGTCCCTATTTTCTTTAATCTATGCAAATACGAGACGCTACCAGAGAAGATTTAAAAATAATTGTTGATATTTATAATGCCAGTATTCCGAGTCGCATAGCAACAGCCGATACTGAACCCATTACAGTTGAAAGTCGCATTCAATGGTTTGAACACCATTCTCCTACATCGCGTCCTATTTTGGTAATGGAAGACTATCATCAAGTCATCGGTTGGCTCAGTTTTCAATCATTTTATGGACGACCTGCTTACCAACAAACGGCTGAAATTAGCTTATATGTATCGCCTTATTTTCAAAATAAAGGTATCGGTAAAATGCTCTTACAATACGCCATCTTTCAAAGTCCAAATTTAGGACTAAAAACGCTGCTTGCTTTTGTTTTTGCTCACAATCAAGCGAGCTTAAACTTATTTGCTAAGTTTCAATTTCAAGAATGGGGCTATTTTCCTAGAGTTGCTTTATTAGATGATATTGAACGAGATTTAATGATTTTAGGACGAAGAATTGTTTTTTAAGGTATTTTATCGAGTGCGTTACCCAGATCGCGAAACAGGATGCTCTCCCAACCCTAACTCGTGTAGAATCTACTCAATGCAAACTCAAGTAGAGTAACGATGCGGATTTTATTTGTTGCTGCTGAAGTCGCTCCTCTGGCCAAGATTGGCGGCATGGGGGATGTTGTCGGTGCTTTGCCGAAAGTGCTACACCAACTCGGATACGACGTGCGGATTTTCATGCCTTATTATGGCTTCCTCCCCGATAAGGTGGACATTCCTCAAGAGCCGATTTGGCGGGGATCTGCCATGTTTCAGAATTTTGCTGTCTATGAAACCAAGCTTCCCAATACAGATATTCCCTTGTATTTATTTGGACATCCTGCTTTTTCCCCACGCAACATCTACGCTGGGGAAGATGAGTGGTGGCGGTTTACCCTATTCTCGAACGGAGCCGCCGAATTTGCTTGGAATTACTGGAAACCAGAGATAATTCATTGCCACGACTGGCATACCGGCATGATTCCCGTCTGGATGCACCAATCTTCTGATATTACAACCGTTTTCACCATTCATAACCTCGCCTATCAGGGGCCCTATCGCGCCTACTTGGAACAAATTACCTGGTGTCCCTGGTACATGCAAGGGGACAATGTGATGGCAGCCGCCTTGCAATTTGCCGGAAGGGTGACAACCGTTTCCCCAACTTACGCTTACCAGATTCAAACCCCCACCTACGGCGAAAAATTAGAAGGCTTGTTATCCTACATCCAAAATAACTTAGTCGGCATTCTCAATGGCATCGACACCGAAATCTACAATCCCGCCAGCGATCGCTACCTCCCCCAAACCTTTAGCGCCAATACTCTCGATAAACGACCAGCCAACAAGATTGCGCTACAAGAAGAAGTGGGATTAGAAGTCAATAAAAGCGCCCTGTTAATCGGTATGGTTAGCCGTTTAGTCGAACAAAAAGGACTCGATCTCGTCTTGCAAATCCTCGATCGCTTTTTGGCTTACACCGATGCTCAACTGATTATTTTGGGAACAGGCGATCGCTACTATGAAAGCCAATTGTGGCAGATGTCGTCTCGCTACCGGGGTCGGATGTCCGTACAATTGCTCTATAACGACGCGCTTTCTCGGCGCATTTACGGCGGGTCTGACGTGTTTTTGATGCCTTCTCGCTTTGAACCCTGCGGTATCAGCCAACTGCTGGCTATGCGCTACGGTTGCGTTCCCATCGTGCGGCGTACTGGGGGATTGGTGGATACGGTTTCTTTCTACGATCCCGTTAACGAAGCGGGAACAGGTTACTGCTTCGATCGCTACGAACCGCTTGATTTGCTCACCTGTATGGTGCGAACCTGGGAAGGATTTCGCTTTAAACCTCAATGGGAGAAGTTGCAACAGCGATGTATGCAGCAGGACTTTAGCTGGTATCGTTCGGCGGCGGAATACATTAAGCTTTATAAGGAAGTGTTAGGCAAACCAGGAGAATTGAGCGAGGACGAACAAGACAAGTTAGCCTCTCTCATTGCCACTCATGCTTGATGTTAAAAATACAGCAGTTTGTGTAGGGGCGCAATGCTTGCGCCCAATTCTGTAAGCGATCGCATTTTCTAAAAAGTAAAATTATTTATTTAAAAGTATCTATTTTTAACAATCGTTTGGCTTTATTTAAGCGATATTGATACAACTTAGAAGAACGAATATCCGCTTCTAATTGAGCAATGATATCATCTAAAATTAAGATTTCTGCATCCATTCGCTTAAAAATCTCTTGAAATTTAAGGGAGGTTTGTTTAATTTGTGCAATATCAGGAATAAATTGTTCTTGTGTCATAGTAAATCAAATCCTTGCCTTTCCTCTCTAATTGTTGCTGTTGTTGCTGCTATCGTAGCCTGTGCTTCATTTTAAAATAAAAAATACCATATCAGTGATTTTCTAAGACATAGCTTTTTGGACTTCTTCAAGAGATAGATCTAAACCAATAGCAATTTGCTCTGCCGTCAATCCTAACTTAACTAAGCGAGGAATTGTCTCTAATTTTATTGTTTTTTTTGTTGATTTAATAGCAGTTTGATCGCCATTAATAATATTTTCATTCAATTCTTCATCAAGGTCATCATCAGAGGAATAGTTGGAACAAAGATTAATCTTACCAATTTGAACAGGATTACCAAAAAGATTAGAATTTGTTGCTGTAATTCTTTCTATTGTGGCACGGAAGTTAGATTTATTAATTTCTTCATTTAATGTCTCTGAGAAAATCTGCCAAAGTTTATAAGCTTCATCTTTTACATGACCAGCAGTACAGTGATATTTCTGAGCAATTTCAGCATATTTTTGATCGTTAAATACTCCCTGTAAAATAGATGATTGTAAGCTGTCAAGATGTTTGCCTGTCTGCTTAAAAAGCAGTTTGTCTAGATATTTAATAACCTCTTGTGTATTCATACTGAATAACCTAAATAACTTCCCCTCATCTTACCTGCCATTATCCGCTAAAATCCGTCTTTCGTAAAAATTCTTAAGAAAATAACCGCTTTTATCCGTCCTTATCCGCCTCTGTCTGCTCGTTAGTTACTCTTGTTTTGAGACATACTAATGAAGTATAGATTCAATAATTTTTGGAGACTTAGAGTTATGGCAGATGTAATTGCTGATAATACTGAGGGTTATGACAAGATTGCCAACTTAATAGCTAGCAGAATTGACAAAAATTTTCAAGACTTACTTAAGGAGTTAGTAGAAGGAGGCGATCCATCTTCTTTTACATCAGACGGAGTATCAATTACTACATCTGATTTAGAGAATTTTTTGACTGTTCTTGGAGGTTCTGATCTTGCTATAAAATTTACTCCGAGGTTAGTGAAAGGAACAATTTCAAAATTCACAGCTGCAACTGCAACATCTCCTGCTGCGCTTTTAGGAGGAAGTGTAGAAGTTTCTATAGGTGGTCGGTGGTCTTTCTGATTTGAGATAACTTGGTTAGGATAATTTTATCCTAACCTTTCACCAAATCAATTCTAAATCCAACACAAAACCCGGTAATATATCCTCACCTGATAGCGTCTTAGGATTATCCAAAACTTCAACCTCTTTCCCTTGTCTATAGATCTCAACTTGTCTATCTTTTCGATTAAGCAACCATCCTAATCGAGTTCCATTATCGATATATTCTCTCATTTTCTCTTGTAGGGATTTTAAACTATCGCTTTTTGAACGCAATTCAATGACGAAATCAGGACATAAAGGAATAAATTTTTGACGTTGTTTAGGGGTTAAGCTATTCCATTTCTCTAGCGGTATCCAAGAAGCATCAGGAGAGCGATCAGCACCATTGGGAAGCTTAAATCCTGTCGAAGAATCAAAGGCAATTCCTGTTCCATCTTGATCTGTCCAATTCCCTAATTTTTGCGTTATTTTAGAATTACGATTTCCTGTTTCTCCTCCTGTTGGTGGCATAATCCACAAATCTCCCTTTGCATTTCTTTCAAAGCGTAAATCCCGATTATCTTGACACAATTGATAAAATTGCTCATCTGATAACTGAAAGGAATCAAATTTAATTTCTAAAGAATTAACCATTATTTTCCTCCTGTAACTCCTCTAAAATTGCTAATAATTCCCGTTCAAAAGTAACTTGCGCTCGATTAGTTTTACCGCCAAAATAAAAGCGATCGCCTTCTTGTAATGCCCAAATTTGGGAATGAGAAACATAACTCATGACCACCCCTAGCATTAACAAACCAAACCCACTATAAACTAAAGGAATGCCAGGATCGGCTTTAATTTGTAACCCAGTACTACCAATTAATTCATGAATTTTTAAATTAACGCCATTGATATTAATCGGCATATTAGGACGAATCGCACTGTAGAGATTTCCCTTAGCATCATAGACCATCATGGTGCCTTGAAGATCCCTCGCCAGCAAAGTAACTCCTTCACTTAAATCCGGTTTAGTCGGAATCCATGTCCCCCAAATTCGTGCTTCTGTATTGGTGGGTAATTGAGCCATTGGAATATTAAAAATAGGGCTATTATTGACCTGTGCTTTAACGCCTGCAATGCCCCAATTAGTTTGATAAAACGTCACGCTATTGTAACGCAAAGGTTCATTAACATAAATCAATTTATGCTTTAATTCTTTCCCTTGTTCATTGACAACTGATAAATCAGAATAAAACTGATCGACATTGCCATCAGGAGTATAATCAATCCAAAAACGATTGACATGAACGCCCCAATCTTTAGGAATACGAGATTTAGCAAATGGCCCCGCTTCAATAATATTTCTTACCTGAAATGTTGCCCCACTAGGAACAATTTCTTGTGCTAAAAATCCTCCCATTGCTCCCCAAATTGAACCCCCAAGAATAATGAGCATCGCAGCATGAACGACGATAGGGCCAATCCGCCCTAGTATTCCTTTGCGAGCATAGAGAGCCTCCTTTTCCTGAAAAATTTTATAGCCTTGTTTTTCCAATAGCGGCGTAACTTTGGCGATAGAACCAATTGCCAACTCAGCAGCAAAGGCTAATTTTTGAAACTGACGGGATTGCTGATAAAAACTCCAATTTCTGGCTGCTTTTAACGCCGGAAATTGGCGCGTGAAAGTACAAGCAGTTAAACTGGTTCCAAACAAGACCAAAAGAGACAAAAACCACCAGGTACTATAAACATGATTGAGTCCCAGAATTAAAATGACTTTCCAGGTCAAAAAGCCGAATAAAGCCGGATTTTCTGCATAGTTTTCTTGGTAAAAAGGGATCGATTCTCCTTGCTCGATAACTGTTCCACTGACGCTAAACAAAGCAATAGTGAGTAACAAAATGATTGCCAAGCGCAAATCGGCGACAAATTTAATTAATTTTTGCCAACTGTGCCGCAACAAATTAAAAGATTCTGGTGTTGAAGGAGCATCGGTAATAGTCATAAAAATAAGTACCTGGGCATAATTAAACGGTTGTTGGGCATTGCCCATCATTTTCCTTCAAACTTACACATTAAACCGGAATAACATCACATCTCCCTCTTGCACGATATATTCCTTGCCTTCAGAACGGACTAGTCCCTTTTCCTTCGCTGCCGTCATGCTACCAGTTTTAACTAAATCCTCATAGGCGACGGTTTCAGCACGAATAAACCCTCGCTCGAAATCCGTGTGAATGACTCCCGCCGCTTGAGGTGCTTTCATACCTGCTTGAATCGTCCAAGCGCGAGTTTCCTGCGGCCCGGTGGTGAGGTACGTCCGCAATCCCAACAATTCGTAAGTAGCTGCAATCAAAGAGAGCAATCCGCCTTCTTCTACCCCTAGTGTTGCTAGGTAATCAGAGCGTTCTGCCTCTGGTAAATCTACCAACTCCGATTCGACTTGCGCTGAAATGACAACGACTTTTGCCCCTTGAAATTGGGCAACTTGGCGGACTTGTTCAACCCATTCATTACCTGCTGCTAAATCGTCTTCCGAGACGTTCGCTGCAAAAATAATCGGTTTTTGCGTCAACAGGCCCAAGGGTTTAATCAGTTCTTCTTCTTCCTCAGTCAAATCAACGTGACGAGCAGCTTTTCCTGCATCTAACACAGCGAGAATTTTCTCTAAAGCTTCTACCTCTAATTGTCCCTCTTTTTTTCCCCTTGCCTGCTTGCGAGCGCGTTCGACGCGCCGTTCTACTTGGACTAAATCGGCCAGGGCTAATTCTAAGTTAATTATTTCGATATCCCGCACCGGATCGATCGCACCGGCAACGTGAATGATATCATCATCATCAAAACAGCGTACCACATGGACAATTGCGTCTACTTCCCGGATATTAGCCAGAAATTGATTGCCCAACCCCTCGCCCTGACTTGCGCCTTTGACCAATCCGGCAATATCGACAAATTCAACGCGAGTCGGCACGATTTTGGCAGAATGAGACAGTTCGGCTAAAACCGACAGGCGTTCGTCAGGCACGGACACCACACCGACATTCGGTTCGATAGTACAGAAGGGAAAGTTAGCTGCCTCTGCTTTAGCATTGGCGACTAAGGCATTAAATAAAGTGGATTTTCCCACATTGGGAAGGCCGACAATACCTGCTCTCAACATAAGTGTTTATAGTTCTCCGTGTTCTATTAGAATTTTAAGAATTTTTTCGCCAACCCGTTGTGGTTGTTCAACCATTGCCAAATGTCCGCAATTGGCAATTTCTAGCACATTATTGCCATGAACGTCAAAAAGATGGTGAAAACTCGCTAAATAACGCACATATTTAGGTTCCATCACCTTGTCCTCTTGCCCAGCCAGAAAATAAACCGGTTGTGGCAAGCGCGAGACAATTTGTGGTAACCAATGAACTTCTGCTTCAGTCGTCGAATCGAGTAGTGACCCTAAAGCAGCATCGGCACTCGCTTTAATGTAGTCAAGCACTCGCTGCTTGCCCCAACATTTATCCAGGGGTTTAGCGACCATGTTGCGAGCAAAGAAGCAGTCGATAAGTGGAAGGTAAGGCAACCAAAACGGCCGCCATTGCAGCAGTTGTTGTCCGACACGTCGAAACCGCTCAAATTCTTCTTTAAGATAAATGCCTCCCCCGGCATTGAGACAGATAACTCCCTTAACGGTTACAGGGCAACATTTAGCTCCCCAAAGTGCTATGCTACCGCCGAGGGAATGTCCGACTAGCCAAGCATGCTCAATGCCAAGCTTGTGCAATAAAATTTGTAAATCTTGAGCATACGCCGCTAGGGTGTAGGAAGCACGACAAACTTTATCTGTTCGGGTATCTCGATTTTGAGCCACGAGCATCGCT
>JBGTNM010000400.1:0-13554 GCA_041743025.1 Microcystaceae cyanobacterium
TGTACTAGGATACAAATCCCTGAAAGATGGGTTACGACGGATTGATAATTTCTAATTAAGTTTGAATGCTTACTGCCGTCTAACCCATCCTACACTAATCTATAAGATTTTGTTATCACCACAGGTACGGGAGAGCCGAAATGGTTGACGAACAATATACAGCTTACCTTAATAGTATCGACAAAACTCAACTAGAAACCAAAGCTCACATTACCCAATACCATCAGCAATTAAAAGGATTAGACAACCAGCTTAAGGAACTTAAAAAGTTTTAGCCTATATTTAAGATTTGTTTTTACGAACACTGTTCTAGCTCTCGTCGCAGGCAATCGAGGGCAGTATACGCACTAAGGTAACGAATGGTGGCGCGATCGCGTTGTTGGCCAAATTGACATTTAATGCTCTCTACCTGTCCCGACGGCTTAGCGATTCCCAGATAAACCAGTCCGACAGGTTTGGTGGCACTTCCTCCTTCAGGCCCAGCAATGCCTGTAATACTCAGTCCCCAATCAGTTTGCAATCGTTGTTGGATGCCGCGTGCCATCTGCTGTGCTACCAGGTCACTAACGGCTCCATGTTGCGCTAAATCGTCGGGATTCACGCCCAAAAACTCAACTTTGACTCGATTGTTATAAGCGATAACACCGCCTAAGAAATAATCAGAACTGCCCGAAATTTCGGTTAACAGGCTGCCCAGTCCACCGCCAGTGCACGATTCAGCGACGCTTACCGTTTCTTTTGCCTGCCGCAATTGTTGCCCGACGACTGAGGCTAAAGTATCTTCATCACAGCCAAAATAATCAAGTCCGGCAATGGTCTGGATTTCTTGAGCGACGGGTTCAATTAAGGCGATCGCTTCTGCTTGTGACCTCGCTTTAGCAGAGACTCGCAGCTTAACTTCTCCTAGTGAAGCATAAGGAGCGACGGTCGGATTGGTTAAATCGAACAAATAATTGACTTTTTCAGCTAAAGTAGATTCTCCAATGCCGCGAAAGCGCATCATTCGGCTGTAGATAATCTCCTGTCCCCATCCTTGACGTTTGAGATAGGGAACGGCTGTTTCTTGCCACATCTGTTTCATTTCTGAGGGAACACCTGGAAAGGTGAGGATTGTCAAATGAGGGCGAGGTTGCCAGATGAGTCCAGGCGCAGTTCCTTTGGCATTGGGTAAAATCTCAGCCCCTTGGGGAATTAGGGCTTGTTTGCGATTATTTGCGCTCATTTTTCGCCCCATCCCTGCGAATTTTTTAGCAATATCAGCGATGATGTCTGGATGTTCGACCAGAGGCGTGTTAAAAAAGGAGGCGATCGCTTCGGTGGTCAGATCGTCGGGAGTCGGCCCCAATCCGCCAGTAAACAGGAGAATAGAAGCTCGCTGACTAGCAAGCTCAATAATTTGGTGGATACGTTGCAGATTATCGCCAACAGTAGTCTGAAAATAGTGGGGAATGCCTAAGTTGGCAAGTTGTTTAGCTAAAAATTGTGCGTTAGTATTGGTGATGTCGCCTAAAAGAAGTTCCGTTCCCACACAAATAATTTCTGCACTCATATTCAGTTATTAGTAAATAGTCATCAGTCATCAGTATACAGATTGACCCCGTAGGGGCGAATGGCGTTCGCCCTGAACCCTTACCCTGTCTCCTGATTTCAATGATCGCGATCGCTTTGCTGCCATGATAGAAAACAACGCCGTACAGAGTGATCGCTTTTTAAATTTAATCCCTTTTGTGAAAACAGACACCCTTTTTTATCAACTCTTTCAAACATTTCCCCGTTTTTTCTTTGAACTGATTGACCTTCCCCTCGACACGGCAAATCTGTATCAATTCTCATCGGTAGAGGTTAAACAGCTTGCTTTCCGCATTGATGGGGTATTTCTTCCCCATGCTGCCAATCAGCCGATTTATTTTCTCGAAGTCCAATTTCAACCGGATACTAAGTTTTATTCGCGCTTTTTCAGTGAAATTTTCCTTTATCTGTACAAAACTGAATTGACCAACGACTGGCGAGGAGTGATTATTTATCCTCGACAGGGAGTTGATACCGGAGAGACAACTCCGTATGCAGAATTACTCAATTCTGGGAGAATCTCACGGATTTATCTCGATGAATTAGATAACCTTCCTTCCTCTGTTGGGTTCGCAACCCTCCAATTGGTGATTACAGATGAGGAGAGTGCGATTGAACGAGGAAGAAGATTAATTGAACGGGTGAGAGAAGAATTGAATGATGAACAACAACAGCAGGAACTTCTACAATTAATAGAGACAATCCTGGTTTATAAATTACCGCGAGTAAGTCGGCAGGAGATAGAGGCAATGTTTAGTTTGAGCGATCTTAAGCACACTAAAGTCTATCAGGAGGCATTTGAGGAAGGCAAACAAGAAGGCAAACAAGAAGGCAAATTAGAGTCTGTTTCTCAGTTGTTGAGATTTGGGTTGAGTGTAGAACAGATAGCCCAAGCACTGGGATTAGAGATTAAACAAGTCAGACAAGTGGCTCAAAAACCAACAGATGAATCTAAGTAATTGGCTTTGCTTAGCACAAGTATTAATTTTTTCTGACTACTTCACCCAAGCGCAACGTTGTTTGAGACAATCAGCCTCAAGACAGTACTCAATCATACAACTGACAATTGGATTATGACCCGTTCAACAATTGAATCCGTCCTGCAAGAAGGAAGACTGTTTAACCCGCCGCCCGAATTTTCTCAAACGGCTCATATTAAAAGCATAGATGAATATCAGCAACTTTATCAAAAATCAATCGCCGATCCCGCCGCATTTTGGGCAGAATTAGCCGAAAAAGAACTGCATTGGTTTCAAAAATGGGAGCAGGTTCTCGACTGGCAGCCGCCGTTTGCTAAGTGGTTTGTCGGAGGCAAGCTCAACATTTCTTATAATTGTCTTGATCGCCATCTGACAACTTGGCGGCGTAACAAAGCGGCCATTATCTGGGAAGGAGAAACAGGCGATTCGCGTACCCTAACTTACGGTGAACTGCATCGGGAAGTCTGTCAGTTCGCCAACGCCATGAAACAGTTAGGAGTTAAAAAAGGCGATCGCGTGGGGATCTATCTGCCCATGATTCCCGAAGCCGCGATCGCGATGTTAGCCTGCGCCCGCATTGGTGCTGCTCATAGCGTGGTTTTTGGCGGATTTAGTGCCGAAGCTCTGCGCGATCGCCTCGTCGATGCTGAAGCGAAATTAGTGATTACTGCTGATGGCGGCTTTCGTAAAGATAAAGTCGTCCCACTCAAAGAACAAGTAGATGCAGCCTTGCAACACGGTACTCCTTCGGTAGAAAAAGTCCTGGTTGTAGAACGCAGTTCTGAACCCGTCTCCATGACCGAAGGGCGCGATTACTGGTGGCACGAGTTGCAAAAAACCGTCTCTGCCGATTGTCCTGCCGAACCGATGGACTCAGAAGATATGCTGTTCATCCTCTACACCAGTGGCAGTACCGGCAAACCGAAAGGGGTTGTACATACGACAGGGGGTTACAACCTCTACACCCACATGACGACGAAGTGGATTTTTGACCTCAAAGATACCGATGTCTACTGGTGTACGGCTGATGTAGGTTGGATTACGGGTCATAGTTACATCGTTTACGGCCCCCTTTCCAACGGGGCAACCAGTTTGATGTATGAAGGTGTTCCTCGGCCTTCCAATCCTGGCTGTTTTTGGGATATTATTGAAAAATACGGGGTCAATATCTTCTACACTGCTCCCACAGCTATTCGCGCTTTCATCCGCCTAGGAGAAGATCTACCCAACGCTCGCAATATGTCTTCATTGCGCCTGTTAGGAACCGTTGGCGAACCCATCAACCCGGAAGCTTGGATGTGGTATCACCGCGTTATTGGCGGCGGGCGCTGTCCTATTGTCGATACCTGGTGGCAGACTGAAACGGGGGGGATCATGATTACGCCGCTACCTGGGGCAACCCCTACCAAACCAGGTTCGGCGACCCGTCCATTTCCTGGCATCATCGCCGACGTAGTAGATGTAGACGGCAATCGGGTTGGCGATAATGAGGGGGGCTATTTGGTGGTCAAGCATCCTTGGCCGAGTATGCTGCGGACAGTTTACGGCAATGAAAAACGCTTCCGCGAGACTTATTGGGAACACATCACCCCCAAAGATGGGCAGCACTTGTATTTTGCGGGAGATGGGGCCCGCCGAGACGAAGACGGTTATTTCTGGGTGATGGGCCGCGTCGATGACGTGATTAGCGTCTCTGGCCACCGTTTAGGCACAATGGAAATTGAGTCAGCTTTGGTGTCTCACCCCGCCGTTGCTGAAGCGGCTGTGGTTGGTCGCCCCGATGAAGTTAAAGGAGAAGATATTTGTGCTTTCGTCACGCTAGAAAGTCGTGTCAGTCCTAGCGATGAACTGGCTGATGAGTTGAAAAAGCATGTCGTTGAGGAAATCGGCGCGATCGCTCGTCCAGGGGAAATTCGCTTTACCGATGCCATGCCCAAAACTCGTTCGGGTAAGATTATGCGGCGGTTGCTGCGTAATTTGGCCGCCGGACAAGAAATCTCTGGCGATACCTCAACCCTCGAAGACCGAAGCGTTTTGGATAAACTGAGAGAAGGAGACTGATTGAGGGGTTAGGGTAGGCAAGGCCCACCTTACAGGAAGGAGATAACTAAGGGTCATTCCTATGCAACAATAGTTATGTTGCTAGGAATCGTTCGATTAAGCGGAGCAACGAGTTAGAATCAAAGTGAAATAGTAAGATAAACAATGAAAGTTGGCGATCGCGTCCGTATCATTACCTCTATCGTCGTCTACCACTACCCCCAGCAGAAAAATCAGCCTTTTGAACTCAAAGGATTGGAGGGAGAAATTGTTGATATCATTAATGGCTGGCGCGGTAGACCCGTCAGTGCCAACCTTCCTATTCTCGTTCAGTTTGAGAACAAATTTAAAGCTCACTTGCACGAAACTGAACTAGAGGTGATTGAGTAGTTTTGGCAGATGTCTTAACTATTAACTATTAATTATTAACTATTTACCGACGCGATCGCGGTTGGAAAAACTCACTCATCCCTTCTCCAATCAAGGACAAGCCTACCACCATCACGGTCATCGTCAACCCCGGAAATAGCGTTGTCCACCAAATTCCTGTTGAGAGATCGCTCAAGGCTTCTTTGAGAGCGTGTCCCCATTCTGGTACTTCTTCAGGCAATCCTAACCCCAAAAAACCTAATCCTCCTAAGACCAAAATCGCATCAGCAGCATTGAGCGTAAACAAGACGGGAACGCTTTGAATGACGTTGAAAAACAAATAACGAGACAATACTCGCGTTGGCGTTGCTCCCATTGCTCTGGCTGCTTCGACAAACAATTCTGTCTTGACGCTGGCAGTATGATTGCGGACGACGCGATAGTATTGAGGAATATAAGAAATGCTCACTGCGATCGCCACATTTAAAATCCCTCGACCCAAAATAAACGCTAAGGTGATAGACAGCAACAATCCAGGAATTGTGTAAAGCGTATCCATCAAAAATAGCAGTAAGCGATCAATTTTTCCCCCCAGATAGCCGCTAATCAACCCTAATGGAACTCCTATCACCATCGACAGCAGCGTTGCCAACCCTACTACCTGCAATGCCGCCTGCGTTCCAAAAAGGGTGCGAGAAAAGACATCATAGCCTCTCACATTCGTCCCAAACCAGTGTTGAAAGCTGGGAGCTTCTAGGGGATAATTACTGAGCAATTCGGTAGGATCTTGCAATAACCCCAGACTTTGCAAAATAGGTGCTAAAAGGGCAATAACAATGAAAGATAGGGTAATGCCTGTCCCTATCCACAGCAGTTTTTGGGAAAGATTGGAGGGGACAAGATGAGATAAAGTTAGCTTAAAAGTGGTCATGAGCAAGGCAAAAAACAAAAGGCAATTTATTCTATTCTCCTCTCCGGTGAGGGAGAGGGCAATTTCTATCCGTTACAATAGCGGCGAATGAAGCTTTCTAAAGGTTCTAATTGAATGTTATACGTCTGTTGTAAAATGTTAATTTCTTCTGGTGTACAGAAGAATTCATTCGCTAACAAAGTTCGCAGCGTCCCTAAAGAACGTTGAGTTTGAGGATTCAATAACCCCAATCCTGCACGCAAACCGTCGAACACAAATAGAGGCGGATTGATAATGATCGGTTCGCGCTGGAAAATGCGAGAAAAAATCTGAGGAATGTCTTCTCGCGTGAGAATTTCTGGCCCGCCGACGGCAAAAATTTTATTTTGTGCGCCTTCAACTATAATCGACGCGATCGCAATTTTAGCTAAGTCATCGGTGCTAACACTAGAAGATCGATTTTGGGCATCACCAATTAAGAGATAAACTCCCGTTTCGCGGAATCTTTGGGCAAATTGAATTAGATTGTTGGCAAATCCTGACGGGCGCAAAATAGTATAATTTAGTCCACTAGCAATCAGGTATTTTTCAACTTCTCGTTTTGCTTTAAATACAGGTGCATCTTCGTAACCGCGATCGCATCCCAATACAGAAATATAAACGAAGTGCTTGACATTATTGGCTTTTGCTTGGTCAATTAATTCAATATTAGCGCGATAATCTAAGGCTTGCGTGTCATTTCCTGACCCATGTGCGCTGATAATATACTCTATTCCTTGACAAGCTTTCGCAATGTCTTTGTCTTGTTTGAGATCGCCAATAAAAATTTCTGCACCGCGATCTTCTAACTCAGTATAGCGAGAAAAAAGGCGAGAAAATGCCCTAACAGGAGTGGCTTTTTCAGTGAGTTGTCGGACAATTCTTTTGCCGAGAGAACCGGTTGCACCAGTGACTAGAAACATAGTTTTTCCTTCTGTATTAATTTTGTTGATTAACTTGGACAGGGTGAACGCAATTCGTCAGAAAGAGCGAACGCAATTCGCCCCTACAAGGATTTGTGCGATCGCAATTTTTCTCTAAAAAGGGATTCCATTTCCTCATCAGACAAATCATGAGAATATTTTTTAGTTTCAGGGGTTCTTCGACTGAGCAGAATTGTTAAAGCTTCGTGACAAGCTTCTTCATCGTGACGGTTGTTTTTAATATAGACTTTTAATTCAGCATTACTCATCTGTTCAAGTTCTTGATTCATGGTACAAACTCCAAATCTCCTTCTTCGTCAATATTAATAGCAAATTCATCAGCTAAACCCGCTTGAATGTAAATTGTTTTTAGTTTAATATCATAGCGAAAGACATTAATAGGCTGATAAAAATTTGAAAGCATCTGACAAACCCGAACGCTAGCATACGCTTGAGCAACTGTAGGCAAGTTTTTTCCTCTAATATATTATTAAATAGGTCATTATTCATTGTTCAAGTGCTTGCTGCAAGCGTTTTTTATCCCAGCCTTTTTGATTTAATAATAGCCAAGATTGAATTAAATCGGGGCCTTGTAATTCTCCCATTAAACCTGCTCTCAGCGATCGCATGACCATTCCTTTTTTCACGTTACAAGCTTTGGTGACTTGATTGATAATTTCTTTAGCGTCTTCTTCCTTAATTTGGGAATGGTTGCTAACGGCTTCTAAAACACGTTGAATAATGTTTTTCACCCCTTCTTGTTGTAATTGAGCGATCGCCTCTTCACTAAAATTGATCGATTCTCCAAACAGCAAGCGGCTTTCTTGCGGAGCATTGGCCAACCGAGTTAAACTAGGAGCAATTAAAGCGGTAAGCTGTTCTAACCAAGCGCGATCGCTCTCTAAATTAACTTTATACCCTGCTTCTTGCCAGTAAGGAACGAGCAATTCAACTAACTGATTGGCTGGGTAATGATGCAAATATTGACTGTTAATCCAGTCGAGTTTGTCCCAGTCAAATTTTGCCCCTGCTTTATTCACTCTTTCTAGACTAAACAGCTTTGCCGCTTCTGAAAGGGTAAAGATTTCCTGTGTCGAGTCTGGTGCTGTCCAACCCAATAACATCATATAATTTGCTATCGCTTCGGGCAAAAATCCCATTTTTCGGAAGTCATCAATCGAGGTGACACCATCGCGTTTGGAGAGTTTTCGTCCTTCTTGATTTAAAATAAGCGGTGTGTGAGCAAATTCGGGAACCTTAGCGCCGAGGGCTTCATAGAGTAAAATTTGTTTAGCGGTATTGGCGATGTGGTCTTCTCCTCGGATGACATGGGTAATGTTCATGTCGATGTCATCAACCACGACTGCTAGATTGTATAAAGGCTGTCCGAAGGCTTCTCCCTCTGTATCAGCAGTGCGAGCGACTACCATATCTCCCCCTAAGTCGCTGCCTTGCCAAACCATCTTATCGCGAACGATATCGTTCCAGACAATTTCGCGATTGTCGTCTATGATAAAGCGAATGACGGGTTTTCTGCCTTCTGCTTCAAACGCTTGGCGTTGTTCTTCGCTGAGGTGGCGGTGGCGGTTGTCGTAGCGGGGAGCTTGATTGTGTGCTTTTTGTGCTTCCCGCATTTGGTCTAGTTCTTGGGGGGTGCAGTAGCAGCGATAGGCAAACCCTTGGTCTAGCAGTGTTTGGATAGCGTGGCGGTAGAGAGGTAAGCGTTGAGTTTGAAAAAATGGCCCCTCATCCCAATCCAGTCCCAACCAAGTTAATCCTGACTGAATATTTTCGGTATATTCGGGGCGCGATCGCTCGAAATCGGTATCTTCAACCCGTAAAATAAACTTTCCGCCGTGATGGCGGGCAAATAA
Organism: Microcystaceae cyanobacterium; assembly: GCA_041743025.1. Lineage (GTDB taxonomy): Bacteria > Cyanobacteriota > Cyanobacteriia > Cyanobacteriales > Microcystaceae > JBGTNM01. Next base: position 8,705 of record JBGTNM010000400.1, read on the forward strand.
CCAGTTAAACACGGCAGTTCTCGCCGTTCCAATGTGCAAATTTCCAGTGGGACTGGGGGCAATGCGAACTCTAACGCTCACAATATTTTCCTCTATCTTTACTTCTGACAGCTTAAACCAAAAAAGCAGACTATGATTTGAATGATTAAATGAGGACTATGATTTGGAGGATTGCTGAATGCTGATGGCTATATTGTTGATTTGACAGCCTGTCTTTTGACAGCCCGATCGCTTTTCCCTGACGATGAGTAAAACCTTGAAACCCTAATCAGAGGAGAACTCACATGAAGCGACTATTATTGATTTTAGTAGCAATTTTAGCATTAACAGGCTGGTTGGGAATGCAGCCTGCCTGGGCGGGAGATGCCGCTAAAGGAGCGCAAGTTTTTGCGGCAAACTGTGCCTCTTGTCATTTAGGTGGCAAAAACATCGTTAATGCTGCCAAAACGCTCAATAAAGGCGATTTAGATAAAAATGGCATGAATTCTGCCGATGCGATCGTCACGCAAGTTACCAAGGGCAAAAATGCGATGCCGAGTTTTGCGGGACGCTTGACAGAGGAGCAAATTGACAATGTGGCGGCTTACGTTCTAGCACAAGCTGATAAAGGCTGGTAGAGCTAATTTATTGCCAAATTTTGAAGCATTTTGGCTTTTTTAAACGTAGGGTGGGCATTGCCCACCAATATTTGTTAATAAGGATTATTACGAATATTTTACCTCTTTTACCTCAAGCACCTCAGAGAGCCGGATTGTAGCGATCGCAGTTTCCGACAGTGAAAAAAGAAAGATAAAGGTGAAATTTTTTAGATGAAATGGGAATACTGTCAGTAGGTCAATTTCAAGGGGAGATCGTCTTACTTGTTCTCCATAAAAAATGGGCTAATTTATAGTACCTTGACTAAACTTTATGGAATTACTCTCTCCATCAATAGAAGAATTGGTGCAAGAAATTGTTGCTGTCAACAAAGCTTGGAAAGTCGCTAGTGAAGCATTTAATTCTCACTCTGGTTTAGCACAGTCTCTCAGGGATTTAAAAACTCGCTTACAAGTACGATTGCTTTATTGCTACGCGCCTAAGTTAGTCTGCCTAGTTGAAGATCGTGATACAGAAAGTGACGAGCCTTTATATGGGTTGAAACTTAACTATCCTATCGCAGGATTTAGGGATGCTGCACATCTTCCCATAAGAGTTGCCCAAGAGGTGTTATCACCCACAGAAATTGAAAAATTTAGTCAATCTAGTTTGTAGGTAAAGGAACGGTTAAATCATGCTGAGTCTGTTAAATTTTCTTGCTCGCCCTCTCATTTCTTGTTCATTTATTGTAGTAGTCTTTTGTGTTTTTGCTGTTCTTGAATGGCGTGCCTTTAAAAACTATAAAGAGTCAGATACTAAAGTGATTCAAGCTTCCATTGAAACTCTAAAAAACTTGAAAAAAGGTAAAATATCAGCTACAAAAAATGGACAAGAAATCTTCAAATGGATCGCCCAACATTTTGATGGAGAGTGGAATGGATTAGAATTTAAGCCGAAAGAAGAAAAAGGTGAATTTATTCTACTTTCTTATCCCTCAATTCTTCAGAGTTCTGTTCCTCAAAGTCCAGTTTACTATGCGCCTACTTTACTAACTGCTTTGGGGATTTTAGGAACATTTTTAGGCATATCTTTAGGTTTACAAGGAGTGAATTTAGGAAGCATAACTAATCCTAATGCCTTGATTGATGCCAGCACAAGTTTACTGACCAGTATGAAAGTGGCATTCTTTACTTCATTGGCTGGTATGTCAACATCGATTGTTTCAATGATTGGTTTATATTTTGGAGCAAAAGGGAGACGTGAGTATCGCAATCAACTCCGAAAAGAACTCAATGAAATTGCCTTTCTTCAAACCTCTGAACGTCTTTTATCCCGTGTTGATAATACTTCAGAACAGGAAACGCTTAAAACGCTTCAATCAGTCGCTCACAATTTATCAGGATTCAGTGCTGAAGTGATAGGTCAAGCTGTTGGAAAAGCAGTTAAAGAGGCAGTTTCTCAAGAAAATAATCTAATTATTCAAGAGTTAAAATCTCTGAGAAGTGTTCAAGAAAACCAAGGAACAACAGTAGAAAATCTGGTTAAGCAACTGCGTAATGAGTTAATTGAACCCGTTGTTACTCGCCTCGATCAAAGCGCACAATTGACGCAAGAAGCCTCAAAAGCGGTTCAAGAACTTAAAAATGAATTGGGAGGAATAGCTCAAAGCTTAACAGGAGCAGTAGAAACTATTCAAACCTTCCAAAAAGATACCCTTCAACAACTTCAACAATTTGCTTCTAGTTTACAAGAAATTCTAGCTCAGTTCCGTGTTGATACTCAAGGGGTAATGGAGCAAGTTTCAGTTGAAATTAATCGAGCCGTTGAACAAAGTATAGAAGGGTTAAATGCTCAAAGAACTGCATTTGAAGAAAGTGCTACTCAAGCCTCTAATACCTTCAGAGGAATTCGAGAAGATTTACAATTCGCTCTTGAAACTCAAGCTAAACAGCAGCGAGAAATGTTACAAGAGGTTCAATCATCTACTGAGTCGATTCTAGAACAAGCTAATCAAACTTTCCAACAACAATCAAATACTTTAACAACTGTTGGTAAAGAAGCTTCTGATTTACTTAACCAAGCTAAAGATAATCTCCTAGGTTCGTTAAATAATATTGACGAAATGCTTCAAAATACCAGACTGACTGTTCAAACGGAGTTAGAGCATTTTCGACTAGACTATCAAGCAGCATTACAGGGATTTTTCAATGAACAGAATAATTTATTAACTGAAACCCTTGGACAACAACGAGAAGGACTTGCTACAGTTGTCTTTAATTTACAAGAAACATTCAGTCAAGAAGCAGCGAGACGACAAGGGATGACCCAACAAATTGATCTCAGCTTAGTAAAAATTAAAGAGACTGTAGCAGTGGTCAATAACCTTGCTAGTGCGGTTGGCATGACTTCTGGTGAACGCTTAGGTCAACTTAAAGAATTAGCTCGAACAATTGGTGGAGAAGCACATCGAGTAGAACAAGCTTATCGAAGTATGACAGATCAATTCTCTAAAAATCTGGAGCGAGTAGAAAAAGATTATCAAAGTATGACAGATCAATTCTATGAAGCTCTGCAACTAGGACATCAAGAATTGAACAATTATCTACAAAAAGCATCCGAGTCTTATGAGAAGAGTTTTTATCAATTTGATCGAGAAACGGCTCAAATCTGTCAAGAACTCGGCAAAACTTCTTCTGGCTTAATGGGTGTGGCTGAATATTTAGTAACAGCAGCTAATAATTTTCATCATAACCAGAGTTTTCCCATCGTGGAAAATACAACTGCTAATAGTAATGGTAATGGAAACAACAATCACTAAAGCGGTTAGGAGAATTCAACCATGACTAATTTACCAGATTATGATTTCAACTCTGAAGACCTAGAAGAACAGGACTCAGGTGTTTGGCTCTCTATTGGGGATTTGATGTCAGGCTTATTAATGATTTTTGCCTTGTTATTTGTCACTGTTCAAGTACAGCTACAAGCAGAAATTCAACGTGCTAAACAGCTTGAAATCGAATTAACCAAGTACAAAGAAGCCATTGACCAATTACCCATTAGAATCACGAATGCTATTGAAGGAAAGTTAGGAGGAAAAGGGCTTTTTAATGTTGATCCTGAAACAGGAGATATTAGCCTCGGAGAAAAGATTCTGTTTGATGAAGGAAGTACAGAGCTTAAGCTAGAAGGAAAAGAATTTCTTCAACAATTTATCCCCATTTATAGTCAAGTTATCTTCTCAGAAGACTTGTTTGAACGTCAAGTTGTTAGGGTAATTATAGAAGGACACACCAGTTCTAAAGGTTCTGAAAAAGATAATATGGAACTTAGCTTACTACGAGCTTTAAGTGTTTCTGATTATATTTCTTCAAAACAAATGAATTTCCCTAATCAAGAAAAGTTAAAGTATAAAGTTTTGGCAGCAGGACGAGGCGAAATTGATGCCAATCAAACTGTTGATAATTCGACTGATCGAAAAGTAATTTTCCGTTTTCAGTATCGTCCTGTAGATATTAATGATTTTCTCAAGAAACAGAAGCCTCCTCAGCCATCAGATCAGTAATAATTATTATGAAATTTCACTTTCCTCGACTCTTTTTACCAGAAGTTCCAAGACTTGAACCGAAGGAGATTTTAAAATTAGCTATAGCTATAGGAACTAAACCTGATAGGTTAAATCCTGAAATTTTTCCCTTTGACATCGACAATTTTAAACCTCCTCGTTCTCTTGAAGCAATTTTTCAGGATATTGAACAAGGCCAAACGCAAAATATTAGTCCCCTTGAGTGGATTCATTGTATTTACTGGCAACATGAATGGAATAGGAATGAACCTACGCGCAGTGATCACATTGCTGAAATTATTTGGAAAACGGCTGAGAATAATCCTTGGTTAAAACGTCATTTATTTTGGTGCTTAGTTCTTTATTATGGGGACAATCAAAAACATGAAAATTTTCCAATTTCATTGCTTAAATATTTTACGAGCTATCATTCCAAAACTTACGAAGACAAGCAAGTCATCAAAATAATTGAGTGTTTAAAGCAAAGTTATTCTTCTAAAAGAATAACAGAGATGAGTTTCGCAAATCTGTTAACTCCCAGACAACTATTTGAGCAGTATTATCTACCAAAGCCTATTCGTGTTCTAGAGGAAGCTTTAAATCAAGTTTGTTCTATATTTATTGAATTAAGGAAAGGTGATGACCAACAAGAAAGGTGGTTACTTAATTGTTTAGAAGAAATGCCCCAACAACAAGAAATTGAAGGAGTGGA
>JBGTNM010000401.1:0-45481 GCA_041743025.1 Microcystaceae cyanobacterium
AGAAAGTAACGTTACTGCTGCATCAATATGTTTTAAGACGCTGATCACTAAGCCGCCGACAATTAATAATAAGAAAGTTCCCATGATTTGAAAAAAGAGACGGAGGTTAATTTTAACCCCCAATTTAAACAATAAAAACCCTAAGATAACGGCAACGATTAATCCTGCGATCGCTCCTATTGCTGGCACTGTCCATCCTTGTTGAAATTTAGCCAAAATAAACAAAACAGTTTCAAAACCTTCCCGTAAAACCGCAATAAAAACCAAGAGAAAAATACCTTTTCCCGCATTATCTTTTTGCGTTAAGGCTGCTTGTATTTCTCCTTCGACTTCTGACTTGATGGTTCTTGCCTGTTGAGTCATCCAAATGAGCATCCAACTCAACAGGATAATGGCGATCGCGCCGAATAAACTCGCTAAAATGTCTTTAATGATGGGCGTATAAGGACTCTGATAAGCATCGACTTCTTGAAGAATTCCGCCGAGCAATAATCCCACCGCCACGCTAGCTACAATTCCACCGCCAATCCCCCTATATACCCAGCGATTGAGATGAGTAGCTTGGGCTTTTTGCAAGCACGCTAAGACGATGCCAACGACTAAAGCCGCTTCAAATCCTTCCCGCAGGGTGATGACAAAAGTGGGTAAAGCAGCCGTTAAGTCCATTATTTAAAATTTTAGTCAAATTGAAGAGCAAAAATCTGTTCTACTGTTAACTTCCAAGTTGGCACTACCTGAGATTCAAGGCGACTTGCACCCTTAAAAATTGTAGCTTCATACTGACCCTCGAACCACTGACAGACGGTAATTTGTTGAGTTTCTGGGTCAACAATCCAGTATTCGGCGATGCCTCTAGCTGCATATTCCGTGCGTTTGTAGCGATAGTCACGGGTGCGGTTAGTAGCACCGGAACTCACCACTTCAATGACCAAGGCAGGAGGCGGCATATCGCGGGTAAGTGTGTTACGAGTGCTTCCTGTCAACGCGGCTTTCGATTCCTCGCTATGAACCACCAAATCGGGTAAACGGCATTTTGCTCGCTGTCCACTCACTTCGATTTCGAGATCTTTGTAGGCTAAAAGCGTAAACGGAAAAGTTTTTAGCAGTTCAACCAGTAAAAATCGCGCAATATCACAGTTTTCTTGGCTTTCAGGTGGCAATTCTACTAATTCCCCATCTACTAATTCGTAGCGTGTATCTGTGCCATCGTCATAAGCAAGATATTCTTCCATCGTCAACAGCTTTTGGAGTGCAGCGATTGGGTTCATGGGATTCACTTTGAGACGCTACCGTCATTTTATCGTAGCAGTCGAAGCTATGATGTATAATAGGTAATTTGGACATCAAATTGATAGAAACTGCACAAAAGCTAAGGAGTAGGCGAAAGTCGCATGATTAAGTTACGCTTAAAACGGTTTGGCAAAAAGCGGGAAGTGAGCTACCGTATCGTCGCTGCACCCAGTACCAGTCGCCGAGATGGCCGTCCTTTGGAAGAATTAGGTTTTTACAATCCCAGAACGGATGAAACGCGCCTCGACGTGCCGGCGATTATCAAGTGGTTGAAGGACGGAGCGCAGCCGACCCAGACCGTTCGCAACCTTTTACAAAAAGCTAAAGTATTTGAACAAATCGATGCCTAGTACGAATACCGGGTCTCATCCAGATTATTTTAAACTGGTGGAATTTTTGGTTGAACCGCTTTTAGAAACGCCAGAGTCTTTGAGTATCGACTGCGAACAAGTCAACAATCAGCAGCGCGTTTGGATTCGACTGGCTTTGGAAGGAACTGATAAAGGGAGAGTTTTCGGTCGAGGGGGACGCAACTTGCAAGCCATTCGCACCGTCCTGCAAACGGCTGCCGCCGCCGCCGGCCAGTCTCTCCATCTGGAGCTTTATGAGCAAGAGGAGAACAGTTCTGAGACTCACCATCGCAGCCGAGTTGAACCTCCTCGCCACTTTGCCAAGAGAAAACCTCATTCGCCTCGTCCAGAGGCACCCGGATTTTCTTTACGTCCCCGCTTTTCTGAGTAGTCCAAGGGGTTTTTTGACATTTTTAACGATAAAGGCGCGGTTAACGCGCCTTTATCGTTAATAGTCAGAGAAAACACAATTTTTTCTAATTTTGTTTGCTCACTAAAAGTGTTAAATTGTATTCTAAAAAATGACTCCAGTCAATCTTAACGCGGCTCAACAAATGCTTACCAGTAAGGGCGATCGCGAACCAATTCACATCCCAGGAAGCATTCAACCTCACGGTGTCCTGTTGGTTTTGCAAGAACCCGACCTCAGAATCCTGCAAGTTAGTCAGAATGTCACTCAATTTTTAGGCATTACCCCTCAAGCTTTATTGAATCAGACTTTGACGGCGCTGTTGGGCAACCAATCTTCTCAATTGCTGAACAATTGCCTCAACGGGGACTTTGAACACATTAACCCCCTAAAGCTATCTTGGAAAACAGCCGAGCGAGACTATCATTTTAATGGAATTTTCCACCGTTTTGAGGACTTAATCATCCTGGAGTTAGAACTTAATTCGGTTTTTGAAAAAGAGGATTTCTTTAAGTTCTATCAGATGACTAAAAACATTATCCTAAAAATCCAAAAAGCTAACAGTCTGATCGCAATGAGTCAGATTCTAGCAGAAGAAGTGCGGACATTGACCGAATTTGACCGAGTCATGATTTACCGTTTTGCTGAAGATGCATCGGGACAGGTTATTGCCGAGAGCAAGCGCGAGAATTTAGTCCCGTACTTGGGGTTAAATTATCCGTCGCTTGACATTCCCCAATCAGCGCGAAAACTTTTTCAAAAGAATATTCTACGTTTCATTCCCGATGTTAATTATCAACCCGTTGAATTGCCCGTCCGTCCCGATACTCAACAACCCATCGACCTGAGTCTAGCCTTCCTGAGAGCCGCTTCTCCCTGTCACCTGCAATATCTTAAAAATATGGGAGTTAGGGGTTCTATGACCATTTCTTTGACGTACCAAAATATACTTTGGGGGTTAGTAGCTTGCCATCATTATACGCCTCAATATTTAGCTTATGAAACTCGCACAGCTTGTGAGTTTTTAGGACGAGTCATGTCGTCAGAATTGGGAAGCAAGCAAGACTATGAAGATCTTGAATCTAAAGTACGAATAAAAACGCTTTCTAATAAATTATTTGATGCCTTAGTGATTGAAGAAGATTGGGGAGAGGGGTTGGCAAAAGTTGACAGTCATTTACTGCGATTGGTCAGTGCTAGTGGAGCCGCGATCTTGCAAGAAAATCGCCTTATTCTCGTCGGCAAAACGCCCTCAGAATCCACCGTTTTCGAGATCGCTGAGTGGGTTAAAGATCAATTAGAGGGGGATCTTTTTTATACTCACTCTTTAGCCCATTTAGAACCCAAGTTTGTCTCAATTAAAGAGACAGCGAGTGGGTTGTTAGTGTTGAGTTTGACTCGAATTCAGGCGAATTTGATTTTATGGTTTCGCCCCGAAATTCTGCAAACCGTTAATTGGGCAGGAAACCCTGACAGCAATGTTAAAGTTGAAGCCGATGGCAGCTTGACTTTATCGCCTCGGACATCCTTTACCTTGTGGAAAGAGACGGTTAAATTAAAATCATGGCCCTGGCAAAAAGCGGAATTGGAAGCAGCAATTGACCTAAAAAGTACGATTGTCGGACTCGTTTTACGCAAAGCAGAAGAATTAGCGCAATTAAACCTCGACCTCCAGCGCAGCAATTCGGAACTCGATGCCTTTACTTATATTGCCTCCCACGATCTCAAAGAACCTCTGCGAGGCATTCACAACTATGCCAACTTCTTGCTCGAAGATTATACCAATGTCCTCAATGAAGAAGGCACCGAAATGCTGCAAACGCTCGTGCGCCTGACGCAGCGCATGGAAAACTTGCTCAATGCGTTGCTGCACTATTCGCGGTTGGGACGAGCAGAACTGGCGGTGCGTCCGATTGACTGGAAAACTAGCCTGGCCAACATTCGAGAGGTGTTTGACGTTTCTCAACCGGAAATAACCTTTGACATCCGAGTTCCTCGCCCCTTACCAGCAGTAGAAGGCGATCCTGTTTTGATCGAAGAAGCTTTGAGGAATTTAATCGCCAATGCCGTCAAATATAACGATCAAGAAAACAAATGGGTAGAAATTGGCTGGTTGACTTCGCAAGAAGCGGCCGCTCAACGGAGTGAGGCAAATTTGATACACTGGTTAGAGCGATCGCCTGATACGGTTGTTTTATATATTAAGGATAATGGCATTGGCATTGACCAAAAGCATCAAGAGGTAATTTTTCAATTGTTTCGGCGGCTGCACGGTCGTGCGAAGTATGGAGGCGGAACGGGAGCGGGTCTGACGATTGTGAAGAAAATTCTAGAGCGTCATGGCGGAAAAATTTGGGTAGAATCGAGCTTTGGGGAAGGCAGTACCTTTTACTTCACCCTCAATCGGTTTCAAGGAAAAGTCGAGGAGGAGCGAGCATGAGCGACCTAAAACGAGAAAATAGCCTTTTTCCGCTCAACAATCCCCATCGCCGCTTGCTGGTAGTAGAAGATAGCGATGAAGACTTTGTTGCTCTGACGCGCATCCTTAAAAAAGTTGGATTTCATAACCCGATTGATCGCGTTTGTGACGGAGATGAAGCTCTAGATTTTCTCTATCAGCGAGGGCAGTATGCAGACCCCAACAACGCACCCTCTCCTACCCTGATTTTACTCGATCTCAATTTACCGGGTGTGGCTGGTGTTGAAGTCCTCGCTCAAGTCAAAAGCGACGAAACCCTGAAGATCATTCCGATTGTTGCGCTGACGACTTCTGCCAATCCGAAAGATATCGAAGCTTGCTATCGTGCTGGGGTAAATAGCTATATGGTAAAGCCCCTCGATACGCTAAAACTGACTGAATTAATTGAAGGATTTTTGGCGCATTGGTTTGAGGCAGCTATTTTGCCGGGTTATTTCAGTTAATAGTTAATGTAGGAGAAGCGATCGTGATGATTGCAGTTATTGATAAAACACCAGTCTCATTTGACGAGTTCATTGATTGGTATCCAGAACATTCAGAGAGCCGCTATGAATTGAGGCGAGGGGTAATTAGCGAAATGCCCAAACCGAGAGGCAAGCATTCCAGATTAGCAGGTGATTTGGCGTTGGATTTGGGCATCGTTATGCGAAAAACAAACCAGCCCTATTTTATACCTAAAGAATGTGTCGTCAAAATTGCTAGTGACACAGGCTATGAACCTGACATCGTTGTTTTAGATGAAGCTGCAATTGCTGATGAGCCACGCTGGGAGCGAGAATCGATCATTACCTTAAGCCAGTCGATTAAACTAGTGGTAGAAGTGGTTTCAACTAATTGGCGAGATGATTATCTCGTCAAATTGGGAGACTATGAAGCGTTTGGCATCCAGGAATACTGGGTTGCAGATTATCTTGGCATCGGCGGTCGGCGCTACATTGGCTCACCCAAGCAACCGACCTTTACCGTTTGCTCGTTAGTGGACAGGGAATATGAAATGCAGCAATTCCGGGAAGGCGATCCCTTTGGGGACTCGCCTCAGCGAGCGCGCATCATATCTTCCACCTTCCCAGAATGGCAATTGACGGTTGACCAGATTTTCAATCCAGGCCACTAAGATACTACAGTTTATGAACGAGCGTCAGTGGACAGTCATTATTGTTGAGGATTTTGCGGAAGACCGGGCGACTTATTGCCGCTATTTACGCAAAGATACTAAATATCGCTATCAAATTGTCGAATTTGAGACAGGAGAAGAGGCACTTTTATACTGCCTTCAACAACGAGCGGACGTTATCTTACTTGACTTTCGGCTGCCGGATATGGATGGGTTGGAATTTCTGAGGCTGCTGCGAGAACAAGGTTCTGACACAAAGATTCCCACCATCGTGATTACCGGACAAGGCGATGAAGCGATCGCCCTGCAACTGATGAAGGAAAATGCCCAAGATTACCTGATTAAAGGGCAAATTAGCCGCGAGAGATTGCTAGAGTCCGTCCACCGCACTTTAGAGAAGGAGATTCATGCCAGCCAAACCAAAACACGCCGCACCGTGCTGATTGTTGATAGCTCTGCCGATGACCGTGCTACTTGGCAGCGCTACTTAAAGCAAGCGGGAGACTATCTTTATGAGGTGGTAGAAGTTGAAACTGGCCAGGCGGCACTCCAGTGGTGCCAGAAGCAACAGCCCGATGCCATGATTCTAGCCTGCGATCTGAGCGATATGAACGGGTTGAGCGTTTTGGAGGGCTTGCAAGCCCAGATGCAACTGTCTCAACTCCCTGTCGTCATGGTAACGGCTCGTAGCAGTGAATCAGAAGCAGTACAGGCGATGAAAACAGGAGCGCAGAATTACCTCAATAAGAGCCAGATGAGCGCGGAATCTTTGCGCCAAGCCGTCGCTCAAGCGATTCAGTCGCATTTACAGTACCAACTGCGGCAAAATCAGGAAAAACAACGCCTCATGGCCACGATCGCGCTACGCATCCGCCAATCGCTAAACCTTCAGGAAATTCTCGATACTACCGTCATCGAAGTGCAGAAATTTCTCAATTGCGATCGCGTTTGCGTCTATCAATTCGCCTCTGACTGGAGCGGGACAATGGCGGCTGAGTCGGTCAATGCCGGTTGGCGAGTGTCTTTGGGGGAACGCATCACCGATAGCCGCTTTCACAACTTGCCGCCGATGGCTTGCCAAAACGAAAGCATCTGGATGGTAACTGACGTTGAGTGCTCATCTCTTAGCGACTGCCACCGCCAACTCCTCGGACAGTTCCAAGTCAAGGCCTATCTAATCGTTCCCATTTTGTTAAACCACCAGAGCCATCCGCTTTGGGGCTTGCTCGTTGCCCATCAATGTTCTCACTCCCGCGCTTGGCAAGAAATAGAAGTGCGCCTGTTACAAGAACTGGCGGTGCAAGTAGCAGTTGGTATCCAACAGGCCAATTTGGTCGCCCGATGGCAGCAGCAATCGGAAGAACTACAACAGGCCAAAGAAGCGGCTGAAGCAGCCAACCGTGCCAAAAGCGAGTTTTTGGCCAATATGAGCCACGAAATTCGCACTCCCATGAACGCGATCTTGGGTTTTAGTGAGTTACTGCAAGAATCTATCAGCGAACCGCGCCATCGTAGTTACTTGGAGGCGATTGCTGCCAGTGGCAAAACCTTGCTCGCACTGATTGACGACATCCTCGACCTGTCTAAAATTGAAGCGGGTAAACTGCTGCTATGTTACGAAGCGATCAACCTGCGACTGTTGGTGGCAGAGATTCAACACATTTTTGCACTCACCGCCGAGCAAAAATGTCTCGATCTCTTAGTTGAGATTGACCCAAACCTCCCAGTGAGCCTTTACTTTGATGAAATCCGCTTGCGACAAATTTTTTTTAATATCGTCGGCAATGCCTTGAAGTTTACCAAACAGGGACACATTCGCATTGCGGTGTCTTGTTGCAGTGAGGAGAGTGCGCCTGCTGCTGAAAGCGTAACGCTCGTGTTAGAAATCGAAGATACAGGGATTGGCATCGCACCAAAGCAACAATCTCTGATTTTTGAAGCCTTCGAGCAAAGCCAAGGTCAGAGTATCCGCGAGTATGGGGGGACGGGGTTAGGACTGACGATTACCCAACGTCTGACAGAATTATTGGGGGGAACCATCCGCGTCAAAAGTGAACTGGGACGAGGTAGCACATTTACTTTAGTCTTTCCCCAGGTCGCGTGCAGTTTCGCACCAACGCTCTCTCCCCAATCGTTGCCGCTCAAACCAGAGAGGCTTTTAGACCAATTTCCTCCCCTCAAGCTCTTGGTAGTCGATGACGTGCAGTCGAATCTGGATGTGATGGCGAGTTATCTTGCTCCCTCCCCGCATAGCGTGTTATTGGTCAATAATGGATGCCAAGCCCTAAAAATGGCGCAAACCGACTTACCTGACCTGATTTTCCTCGACCTGCGAATGCCTCACCCCGACGGCAGAGAGATCTTAAAAAAACTCCGGCAAGATAGCCTCACCCGAAACATTCCGGTAGTGATTGTGACGGCTTCTATTCAACCAGAGGATTACCAAGACTTGCAGCCGATGGTTCAAGGGTTTTTACGCAAACCCGTCAGCTACGGCGATCTCGTTGCGATCTTGCAACAAATTTTTCCCTTGCCTGCTGTTCGTTCTGAGTTGATGGCGAATAGCGATCGCTTGAGGAGTGAGCCTGTGTTTTTTGGGGAAACCTCTCGATGGCTAGAATTATTAGACCAACTCCAACAACAAGAAGAAGGGATTTGGCAACAGGTACGCCAGACTTATATTTTGCGGGATCTACGCCAATTTACCCAATGCCTTCAAGGGTTAGGACACGAGTACCAGTATCAGCCCTTGCTCGACTATGCGATGGCGTTAGACACTCAACTGCAAGCCTTCGATTTGGACGGTGTTTCTCAAACCCTCGAAGCCTTCGTTCGCATCCGGCAAGAACTTAGACAGTTAATAGTTGGTAGCTGATAGTGAATAGTTAACCGTTCTTATCACTAATCACTATTCACTGGAATGTCAACCCCACTCATGCCACTCATCGGATTACCAGAGAGGACATCAGCTTCCTTGACAAAGCCACTGTAAGCTTCCATGCCGTGTTCGCCAATATCAAGTCCGTTAATTTCTTCTTCCATCCCCACGCGAATGCCCAAAATTGCCTTCAGAATACTCCAAACGACAACGCTAAAAAGGGCGGAAAACACGCCGATAGCGACAATACCGACAATTTGATTGGTTAATTGACCAAAATTGCCAAATAGCAGTCCGGTAACTGGATTTTCGGCTGCGGCAATCGGAATATTCGGATCGGCAAAAATCCCAACAGCGAGGGTTCCCCAAATGCCATTAATTAAGTGAACCGAAATCGCGCCAACGGGGTCATCAATCTTGAAAACGGTATCGAAAATGCTGACCGAGTAGACGACAATAATACCGCCGATTAGCCCGATGATGACAGCCCCCCAATAAGAAACGACATTACAACTAGCCGTTACGGCTACTAAACCGGCTAAGATGCCGTTGATAATCATCGACAGGTCAGGTTTGCCATCTTTAAACCAAGAGGTGAGAGTAGCAGCAATGCCACCGGCCGCTGCCGCTAAGTTAGTCGTGACCGCAATGTAAGGAACGGCTTCATCCACTGCCAATTGAGAACCAGGGTTGAAGCCAAACCAACCAATCCAGAGAATTAAACAGCCCAGGGTCGCAATACTCATGTTGTGACCGGGGATGGCATTGGGGCGGCCGTTGGTGTATTTGCCGACTCTCGGGCCAAGCATTGCCGCACCGATAAGGGCAGCCCAGCCACCAACGGAGTGAACGACAGTTGAACCCGCGAAGTCTTTAAAACCAAAATTGAACAGCCAGCCCTCACTATCCCAAACCCAGTGTCCGGTAATGGGGTAAGAGATGCCCACCAACAACAGGCTAAAGATGAGAAAGTCAACAAATTTAATGCGTTCGGCAACTGCCCCTGAAACAATCGTGGCGGCGGTTCCGGCGAAAGCGACCTGAAAGAGGAAAAATACCGGAATTGGCAGTCCTGCGGGATAAGGGTTAAGACCGTAAGTTTCGGGGCCACCACTCAAAAACCAGCCGCCGCCACCAAAAACGCCATTGCCTTGACCGAACATAATCGAAAAGCCAATGACCCAAAATGAAATCGTGGCTAGGGCAAAGACAACCAAGTTTTTCGATAAAACGTTGACAGCGTTTTTCTGACGGCAGAATCCCGTCTCTAGCATACAGAAACCCGCGTTCATGAAAATGACGAGGATGGCTGCAATTAGCACCCAGATGGAATTGAGGGCCCCTTGGAGGTTAGCGACTCCTTCGTTGACGCTTTCGATCGTAATTTCGGTAACTTCTACCTGTTGAGCGGCAACGGCTACGTGCCAGACAATTACAATAATGGCAGTTAACGGAATGCAAGCTAGCCAAGTGGCAGAAAAAGAGCGGACAATGAGTCTAAAGGGGGCAAAATAAGGCGCAGTCACAAGAGAGCAAGATGGCTTGGGTCGGTCAATCGGGTGTTTGTTCGTTAGCATCTTTTGAAATTTTTTGTTGAAAATCTTCGTAAAACTCTTTTAGAGCGTTTTGCTGGCTGAATTTTTGCGTGGCTTATGGTTGGGGGCTTCCTAGTTTTGCGTCTTAAATCAATAACTTTAAGGGCAAGGAGTATCTGCCGTCAAGCTCCTAAATGTTGAGATAGGTTAAGAGTCAAAAAAATCACATTCTAAAAAATACTAATTGATTTTTTATTTTTGTCTGTATTTTTTTATACAATTTTGTGTAGAAAGCGTCGAGTCTTTTGTTATTTAATACGGTTCGATACGAGAAATCAAAAGGTGCGAGTCAGCGCGATCGCACTTTTAAAGAACTGTAATTGTAATTTTTTGCTTGAAGAAGATCGTTCAGGATTGGCAAGTAACATTTACAGGTGAGAGTAGTATCATTAAGGACAACATCGTGATGTCCTAGATATTTATGAAAAGCAACAGCAAATATTATTACCCCTGTAATGGCGATCGCTGAAAGGTTTAGAAGTAGTCTTATATTAACATTAGATCAACGAGATTTTAGATTATTTAAACCTAAACATTGTACAAGTTTCAAGATTTTGCCATAAGATAAATACTTTATTGTCATGTGAGGAGAAACAAAAATGAAAAACACCCTTTTCTTGAGTCCGCCGTCCTTTGATGGTTTTGATGGCGGTGCAGGCGCGAGATACCAAGCCAAACGGGAAATCACCTCTTTCTGGTATCCGACTTGGCTGGCGCAACCGGCTGCCCTCGTTCCAGGCAGTAAACTCTTAGATGCGCCTCCTCACGGGCAAACCCTAGAAGATGTGCTAGCGATCGCTAAAGACTACGAACTGGTTATCATGCACACTAGTACCCCTTCTTTGTCCAATGATGTCAAGTGTGCCGAAGCGATTAAAGCACAGAATCCCAACACGCAAATCGGCTTCATTGGGGCGCACGCGGCGGTATTACCCACAGAAACCTTAACCGAAAACCCCATCATCGATTTTGTCTGCCGCAACGAATTTGACTATACTTGCCAAGAATTAGCCCAAGGCAAACCCTACGCACAAATCAAGGGACTCAGCTACCGCGATGCCACGGGTAACATCCAACACACCCCAGAACGAGAGTTAATTCACGATTGGGATGCGATGCCTAGTGTCCTTCCGGTTTATCACCAACATCTCGACATTCGCAAGTATTTTATCGGTTATCTCCTGCATCCCTACATTTCCTTTTATACCGGGCGCGGCTGTCCGGCGAAGTGTACCTTCTGTTTGTGGCCGCAAACCATCGGTGGACACCAATATCGAGCAAAAACGCCTGACGCTGTGGCAAAAGAGATGGAAATAGCCAAATCGCTTTTTGGAGACACGGTACGGGAATATATGTTTGATGATGACACCTTTACTATCGACAAGCAACGAGCGATCGCGATTAGCGAACACCTCAAACGCCTCAACCTCATTTGGAGTTGCAACGCTCGCGCCAACCTAGATTACGATACCCTCAAAACCCTCAAAGCAAACGGCTTGCGGCTGTTGTTAGTCGGATTGGAATCGGGCAATCAGGCAATCCTCGACGGCATCAAAAAGGGCATTAAATTAGAAGTTGCCCGCAAATTCATGGATAACTGCCGTAAATTGGCCATTAAAGTACACGGCACGTTTATTATTGGTTTGCCTAACGAAAACCGCGAAACCATTGAAGAAACTATGCGTTTCGCCTGCGAAGTTAACCCCCACACCATTCAAGTCTCGATTGCTGCCCCTTATCCAGGGACGGAACTTTACCGTCAAGCGCTAGAAAATGGCTGGTTTGCCAACCGCGATTTAGTCGCCAATTCCGGCATCCAACTGTCTAGCTTGGCGTATCCCAACCTATCGGCGGCAGACATAGAAGATGCGGTCGAACAGATGTACCGCCGTTTTTACTTCCGTCCCAGAGCGATTATTCCTATCGTACAGGAAATGCTGGGCGATCCTCAAATGTTGCTGCGCCGTCTGCGGGAAGGACAAGAATTCTTCGCCTATCTGAAGGAACGCCACAACCGCTCTTTAGCCAATGGTTAAGGTCATTGTTCATTGAAAAGGCGTATTACTCGCTGTCTAGCGTCAATGGCAGCTTGATAATTTGGTTTAATAAAAATCGCTCTTTCATAAGAATTTAAAGCCTCCTGATATTGCTTTAGGGCTTCCTCTGCTAGACCTTTACGATACCAAGCTTCATAAGATTTATCGTCAATTTCCAAAGCTTTTTGATAGGCAATAATCGCGTTTTGATGATTTTTAATGGCTGTTTCTACATTGCCTAACCCAATCCAGGCGGGAAGATACTCTGGGTTTATTTTTACGGCTTCTTGATAGGCTTTTATCGCCTCAGAATACTGTCGGGCTTTGTAATATAATTTTCCTAAATCATTCCAAGTAAAAAAACTCTTTTGATTGTCAACTTTTATCGCTTGTCGGAAATCTTCTATCGCCAGTGTTGACTGTCCTAACTGTAAGTGAGTTTTTCCTCGATTGTGCCACGCTTCAAATGAATTTGCATCAAGATCAATAGCGCGATCGCACCTTCACAAGCTTGCTGCATTTTATCATATTCTTTCAAGGCACTTAAAGCATAAGCTTTCTGTATCCAAGCTTTCTCAAAATTGAGAATCAACCCAGAGAGAAGGGGAGCTTTTTTGAGTCCTTCATCAAAATATTCAATAGCAGTTTCATATTCCCCAGCTTTCAATCTAAGATCGGCTATTGTAAATAAAAATCCTGCTTGACTAATTTGTATAACATAAATGACTAATGCTAATAATCCAACTGTACCACTGCCATAAAATAATAGCTTTTGCCAAGATTTTAAGCGAGATATTTTAACCAATTTTACTTCTAAATTAGGCTTTAGTACCTCTGCTTGAGACAAACGTTGATTGTTTTTTAATGCTTCTGCCAGAGTTTTTCCCTCGATAAATTCTTGCAGCCAGTAAAATTCTTTTCCTTGCTCAAGCTGATCTAACATTTTTGGAATTTGAGAATGGTTGCCTAAGTTTTTTAAACTTGTTAATGCTCTTGAAAATTGTTCTCTCACTTCCGTTTTTGTCGAAGGATTGCTCAGTTGCGAGCGAAGTTTTTTTAAAATATAAGTTGATTTTTCTGGCTGAGAGATATCTTGAGCTAAATAGGTATAACTTGCAACACTATTCCCTAAATAGTGAGCAATTTTATAATGATTTCCTACAATTTTTCCAATTTGTGTCAGTGGCTCTAAATCTTCTAAAATTTCTCCAATAGTATAGTAGCGATCAAATATTTTTTGGGCGGTCATTTTGGTGAGAATATCTTGCAATTGAGAACTGATAGCAAGCGATTGTTTCCAACTACTTGAATCGCCCATTTCAGTATCTTCTAAGTCGAGAGGCGAGTACCCAGTCAGGGCAAAAATTACCGTCATGCCTAAAGCATAAATATCACTAGTGACATACTCCTACACTCCCGCTATCGCGGTGAGTGTAGGCTTCTCATCAAATCCAGCTATTGCTTCGGATACTCGACGAGCTTTAAGAACGGAATGCCCTACCGCTCTATTTTTTACGTTGATCGCTGCATTATGGTCACGGTCAAGACTACAACCGCACTGACAATTATGCCATCTGTCATGCAGTTTTTTGGGGACTTTTATTCCACAATTGGAGCAATCTTGTGTTGTACCTTTTGGGTCTACAGCTATTACCAACAAGCCAGCTTTTTCGGCTTTGTTTGTCAGTATTGAGAGAAAACTTGACCAGCCGGCATCATGTACAGATTTAGCTAGTTTGGACTTTGAAAGTCCCTTAATATTTAAATCTTCATGAGCGACTACATCATATTTTTTGAGCAGATTATTGGCAGCTTTATCACCCAGATTTAGAACTCAGCAAGTTAGTCAATAACTTGAAATCAGTTTCGTCAAGAAAGTTGCGTCAAGAATTTTCCGAGCATCTAGATAAAATTTATTGGAAAAATGTTTTTGGGAATGGGTCTTATTTTATTGCTAGTTGTGGGGGTGTAACTGTAACAACTTTGAGGAAATATATTGAAAATCAAAGTACACCTTTATAGTCTCGGCCCGCGATTCATCTCACGCTCCCGCTACGCGGTGAGACGTGAGATGAATCGCGGATTTAGCTAAATAAGTCGTGCCAAAACCACCGCTTCCCAATTCGCGAATAATTTGAAACCGTCCGCCGATAATATCTCCAGGATTAGGCATGATCAATGCATTTCGGAAGCCTAATCAATTGTAGCTGAGGCGCAAGCAAGGAGAGCAACATCAACGTAATCAATGATCAATTTTATTTTAACTCCCGCAATTGAGGCATCATAGCGGCAAATGCCTGTCCGCGATGGCTGATTTGTTGTTTGAGATGGGGAGACATTTCAGCAAAGGTCTGTTGATATTGAGGGACGTAGAAGATAGGATCGTAACCAAAACCCCCTGTTCCTCTAGGGAAAGTGAGAATTTCCCCTGTGCAGATTCCCTCAGTTTGCAACGCAATAGCACCGTCAGGACGCGCAATAGCAACAGCACAAATAAACTTTGCTTGTCGATTTTCAGTGTCTTTTAACTCATTTAGCAAGCGTTCGATACGTTCTCTGTCGCTTTTGCCGTATCGCGCTGAATAGATCCCCGGTGCGCCGTCGAGTGCTTCAACTGCTAATCCTGAGTCATCGGCGATCGCCCATTGTCCTAACACTTTAGCAACTTCAGAGGCTTTTAAGCAAGCATTTTCCATAAAACTGTTACCTGTTTCTTCAATATCAAGTTCTTCTGGCTTTAGACTCAATTCCCAAGGTAAATCTATTAAATATTCCTGCATTTCCCGTAATTTACCGGGGTTGCTAGTAGCAACAATCAGTTTTTTCATAAAGTGACTTAATTTTTAATTGACCGTAACCACAAATTTGAACTATTGCTGGGTAACTTCGCTAAGTGCTTCATGAATAACTTCATCACTCACATCACGACGCTTCAAGCTGGCGATTAAGGCAGAAACAGTGTCGCCTTCTACACGCTCAAGATCAGATCGAAGTCCTTGTCCAATATAGGCACGCACTAGCGGTTGATAACCAGAAAACCCAAGCATAGGTGCGACTCGCTGCAAATCTTCTATCACATCTTCGGGAATACGAATAGTGATTGTTGTCATTGGACGATTTTTATCTAGACGCTTTTTCAATGCCTCAACTTTCATAGTATTCACGTTCCTGTTCCCTTATTGTTCTGATAAGTGGCGAGTAAGGCGATAATAAAAGCAGCCCCTCGCTAGTAGAGACAGTCAGGGAAAAACCCAATCTTGAGCTAATTGGAGCATAGCACGATGACAGCCTTGACAGAGAATGACCTGAAAAGGTTAGAAGACTTAATTATCAATGGTCAGAAAGCTATTGAGAGTCGATTGACAGTCATTGAGAACAGTTTGGGAGAGATTAAGGCAGATGTTCGAGACACCCAGAAAGATGTTAAATCTCTACAAATAGAACAGGCGAGACTAATCGAGAAAGTCGAAGGAATAGAGAACAGACTGAAAGCAATCGAGGGAACGATAGGAAAAATCCCCGATCTTGCCGAAAAAGTTGAGCCACTCCGGTCTTGGCGGTTTCCGGCGAGGAGGAAGTGGCGTGGGGAACTTAAGAACTGGAGATTGATCGCTTTTCTAATCTTGGGAGCAATCGCTGGTTGGTTCGTGCGGAATTCGATGGGGAACAATCCCTAACACATGATACCTGTCTTCCGTGCCTACGGGTCATCTTTTCTGAGCGATCTTTTGATAATAAATATTATGTCCAATTCCCAAACCCTACACGATAAACTCATTCAACTTGACGGGCGCGGTTATAAAGCTTATAAAGACATTCAAGGACGTTATCAATTTCCTGACTTTACCCTAAGTATTGATCGCGTACAGGGCGATCCGTTTGCTTCTCCCAGTAAACTAAGAGTTAGTATTCCCCAAAGCATTGCTCAATTTCCCTCTCATCTCTACCAATCCCTGAGTCGAGAAATTGCCCTACGAGACTATCTTACTCGCCAATTTGACAATATTGCCCAGCAGGTAAGCGCCTATCGAGGAACGGGAAAAAGTGGGTTAATTGCCATTGTACCCACAGGACAGGAGATTTTAGAGAGAACCTCGCTATTGATTGATGAAGAAACGCTGGAAGTGCGTTTTTGGGTAGGACTCCCCGCCAGAGGACGTACTATTTTAGGACGGCAAGCATCTCAGATGTTATGTGAAGATATTTCCGCTATTGTCGATAAATCGCTGAAATACTCCGCTTTAAAAGCGCAAGAAGCCCAAAAACACGTCGAAACGGCAGAAGATGCGGATTGGTTGCGGCGGCAGCTAGCAAAACAGGGATTAGTTGCCTTTGTCGCCAATAGGTCAATTTTACCGCGCCGCAGTGGAGTCGATGCCCGTCCTCTGCCAGAAGAAGCGATTCCGTTTATTTCGCCAAAATTGCTTGAAGTATCGTTTAATTTCCCCAATTACGGTTCAATTAAAGGCATGGGCATCCCTCAAGGAATAACGCTGATTGTCGGTGGCGGTTATCATGGAAAATCTACCTTGTTGCAGGCGATTGAATTGGGAGTGTACAACCACATCCCAGGAGATGGACGAGAATTTGTTGTAACTGAGCCTTCAGCCGTCAAAATCCGCGCTGAAGATGGTCGTAGCATCACAGGGGTTAATATTTCTCCGTTTATCAATCAATTGCCTCAAGGACGTTCTACAAATCATTTTTCCACTACCAACGCCAGTGGTAGCACCTCGCAGGCGGCGAATATTATAGAAGCGTTAGAAGCTGGGGCAAAAGTGCTACTGATAGATGAAGATACGGCTGCTACCAATTTTATGATCCGCGATCGCCGGATGCAAAACCTGATTGCCAAAGACAAAGAACCTATCACCCCTTTTATCGATAAAGTGCGGCAACTGTATGCTGAATATGGGGTATCGACGATTTTAGTCATGGGTGGCAGTGGCGATTATTTCGATGTGGCAGATACTGTTATTGCCTTAGACAATTTTGCGTCTTATGATGTAACCCAGAAGGCTAAAGCGATCGCCCAACAGTACAAGAGCGATCGTCTCAGCGAAGGCGGGGAAAGCTTCGGACAAATTACCCCCAGAGTGCCTTTACCTGAAAGTATCGATCCTAGTCGGGGACGCAGAGCGGTTAAAGTAAAAGTACGCGATGTTGATGAAGTGGCTTTTGGCACAGAAGATATTGACCTTTCGGCAGTCGAACAAATCGTCGATACTGGACAACTGCGGGCTATTGCTTCTGCTATTGTCTATGCCAAAGAGAATTATTTAGACAGCGATCGCAGCTTAGCAGACATTTTAGCGCGAGTGATGGCAGATATCGCGGTGGATGGTTTGGATGTATTGACGGACTTTCCTCAAGGAGATTTAGCCGAATTCCGCCGTTTTGAGTTGGCAGCCGCCTTAAATCGCTTGCGATCATTGAGGGTACGCTAATTTAAATTACGGGTTCAGATAGGGCAGTTGCGATCGCTTTTAGGGTTCTTGTATCACTAACCATCCAAGCATGAATCAATACGGGAATTTGAATTTCTTTGCCAATTTTGAGTCGCGAACTGTCAGCAGGAATAATTAATAAATCAAAAGGAGTCCAAATTACGGTTACGTTAATTTGGTTTAAAAGTGTTTGACAATCTTGATTTAAATCCTGTAAAAATGGACTTTCAGGACGCATTTGTAAAATGCCAGGACTAGGTAAGGCGTAAGCAGTGAGTGTTCCATGATTGGGTGCAGAGATGTTAATGTAACGCTGCACTCGATGAACTCCTCCTAAGCGTTGGAGGTAATAACGAGTGATGACACCTCCCATGCTAAATCCAATTAAATCAATCGGTTGTTCAGGTGAAAAAACAAGAGTGATATAATCGGCGACTTGTTGCGCTAAATCTTCCAGGTGTCCGTCTCCATTATTAGGATTGAGATCGAGACTATGAACCACCCAACCTAAATTACTGAGGTAGTTAGTCATCTGATGAAATTTAGCAATGGTATCATAAAGTCCGTGAATTAATAAAACGGGATTTCGTGTCATAGTAGTAGGGTGGGCAATGCCCACCTTACAAATATCAATATAATTGTCATTCAAAATGGACAGATATTTCAACTGCGCGATCAGGATCTAATCCAGTATAACGAGCATATATTGTTTTTTGTGATGGGATTGGCATCAACGGCGTAATTGTTCCTAAAGATAATAAATCTCCTTTTTTTAATTCCTTGCCTTGCGCTTTTAATGTATCGCGTATCCACAGTACAACATTAAGCGGATGACCTAATAATGCTTTACTTTCGCCCGTTGCTAATGGTTTTTTAGATTTATCTAATATAGTTAATTGAATATTGCCTAATCGATTTTCCCATTCCTGATTAGCTTTCATAGCAATAGGTTCACCCACTACTCCTAATCTTGCCCCAACATTAATAGCAACTAGCATTGACCCGTTTAGAGGCATTTCTTTAGCATAAACGAGATCGGGCAATTCAATAAAAGGAATCACAGCATCGAGAGACTCTAACACTTCTTGAGGCGTTTTAGCTTGATTAATTTTATCACTACTGACTCTAACAATTAAATCCCCTTCAAACATTGGTCTAGCCCCAAAATTAGCAGGAACTTTTGAACCAGAGGGTAGCAGCATTTTTTCTAGAAAAACACCCAAAACTGGATGAGAAACTTTAAATTTTTCTTGGGCTATTTGATTGGTTAACCCTGCTTTATAACCAATCACCTTACCCCAATAAGGTTGAATTAGTTGTAAAAACTGGGCTTGAATTGTATTAGCCTTTTCGAGAGATAAATTACTAGGAAACTCGGTTAAAACTTGTTTGGAGGTATAACTATCAGCGAGTTGTCTAGCTAGCGTTTGAGTGTTGATTTGAGAGAAAAGCGATCGCTCATTTTCGTGATTTTGGAGTAAAACTTTCTCTGCGATTGTTTGAGCTATACTAGGGGAAGCGAATGATTGACTAAAAACACATACAATCAACCAAAACCATTGATTTTTTTTGCTCAAAAATAAGTTAATCATACCGGAATCGTTCTTAGTAACTTGTCGTACTCAGCATGAGAACCAATCCAAAACCAGGCTATATCATTATTCTCCTCTACTGCAACTGCCCGATAATGTAAGCCCACTCGTGCAGACCAAAAGCGTCCTACCTTCTTGAAGTGCAATGAGGGATACCGAAGATCTTGCTTCAGCAACTCATAACATCGATCTGCAAGTTCCTGGATTTCCTGTGGCAACTGACGGTAGTGATGCCAGAAATCTGGAGTTGCACGGTGTCTCACAAGTCAGTACAGTGCCCTTGCCGCAGATGGTCTAGTGCCTTCTCGGCAAGGGCATCTAACCGACCTACTGTCACATCGGCTTCAAACTGTCGATCCCACGCCTCCGCGTCAAACTCAGCAAACCAAGCGCGGAAAACAGCAAGATCTTTCGACGATAGTTGACTGATAGCGCGTTCAATCTCTTGCAAAGTACTCATATCCAGCAAAAGGTAATAATGAGGTTATTATTTAATTTTAGGGATAACTGTTGTTACCAATATTGGTATTTTAGCCTATGTTAGACAAACTTACCAAAACTCAAGCATGGACAATTCTCGGACTCATCTGGTTAGTCAGCAACTTGTGCGATCGCTTGTGGTTAATCTTAGATCGTTCTGTTCCTGCTTGGGATCAAAGTAACCATCTTACCAACTCTCTTCATTACTTACACAGCCTTCAATCTTCACAATTTTTGAATGGAGAATGGTGGCGTAGCTTTTGGATGATTTCAACAAAATATCCGCCTCTAACTTATATCAATGCCGCTATTTTTCAGCAAATCTTTGGACGAGGTAATGATGGCGCACTATTGACAAATTTACTGTATAGTGCTGTTTTATTAATCTCAGTTTATACGATTGGTAAAACACTATTTAATCCTCAAATTGGCTTGTGGGCAGCAGGATTAACGATGTTATTACCTCGCCTCTATCAAACGCGACTTCAGTTTCTTCTTGATACACCGTCAATGACTTTAACAGTAGCTTGTTTTTGTTGTCTAACAGTGTGGAGAAGTCAAAAAACAGAGCGCAGACAGTGGTTGTGGGCATTTATTTTTGGCATTGTCTGGGGATTAGCATTGTTGACCAAACAAAGCGTCATGTTTTTTTTAATTGTACCTCTACTTTGGTTAGTATTAAGTCACTTATCGCAGCGTCATTGGCAAAGAATTACTCAATTAGTTTTCAGTTTTTTAATCTCTATACCGATTTGGTTTCCTTGGTATCGAACCAATTGGATTTATCTGTTTAGTACGGCTCAAAATTCTAATGCAATTCCTGCTGCTTATGAGGGAGATCCTGCTGTCAATACACTTGCTGCTTGGACATACTATTGGAAAGATTTACCGCTTGCTATTTCCTGGGTATTGCTGATTGTTCCCCTTGTTGGATTGCTCTTACATTTACTGGGCAGATTTCCTCGTATTAAAGATAATAATCATTCTCCTATTCAAGGACTAGTTTGGTTAGGTATTTATTGTCTGGGAGCTTATATCATCTGTTCGGCAATCTATAATAAAGATACTCGTTATATCATGCCTTATTTACCTGTATTAGCGATATTTCTAGCTTATTGTTTAACGCTGTGGCGAGGTAAATGGAAAACCATTCGTTGGATAACGGTTGGAGTGGCTTTTTTTGTTATGTGTGCTAATTTGTTTCCCATTGCTGGCACTGATAAGTTGACTTTAGCTTTAAGTCCTGGTGTTTTATTTCGACCTTATTTAGGTCAAGAAATTCCTAATGCTGAACTGATCGAAACGGTGCGGGAAATAGCACCTTATCAAAAGACAACTTTAGGGGTTATTGTCAATACAGATACCGTCAATCACAATACGCTGAATTATTTCGGTGCTTTAGCAAATAATCAAATTTACGGACGAGAGTTGGGAACTAAAGCCGAAGAAGTCGAACAAGACGGGCGATCGCTAGATTGGTTTGTTACTAAAACGGGTGAGAATGGGTTTGCTAGAGACACACAATTAGCGTTAGCCAACCAGTTAGAAAAAGATGTCCAATTTAAACTGATTAAAAATTGGCAGTTGCCTGATGACAGTATCCTAAAACTTTTTAAACGCAAGATTCCAACAGTTGCCGTTCAACCCCTTTCACAAATGCGTGAGCGCGTTCAATTAGATCGTGTTATTGTTCCTGATAAGATTCCACCTGGTTTTCCTGTTCCGATTACTTATGAATGGTCAGGTTCTGGAAAACAGTTAAAATCAGGGTTAGTGTTATTAACCTGGCAGTCTCAAAACCATTTAGAAAAAGAAGCTTTCTGGATACACGATCGCGGTATTGGGATGGGAATGCTGCATGAGAATCTATCTTCAAATTCAGCATTTAAAGTAATTGAAAATACTGCTATGTTGCCCGCTAGAAATCTTCCGCCTGGTGAGTATCAACTCAGTGCAATTTATCTCAATCGAGAAACCGGAGAATCTTATCCAATCTCCGTTCCCAATGTGACAATTACCCTCGATCCTGCTGCACTACCTGTTAGCGCACCAGTGTTAGATTTAGTGACGCAATTGAGACAACTTTCCCTCAATTTAGCTCAAGGTGTTGATGGGTTAGATCCGATTTTTGAGCAAGTTGATCGCCTCAATCAATACGATCCCTTGCAAGATTATCTCAAACAAGCTCAATTCACTTTAAATTATCGCCTCAAGCACAATTTAGGGAATCACAAACTGGATTGGACTTATGGGTTAGCCTTATCTCAGGCTTTGCAGGAAGATGCACAAGGTGCTATCGCGACTTTAAAACAACTCATTCAACTCGATCCTAACAATCCCTACCATCATGCTTATTTAGCTTTTGTTTATCTCTATAATTGGCAACCTAAAGCCGCAGAAACCGCCTTAAAACCTGCTCTACAATTAGCCCCTCATATTGAGGAGATAAAAGCCTTAGATGGCATTGCTGCTGTCATGCAAGGGAATTTTATTAAAGGTTGGAAGATACTACAGTTAATAGTTAATAGTTGATAGTTAATAGTTTTCAACCACTCTTTACTATTACCTAGCCTCTATAATAAAAACAAAGCTTTTTTTTAAAGGAATGATTCTCATGAATTCTGCAAAACAATCTCCCAATCCGCTTAGTCTAGGATTGAGTTTGGCAACCGTTCCCTTGCTGCTGGGTCTGCTAGTGGCTAGCACTCTGAGAGACAGTCTGAGGGAAATAGGACAGGCATCGGAAGAAATTTTTCGAGGCGATCGCTTGCCAATTCTCAACTTTTCCCCCCAAAATCAGGAATCTTGACTTTCCTCAATGCACAATATGGGTTGCTCATTCAGTACGATTGACAACTTCTACGATTGACAAGACCCGATACAATATCAAGATCGTTAAGTCATGTAAGCCCTTGTCGGGCGCAAAATCTTGCATCAATTGGCTTAAGTCATATTTTTGTGCAACTTTATTTTAAAATTGCGTTAACTAATTGTCCTTTGAGGTTGTCATGAGTCCGCGAGCCGAAAACTTCCCACTGACTGAGCGAGATGCAGTTGAGCACTTCCCACTGACTGAGCAAGATGCGAGTATTTTCACCACCTCCAACCTCTTTTTTGATCTTCGCCTCCAGTTGGTTGAAGATTTGTGGGAAGTTATATTGCGCTCTGAATGCGGCGAAGAACTCGTGGAATTGCTCAAACAAATGCGGCAGACTTGTTCTCCAGAGGGGCAGGTAACGGAAATTGCCGAATCTTCGATTACGCAATTGATCGAGCTATTAGAACTCAACGAAGCCATTCAAGCAGCGCGGGCATTTGCGCTGTATTTTCAGTTAATTAATATCGTCGAGCAGCACTACGAACAGCGAGATCAACAGTTGCATCGGCGGGCGACTTATCATCAATCAACCCGTCAATCTTCTAATGGCTCGTTAAAAGACAATAGTGCTTCTTTAGGGGTAGATTTACTAAAAAAAAGCTTTACTGGGGGAGATACGACGGAAAAAGCCGGAACTTTCCACTGGCTACTTCCGCAACTCAAACAGCTTAATGTTCCGCCTCAACAAATTCAACGGTTGCTGGAGACATTGGAAATTTGCCTTGTCTTTACAGCACACCCGACAGAAATTGTCCGCCATACCATTCGCGACAAGCAACGGCGCATTGCTCACATTCTCAGGCGGCTCGATTTGGCAGAAGAAGCTTATCGGGGCATGGGATTGACCACCTCTTGGGAAGCAGAAGCCGCCAAAGAGCAACTCACGCAAGAAATTCGCCTTTGGTGGCGCACCGACGAACTGCATCAATTTAAACCCAGCGTTCTCGACGAAGTAGACCATGCCCTCCATTACTTCGAGGAAGTATTATTTGAGGCGATTCCCCAACTGTCGCAACGTCTTAAGCAAGCACTCCATAACACCTTCCCTTATCTAACTCCGCCCCGCAATAGTTTTTGTCAGTTTGGGTCTTGGGTAGGCAGCGATCGCGATGGCAACCCCTCCGTTACGCCTGATGTCACTTGGCGCACGGCTTGCTACCAGCGCAATATGGTCATCGAAAAATACTTGCAATCGATTCGGAGTTTGACGGAAATTTTGAGTCCCTCCCTGCACTGGAGTCGCGTTTCTCCTAACTTGCTCGACTCGTTAGAGCGCGATCACACTGCCCTGCCAGAAGTCTATGACGCGCTCGCCATTCGCTACCGTCAAGAACCCTACCGCCTGAAACTGGCTTATATTCAAAAACGCCTGGAAAATACCCGCGATCGCAACCATCAGCTAACCAGTCCCCAAGATCGCCATCGGCTAGATAGCACCCACCATCAAGGTATTTATCGTTCTAGCGAAGAATTCCTGGAAGAATTGGCACTGATTCAGCAAAATCTCACCGAAACCAAGCTGACCTGCCAAGAACTGTCAAATTTAATCACTCAGGTAGAAATTTTTGGCTTCAACCTAACTCAGTTGGATTTTCGCCAAGAATCGTCCCGTCATTGCGAAGCGATTGAAGAGATTGCCCAATACTTTCACCTACTCGACAAACCCTACCGCCAACTGACCGAAGCCGAAAAACTCGCCTGGTTGAGCGAGGAACTTCAGATTCGCCGTCCCCTCATTCCCGCCGAAATGCCTTTTGAGGAGAGAACCTGCGAAACAGTGGAAACGTTGCGGGTTTTACGTCATCTGCAACAGGAATTTGGCTTAGAAATCTGCCAAACCTATGTCATCAGCATGACTAACGATGCCAGCGATGTGCTAGAAGTGCTGCTATTGGCGAAAGAAGCCGGACTGTACGATCCGGCCACCAGCGCTACAACCCTTCGCATCGTTCCCCTGTTTGAGACAGTAGACGACCTCAAGCGGGCCCCAGAGATTATGAAAACGCTGTTTGAGTTGCCTCTCTATCGAGCGGCCCTCGCAGGCGGCTACGAACACCTTCCCGAAGGCGAAAATCCGCGTTGTTCGCTGTCTCCAACTGCTCTCCCCTCGCTTCAACCCACTAACCTGCAAGAAATTATGGTGGGTTATTCTGATAGCAACAAAGATTCGGGATTCCTCAGCAGTAATTGGGAAATTCACAAAGCCCAAAAAGCCTTGCAACAAATGGCCAGTGCCTACGACTTGCACCTGCGCCTGTTTCACGGACGGGGCGGTTCGGTAGGGCGCGGGGGCGGCCCAGCTTATGCGGCTATTCTCGCTCAGCCGACTGGGACGATTAACGGACGCATTAAAATTACCGAACAAGGAGAAGTCCTCGCCTCCAAGTTTTCCTTGCCAGAACTGGCTCTGTACAATCTAGAAACCATTACCACGGCGGTCATTCAAGCAAGCTTACTCGGCAGTGGTTTTGATGACATCAAGCCCTGGAATACCATCATGGAGGAGTTGGCCAGTTCGGCGCGGCGAGCTTACCGCAGTCTAATTTACGAAGAACCTGATTTTATCGATTTTTTCCTTTCTGTCACACCGATTCAAGAAATTAGCCAGCTTCAAATTAGTTCCCGTCCAGCGCGGCGCAAGAGTGGTAAGGGTGATTTAAGTACGCTGCGGGCGATTCCTTGGGTATTTAGTTGGACGCAAAGTCGC
The DNA here is from genome assembly GCA_041743025.1 of Microcystaceae cyanobacterium. Classification (GTDB taxonomy): domain Bacteria; phylum Cyanobacteriota; class Cyanobacteriia; order Cyanobacteriales; family Microcystaceae; genus JBGTNM01. Next base: position 25,256 of record JBGTNM010000401.1, read on the forward strand.
TTCCTGTTACCGTCATGGTATGGCGTGGGAACTGCCCTGCAAACCTTCCTCGAACAAGATACTGCTAAAAATTTGGAGCTATTGCGCTATTTTTACGTCAAATGGCCTTTTTTCAAAATGGTCATTTCTAAAGTGGAGATGACGCTGTCCAAAGTCGATTTGCAAATCGCCCACCATTACGTGCAAGAACTGTCACAAGCTGAAGATTTAGAGCGGTTCAATCGTTTATTTGAGCAAATTTCTCAAGAATACAACCGGACTAGAGCACTTGTCTTGACCATTGCCGACCATTCCCACTTATTGGAGGACAACCCCAGTTTGCGGCGATCAGTGCAGTTACGCAACGGGACGATTGTGCCTTTAGGATTTTTGCAAGTCGCACTGCTCAAGCGATTGCGGCAGTACACGCAACAAGCCGAATCGGGTGTCGTTAACTACCGTCATTCTAAGGATGAATTGCTGCGGGGAGCGCTGTTGACGATTAACGGCATTGCAGCAGGAATGCGGAATACGGGTTGATATCAGTGAACAGTTAATAGTTAATAGTTATCAATCACTACCTTCATTGCTGTGAGAGACAGCGAGAGAATTTTTTGTGCAATGTTATCAGCAACCGGCATGACAGAAAGGCGGTTGCCGCGCTTGACCAGTAAAAGTTCTTCGGGAGTAAAGCTTTGTTTTAAATTATTTAGAGAAATGATCAAAGAAAAATGTTCGACAAATTCGACAGTAACTGTCTGCCAGCGAGGAGCATTAGTAGAGGATTGTGCATCGAAATAAAGGCTGTTGGGATCGAATTGCGTGGGGTCTATGACATCATTTTGAACAATTTTCATCAAGCCGACAATAGCAGAAGGTTGGGCATTTGAGTGATAGAAAAAAGCGCGATCGCCGATTTGCATCTGCCGCAAAAAGTTGCGAGCCTGGTAATTGCGAACGCCATCCCAAACCGTCTGACCGTCATTTTGGAGGTCGGTGATACTGTAAACACTCGGTTCGGATTTCATTAACCAGTAGTTCATCGGACTTTTTGATAACGCATTCCAGGCAACTGAGTAATCAATCCTTCTAATTCTAGATGCAACAAGGCCGCAGAGACTTCGCCGACACTCAATCCTGCCTGTTGTATGATCGCGTCAAAAGGCGCAGGTTCTAAGGGGACTGCTTGCAAAACGGTTGCTAATTCGGGGGCTAAGTCAGGGGGTAAGGAAGGCGCAGCAAATAGCGATAGTTGTTGGTTAGCAGCAAGAGAGGGAATTGCCCCCAACATGGCGAGTAATTCATCTTCTTGCAAAATCATCTCCGCCCCCTGATGGATTAAGCGCAGGCAACCCCGCGCCTGTTCTACATCTGGAGAATTGGGCAGGGTGTAGACATCGCGCCCGAATTCGTTGGCATAGCGGGCACTAATGAGAGCGCCGGACTTTTCGGGGGCTTCCATCACTAAGATTGCTCGACACAACCCAGCAATAATGCGGTTGCGGGCGGGAAAGTGTCCGCGATCGGCTGGTATTCCGGCGGCATATTCGCTTAAAATCAAGCCTTTTTGTTGAATTTGTTGGTAAAGTTGCTGGTGATTAGCCGGATAGACGATATCAATTCCCGTTCCCAGAACAGCAAGCGTTCTACCGCCTGCTTGTAAGCAACCTTGGTGGGCAATCCCGTCAATTCCTGCTGCCATGCCAGAGACGACCGTAAAACCCTGTTGGGCGAGGGTGGTGCTGATTTTATGCGTCCAACGACGGCCGTGTGCGGTCGGGTAGCGAGTGCCGACAATCCCTACTAGAGAAGTCGTTCCCTGATTCTCGGCGAGGTTAACTTGCCCTCGATAGTACAAGATGGGGGGAGGGCTGGGAATTTCTAAGAGTAATTGAGGGTAGTCGGGGTCGGCAGGTGTCCAAAATTGAGGGTTAGTTTGCAGGTGTTGGGCGAGCAGTTGGCTGGGGTCGAGTTGCGATCGCTCTTGTACAATAGAGTCAATTCCTTTTGCCCCCAATCCTTCTACTTGCCGCAGCGCATTACCTGAAGCTTGCCAAGCTTCTTTTAAAGTTCCAAATTGTTGCCAGATTCGTTTGAGTAAAATTGGCCCGACTCCAGCAATCTTTGACCAAGCCAACCAATAAGCGCGTTCTTCAACCAAACTTGTCTCCTGTAACAGTTCTCAATGGGACGAGGTAGGGAATAAAATAAAATGTACCTCACTTACAGCAGTTTGCGAGTGAGTGAAGGACGTATAAACTGTAGGGGCGCATGGCGTGCGCCCTATCATCGTATTGCATAGAGTCGCAAGACGCTGTAACTCTTGAATTACTATATTCGGAGCAGGAGGATTTGTTATGCGGACTATTCTGAAAGCGAGCATTTAGTTGAATGACTTTCAATCCAAGTGATGACGAAAATCTTATTTGTCTTTACTCACTGTAATCTGTTGATAAGCGGTTTGAAGATTCCCAGTATACAAACCTTTGAATAGGTAATTTTGATAGGGTTCGGGGATTTTTGAGGCAGTCGCGATCGCTTGTTCTTCTTTGAGCGATTTGGCTTTCCAATTCAGCGCTAGATTTTCCAAATAATCTAAATATCCCTTGAGGGTCATTAAAGCATCGCTGTCAGTTACAGAACCGTGACCAGGAACGATTTTAGCCTCAGCGTAGCGATTTTTCAAATCTATTAGCGTTTTCTGCCACTGGCGGAGGTTGCCATCAGCAATGTAGGGAAAGCGCTGGTAAAACAATATGTCGCCTGTAAAGAGAACCTTGGCATCGGGGATATAAGCAATGATGTCTGTTCCCAGCGTGTGTCCTTTGGCTTCTTCTAAAACAATTTGTCGGTTTCCTAGCCAAATTGACCCACTATGACTAACAATGACATTAGGTGGGGTGGGATTGGGGTCGTATTCTTTATTTTTGGCTAGCATCAACTCCCGAATGGCCCCTCGACCCAAAACCGGAATGCCTTTGGCAATCGCGGCCGGATTGCCCCCTGTATGATCAAAGTGAAAGTGCGTGTTGACAACGTAGCGCACGGGTTTATCGGTGAGGGTTTTCACCGTTGCCAGCAAGAGGTTGCCTAAAGCTTCCGTCTGAAACGGGTCAATCACGAGTACGCCATCATCCCCAATCACCACGCCAGCATTGCAAATCGCTGCGTTAGCGTCTTTGGGCGGAAAATCGGTACTGGCAACTAAGCTATAAACCCCCGATCCCACTTGGGTTAGGGTCAGTCCGGCTGTTTTTAAGCTGACGACCGCAGGTGCGGCAGACTGCGCCCTCCCTTGTAATTGCCAGCCAGCTAGACTAATACCAGTAATCAGGGCTAATAATAAAAGAATAAGCCATTGTTTGAGTTTGAGGCGTTTCATAAGAATTAGCTACTCATTATCAATTATCATGCAAATTGAGATGGAGATTAGCATAACGAGATAAAATGAATTTAGCAAGAATTTGGGCCATTGCGAGCAACGGGTTTCGAGAAGTTATCCGCGATCGCATCCTCTACGCCATTGGCTTTGTTGCTATTTTACTAGCTTTGGCGTTGCGCTTGTTGCCTGAAATTTCAGTCGGGGCCGATGCCAAAATTTTCCTCGATTTGGGATTGGGAGCGATTGCTTTATTTAGCGCAATTTTAGCTATTTTTGTGGGAACAGGACTGATTAACAAGGAAATTGAAAAGCGTACCGTTCTCGTCTTGATTCCTAAACCGCTCAGTCGCGCCGAACTTATTGTAGGCAAGCATGTAGGACTGACTGGGGTGTTGGCCGTCATGGTAGCGAGCTTAACGCTGATCGTTTTAGGATTGCTTATTTGGTCTAAAATTCAATTTTCGTTAGGCAGTCTGTTAATGGCACAACTGTTTTTAATGATTGAACTAGCTTTGCTGATAGCTGTTGCGATCGCGTTTGGCGTATTTACGAGTTCCATTCTCGCCACATTATTGAGTTTTGGCATTTATTTAATGGGACATGTCAGTCGGGATTTGCTGAAGCTGGGAACCATTAGTGAGAGTGAAAATGTCGCAGCGATCGCTCGCAATATCTATCTCATTTTGCCCGATTTAGAACGATTTAACCTGAAAAATTCAGCCGCTTACGGACTGTTACCGCCGACTTCAGAATTGTTAGCCAATGCCTTGTATGGCATTTTCTATATTGTCTTGTTGTTAGCCATTGCCAGCTTTATTTTCTCGCGGCGGCAATTTTGAGGCGATATCAAATCCGTTTGAAAGGCTGTGATAAAAATGAATGGATGTAGGGGCGCATCGCGTGCGCCCTCCCCATCGCGTGCGCCTCCCCATCGCGTGCGCCCAAAAGATGCGTTCACAACGCATCCTACAACGTAAGAGGCTGCTTAATTAACCGATGTTAAGGTTTTCTGGGCTTGAACAGTCGCTTCCGAGTTAGCTTCCGGGGAATCAGCTTCTGAAGGAGGAACGGCTTGCCAGAACTTGCCTAAATACGCCGACCAATTGGCGAGAATGGCCTTGGCTTTTGGGCTTCCAGTGCGTTCGGCGTGGCTTTCAATCAGTTCTTTTAACTGCTGTTCGCCGGCAGGGGTACAAATGCGTTGCAGCTTGACAATTTCCGGGTTAACCTTTTCACAGAAAGAACCATCTTCATCCAAAAAGTAAGCCAAACCGCCTGTCATACCTGCGCCGACGTTGCGTCCCACTGAACCGAGAACGACAATGATGCCGCCTGTCATGTACTCGCAACAATGATCGCCTGCGCCTTCAATCACCGCTTTGGCTAGGGAATTACGCACCCCAAAGCGCTCTCCGGCCCGTCCGTTAGCGTACAGATAGCCGCCAGTAGCCCCATAGAGGCAGGTATTGCCGACGATGACATTTTCTGAAGGGTCAAAAGTGGCTTCTTTGGGGGGAATAATAATCAGTTCGCCGCCGTGCATTCCTTTAGCGACATAATCGTTTGCCTCTCCTTCGAGGTGCAAAGTCATTCCCGGTAAGTTAAATGCCCCAAAACTCTGGCCTGCCGCCCCTTTAAAATTGAGCTTAATTTCCCCTTCAAAGCCATTATTGCCGTACTTTTTAGCAACAAATCCCGCCAGACGTGCGCCGACAGAGCGATCAGTGTTGACAATCGGAATATCTTGGGTAACTGATCCTTGGTTGCGGATAGCGGCAGCAATGTCGGGGTCAGCCAGTAAGCGATCATCGAGAACCTCGCCGTTGCTGTGAACGTCTGTATGGTTGAGCCAACTGCGGTCTTCTCTGACATCGGGCAAATTGAGCAAACAGTCTAAGTTTAAGGCTTGGGTTTTGATTAGGGTTACACCTTGGCGCACGGCTAATAAATCGCTGCGACCAATGACTTCATTGAGAGAACGATAGCCTAATTGCGCGAGAATTGATCTCACTTCTTCGGCAATAAAATAGAAGAAGTTGACGACGTGTTCGGGAATGCCGCTAAAACGCGCTCGCAAGCGTTCTTGCTGGGTAGCGACTCCCACCGGACAGTTGTTGGTGTGGCAGATGCGAGCCATAATGCAGCCTTCAGCAATCATGGCAATCGAACCGAAGCCGAATTCTTCGGCCCCCATCAAAGCCGCCATCAACACATCCCAGCCGGTTTTTAACCCGCCATCGGCCCGTAGGATAACGCGATCGCGCAGTTGATTTTCCAACAGCATCCGGTGAACTTCTGTCACCCCCAATTCCCAAGGACAGCCGGCGTGTTTAATCGAACTCAAAGGAGAAGCCCCCGTTCCGCCGTCGTGGCCAGAGATTTGGATAATATCGGCGTTAGCTTTAGCCACCCCTGCTGCGATCGTGCCAATGCCAATTTCTGCGACTAACTTCACCGATACCTGTGCAGCAGGATTAATTTGGTGCAGATCGAAAATCAACTGTGCTAAGTCTTCGATCGAATAGATGTCGTGATGGGGAGGCGGCGAAATCAGCGTTACACCTGGTTTAGATCGCCGTAGCATAGCAATGTAAGGGCTGACTTTTTTGCCCGGTAACTGCCCCCCTTCCCCTGGTTTTGCCCCTTGCGCCATTTTGATTTCCAGTTGCTTGGCGTTCATTAGGTATTCGGGAGTTACGCCGAAACGGCCTGAAGCGACTTGTTTGATGGCAGAACTAGCCGTATCGCCGTTTCGCAGTCCTTTGAGGTGGGGTAAGGTAGGCGAATTGCCCTGCGCGTCTACGTCATCGAGGACAATAAAACGGGTGGGATCTTCTCCGCCTTCACCGGAGTTAGATTTGCCACCGATGCGGTTCATGGCAACAGCGAGGGTTTCGTGCGCCTCCCGCGACAACGCACCCAGAGACATCCCTCCCGTACAGAAGCGCTTGACGATCGCTTCGACGGGTTCGACTTCTTCAATAGCGATTGATGTGCCATCAGCTTTAAATTCCAGCAGATCTCGCAAGGCTGTGACTGGACGCTCTGCTAAATATTTCTGATACAGTTCGTAATGATTGTAAGCCTCTTGGTTAGCTCCATTGGCCCCCACTTGGTAGGCGGCAACGGCTTTGTGCAACGATTTGGACATTTCCGGCGAGTTCATGTGATACTCTCCCCCCGGACGGTAGTTGATGAAACCGAAGTTTTCGAGCTTTTTGGTAGTAAGAGTAGGAAAAGCACGGCTGTGGAAGGAAATGACTTCTTGCGCCAAGTCTTCGATGCTCAATCCCCCAACACGGCTGGTAGTTCCGTAAAATGCCCGGTTTACGACCTCCATTCCCAAACCGATCGCTTCAAAAATTTGCGCCCCGTGATAGGAGGAAAGTAAAGAAATTCCCATTTTAGAAAGGATTTTGAGCAATCCTGCCTCAACCGACTTGCGGTAATTAGTTAAAGCTTTCTCTAGGGTGACTTTTTCTAATTTCCCGTTTTCCATCAGTTTTTGCGTTTTGGGATCGTACCACCACTGACGCACTGTTTCTAAGGTCAAGTAGGGGCAAATCGCCGACGCACCATAACCCACCAAGCAGGCAAAGTGATGGGTACTCCAACATTGGGCAGTATCAACGATAATCGAGGCTTTCAGGCGCAATCCTGCTTGAATCAGGTGATGATGAACCGTTCCCACAGCCAGTAAGGGGGGGATGTAGCTGGTCGTTTCTTCAATCAAACCGCCGACGCGATCGCTTAAAATTAAAATTTGCGCTCCCCCCTTCACTGCTTGTGTGGCTTCCTGGCAGAGGCGGTCTAGAGCTTGTTTGAGTCCTCCTGGCCCGGCAGTCAGGTCAAACAACGTAGAGAGTTCTACGGGTTGGAAGTCGCTGGCAGCTTTAATCGCGGCTAGGTCGGCTTCGTTGAGAACAGGGCTTTCTAAGCGCAACAGGTGAGCGTCTTGGGGTTGGGGGTTTAAGAGATTGCCCCGTTTTCCTAACAGGACGTTCAACGACATGACTAAACTTTCCCGCAGGGGATCGATGGGGGGGTTGGTGACTTGAGCAAATCGCTGTTTAAAGTAGTCATATAGCAAGTGAGGCTTTGTGGAAAGCACCGCTAAAGGCGTGTCGTCTCCCATGCAAAAGGTTGCCTCTTTACCTTGCTCGGCCATAGGAATAATAATCATTTCCACGTCTTCCGCCGTATAGCCAAAGGCCGTTTGTTGGCGCAGAAACTCGGCTTTATCCGCTACAGTGAGTTGCACCGAAAAGGCATTAGGGGTAATTTTTTGGCGATATTGCGCGAGCCATTGACCGTAAGGCTGTTTTTTGGCAATTCGCTGTTTAATAGCCCAATTTTTGAGGATTTCTTTCGATTGTAGATCGACAGCGATCGTCTGTCCGGGGCCAAGTCGCCCTTTTTCTACAATGTCAGATTCGGGTAGATCCACCACTCCTGCTTCACTGGCAACCACCACGTAATCGTCTTTGGTAATGCAGTAACGAGCAGGACGCAATCCGTTGCGATCAAGGCAGGCTCCTACCATTTTGCCATCACTGAAGACGAGTAAGGCTGGGCCGTCCCAAGGTTCTTGCAACCCACTATAATATTGATAAAAGTCGGTAATTTCAGGAAAATCTTTTAAATCAGGTTGATTGAGGTAGGCTTCCGGCACTAAAACCATCGCTGCTTCTAAAGGGCTGCGTCCAGTGCGTACTAGCAATTCCATCGAACTGTCGAGGTTGTAGGAGTCGCTGTTAGCGGAGTTGACGATGGGGGTGAGTCCTGCGAGTTGCTCTGCTGTCCATCCGGGGGCTGCGAGATCCCCTTCTCGTGCTGCCATCCAGTTAATATTGCCCAATAGCGTGTTAATTTCGCCGTTGTGTCCCAACAGGCGCATCGGTTGGGCGAGGGGCCATTTGGGCATAGTATTGGTGCTGAAGCGGCGGTGATAGATGGCGAAGGGACTGCTGTAGTCAGGATTTTGCAAATCTTGGTAAAATTCCCGCAAGACGACACTCTGTACCATGCCTTTGTAGACGATGGTACGGCAGCTAAAGGAGCAAATGTAGAAATCATCGCTCAAGAGCTTGCCTACCCGCGATCGCGCAACGTAGAGAACGCAATCTAAGGCATCACCAGCGAGTCCATCTGGGGAAGTGACCAAAATTTGGGCGATGTAGGGCTGATTTTCCTTTGCTTGTCTTCCCAATACCTCTGGACTGACAGGAACTTCTCGCCAGCCCAAAACCGTCAAATTCGCGGCTTTAACAACTTCTTCAACGTGTTTGCAGGCTTCTGTGCGTCTAGCAGCATCTTGCGGCAAAAAAGTCATTCCTACCCCTAATTGCTCTTCTGGTGGTAGGGTAATCCCCTGCTCGGCAAACCAAGGGGATAGCACTTGGCGCGGAATCGCCGTCATTACCCCCGAACCGTCACCAGAATTGCGATCAGCACTACAAGCTCCTCGGTGTTCTAAGCATCCCAAGGCAGTGAGCGCTTGTTCAACTAATTGATGGCTACCGTTGCCTTTAAGATCGGCAATAAAACCGACTCCACAGGCATCTCGTTCTTCAACCAGCCATTTAGGGCCAAAATAAGGCGTATTTAAGGTAATATCTTTTTCTCTTTTCATAAAGGTGCGCTCATTCCTATTATAATGGGTTTGGTTTATGGGGAAAACTGTTATGACAGCGATCGCTCAGGCTGAATTAACCTTTAAATAGTAATCTCAATCGATGGTTCATTTAGATACAAATTAAACCGTTTGCTATATTATAAGAAAATCACTGGTTTGAGAAACTGTTTGAGCGATTTGACGAGTATTTTGATTTCTGAGGTATTACTTACCTGATTAAATCGGGAGTGCCAGAAGATTTGTCAAGACTGAATTTTCCTGAACCGTAGGCAATTATCATCAATAAACCTCCCATCAAGCCAAGATTTTTAAAAAATGAAATTTCTTCGTCAGGAAAGCTCGTATGAAAAATCAGCGTAGCTGGAATCAGAAAACCTATCAATAATAAAGCTCCTATTTTTGCTTTATATCCCAGTAAAACCGAAAATCCTCCTAACAATAATACTGCAATAGTTGCTATTAAAAGAATTCCGGTTAAAGGTAGTCCTTTAGCTGCCATATAAGCTTGAGTTTCTGCCGGAGAAAGTATTTTACCAATGCCCGACCGAATGAAAATCGCGGAAAGAAAGATTCTGGCTAAAAGGGGGAAATAATCTTTCATATGTCGTGCGAGCATCTTACTCGTTAATCAAGGGTTCCTTAATTTTTCCAGTTACTAATCGCTTTCTGTAAAGCAGGTGACAGCCATGTAAAGTACTGAGGATAGACAGGTAAACGAGGAATCAATTGCCATCCTTGGGAGGTGAGGATTTCTTGCAAGTGAGACTGAGTTAAATGAAGATAGTCGGGATTGACTTCATCTTTCGGGACAATGCCGCCCAAATCGGTCGCGCCTGCTGCCAAACAATCAAGCAATATAGTCGGTTGAGCAATTAAATTCGGGGGAATTTGAATGGCAATAGTATCGGGTAATATTGCTCTTGCTTTAGCGACAAGTTGAGGCAATTGACTACTATCAAAAGGCGGCGCGTTGAAACTTTGTTGCTCGCCAGGGCTGTGAGGTTGTAAAATAACTTCTTGAATGTGGCCCCAGCGTCGGTGAATAGACGCGATCGCTTCTAACGTATCCCACCAATCGGTTTGCGTTTCCCCAATTCCTAACAATAACCCAGTCGTCAAAGGAATTTGCAATTCTCCTGCCCATTCTAACTGTTGCAAGCGAACTTGTGGGTGCTTACTGGGGGCGTAACGGTGAACCGTTTCCAGCAATTTTGGCGTTAATTGCTCCAACATCAGTCCCATCGACACATTAACCGATTTTAACCGTTCCATTTCCGCTCGACTCAATGGCCCAGCATTAGTATGAGGCAAAAATCCCATTAATAACGCCAATTCAGACAATTTATAAATTCGTTCAAACCATGCTTGTCGCCTAGGAGAGTGGGGGTGTATTTCTCCACTGAGAATGAGGATCTCGCAAGTACCAGTTGTCTGAAGGCTTTGTAAGATACTTTTAGCTTTTTCTAGCGATAACCAAGTATCTTTACCCGGATCGGTACGAAAATTGCAGTAAGTACAGCGATTGAAACACTCATAAGTCGGAACGAGCGTGTAGGCAGGACTGTAAGTCACTTTGTCAGGCATGGTTCAATCAAGCAAGCGGCAGGAATCTGATTTTTAAAAATCGTAGATAATTTCAACTTGTTCTGTTTGCTTTTTTAGCCATGTAGAAAATAATTCCAAAATAATTTTATAGCGTAGCTTATCGTTCAATTGAGGTTGAATAATCTCTTCAACAAAAATTAAGTGAACTCCTTCTAAAGTAACAATAGGGTTTAAAAGCTGTGGCGGACTAGCGGCAAAAACAGCAACCGAAATATTGGGGTTTAAATCTTTTCGATAAACAATCCCTCTATACCCTACTTTTCGACGCAATTCTGTATCTTGGATATATTTATTAGCAACCTCAAAAAAACTGATCTCTCCTTCTTGTATTGTATAAAAAAGTTCTAAGGCTAAATCTTCATTATCTAGCACAATTTCGTACATGACTACACCAAAATAATCTAACTGATTTTCATAAAAATAAGGTTCAGTTTTTTCTTTAAACATATGATTAGCTAACTTACCCAAAATAAGATTGCTGTAAAGCATTTCTTCAAAATCTTCTACAGAAAACCTGTATTTTTCTAACCATTGATAAGTTGCGTCAGCACTTTCTAGTTGATTAGCTGACCGAAAGAGATCTGCCGCTTCCTGGATCTCTTCAGGTGTGATTGAAATCCCCGCTTTATTGGCGGTTTCATTAATTAATTTTTGACTGACAATCTCTTCAATAATTTCAGGCAACTTAGCGGAAAGCGTGACTTGTTTAACAATTTCTTCCCTAGTAATGCTTACATTTTTCCCCATTTTAAATTACTACCGACGATGTAATTTAACCTTTAAATCTTTTATCAATGAAGCTACAGCCAAGCTACCGATAAAACCTAACATTCCCCAGCCAGAAGAGGGTTCAGGCACTGAAGGTGACTGAGGCGCAATATTAGCGATCCAACCCTCCAAATTTCCTGTTGGATTGGTGCCAAAACCGACAAATGTTGTTTCATCGGCTGAAATGTCGGTGACGGTTAAACTTGTCCAGCCACTCAAGTCTAAACCAAAATCATCTGTTAGCACCTTGACGAGAGGCCGTATACCTTGAGTGCTATCCCAAATAAAAGGCTCTTCACCCAAATCACTCTCGCTTTGTCCAACAATAATAGAGCCATCTCCCGATACAGCTATTGCTCTACTGAAAAAATTCCCCCCTGGTAGATCTCCTAGTGCTAACATGCCCGTTGCTGTCGTCCAGAGAAAGGCTTCTGTTCCACTAGAGTTGGTAATCGGCTGGCCGAGCGAATTAGCACTAGAGCTTCTTCCAACGATAGTTAAACCATCATCTGATATCCCAAATGCTCTACTAAAAAACTCTCCGCCAGCAAGATGTCCGAGTCCTTCGAGTCCAGTGCTTTCCGTCCAGCGAAAGGCTTCCACGCCTAGATCGTTATTGCCACTGCCAACAACGATCGCGCCGTCTGAGGAGGCACTAGTCGCCGTACTATTAAAAATACCTCCCGCAAAATCTCCGAGTCCTACCATCCCTGTTTGGGCTGTCCATCGGAAAGCTTGCCGTCCCAAGGTACTGTCGCTGTTCCCTAACACCGTCGAGCCATCGGCTGATATGCCATTCGTAAAACTACTAAACGTTCCTCCTGGCAAATCACCAAGCGGCACCAATCCCGTTTGCGCTGTCCAGATTAAAGACTCCAGTGGAGGATTTGAGGCGTTACTGGCAGCACTCGTACTCGTGCCAGCTATCACTGAGCCATCGGCTGAGACACCAAACGCAGCACTGAGTTTCTCGCCCCCAGGGAGATCTCCAAGTCCAACTAGACCGGTTTGGGCTGTCCAGCGAAAGCCTTCTCCCAGGGGGACTTCTCCGCTAAAAACAATACCGACGGCGACTGAACCATCTGCCGATACGCCAGTTGCTGAGCTAACAAAATCGCCTCCTGGTAAATCACCTAATCCCATGAAGAAGGCTGCTGTCGCTGGAGACTGGCTGTTAAAGATGCTGACGGCGGCTACAGTCGTAGCAACTATTAACTTGGTGCTTATTGGGTTAAACATTCTTAACAAATACTTGACAAATAGTATATTGACAGTAATAATCTAAGGTACTTGGATAAGTTTAATCCCAAATGTAAAAAATTCTTAACAATTTACTGAACATCTAGAAAGTGTCGTTTATAGATAGCTCAGTAGGGATTAAACACCAAAGAGCTACAAGCTTATTTTTTTCCCTAACTACAAGATTTTTCTTGTTAATAAGTATTAAAGTACCAGAGATTGTTTAGCTGATTGCAAATATAGCAATTCAGCTTAAGCATGTCGTAATTGTGTTACTTTTTTAGGAGATAAATTTCCATGAAAACGTCAAGTTTAGTCATTAAAGATCTGCAACCCTTATCTTGGGGGAAATTACAAACCCTTTCTGCCGATGAACTATCGGGAATTAAGGGCGGACTAAAGTTAACCTTACCTTTACCTTTCCCTCAACCTGCACCTATTGGCTGTATCGGTATCTGGATGACTTTCTGAATGATTTTGCGCTAGTATTTGATTGCACCATTCCTTTAGGAGATTAGTTCCCATGAAAACATCAAGCTTAGTAATTAAAGACCTAGAAACTTCCTCTGCTGCATTGCAAGATCTTTCTTTCGATGAACTATCGGGAGTTAAGGGCGGCATCATTTGTCTGATCATCTGGCTTTTAAGCTAAAAAAGCACTAGGTTTCTAGTCTTTTATCTTAATCTAAACATTCTCTAAATAAGGTGCTTGACCCATTTCTAGGTCATCACCTTAATTTTTATTGAATTATATTTCTATAAAATCAGTTCTCATGAGTCAAATTTCGCTGCAAATCCTGAGTGATATATTAGGACAATCTCTCACAGAGACTGAATTTCAAAGTCTACTCAAGCAAGGTGTAGTTCTCACCCCGCAAGTAGGAAAAATAGAATTTCAGCAGGGTCTTTATATTATTACTCATGGCAAGGTTAGACTATTAGACAGCAATGATAACAAAATTCATACGTTAGAAGCTAAAAAATCATTTGGAGAGTTTACTTTATTTCCAGAAGCTAACTTTATTCCCTATTTAGCTAGAGCATCAGTTAATTTACAATTATACTTTATTTCTAGTCAGAATTTATCTCCGCTATTAGAGAAATATCCGAAAATCAAAGAAAACTTATGGCATAAAGCTTGTCAGATTAACGTTTTATTAACAGATAGTTTACCCTGCAAAACTGACCCTGAACCCATCAAAAACGAAGAAATTTATTTAGAATCTCAACCTTATAAAAATATTAGTCAAGCGTACTTTCCCTCTCCCACCCAAAGCATAGGACATTGGTTAACACAAGTCATCCAACGCTATCCTTTTTTTGCTCAACACAGTGCCTCAGATTGTGGCGCAGCTTGCTTGGTAATGGTATCTCGCTATTGGGGGAAACAAGTTAGTGTTAATCGCTTGCGTGATATTGCCAATGTAGACCGCAATGGAGCATCTCTTAATGGGTTGGTTGCAGCAGCAGAAAGTATTGGGTTTTCGACTCGTCCTGTCAAAGCAACTTTAGAAGGATTAGCTAAACAAGACTTACCCGCTATTGTTCACTGGGAGGGAAATCACTATATTGTTGTCTATGAAATTACCCGAAAACAGGTCATCGTTTCTGACCCTGCTATCGGTCAACTGACTCTCAATCGCCAAGAATTTGCGAGCAAGTGGACAGGTTATACTTTATTACTAAAACCCACTCTGCGCTTTCAAGCAACCCAAGAACACCAAACCTCTTTTTGGCAGTTTTTTGAATTAGTTAAACCTCATTGGTTGGTTTTGGCGGAAGTCTTCATCGCTTCTATATTCATCCAAATTTTTGGATTAATTACACCCATTTTTACACAAATTATTCTTGACCGAGTTGTCGTACAGCGTTCGGAATTAACGCTGATGGCAATGGGGTTAGGATTAGTTATTTTTGGCGTTTTTCGAGTCGCTATTACTGGATTAAGAACGTATCTGCTCGATCACACAGCTAATAAAGTAGATTTAGCCTTAATTGCCGGATTTATTCGCCATACATTGAGGCTACCTTTAGAATTTTTTGAAACTCGCTATGTAGGAGACATTATTTCCCGCGTACAGGAAAACAAAAAAATTCAAAAGTTTCTCTCCGGTGAATCACTAGCAATCTTGTTAGATTTATTAACCATATTTATTTATGTAGGAGTGATGTTTATATATAGTTGGAAAATGGCTTTACTTTCCTTAGTTATTGTTCCACCATTTTTCTTACTGGCTGTTATTGCCACTCCTTTTTTACAGAAAATCTCACGAGAAATTTTTAATGCCTTTGCTAAAGAAAGTAGTTATCTGATTGAATTACTTACAGGAATTCGTACTGTCAAATCGACCGCGACTGAACAAACCGTGCGCTGGAACTGGGAAGATTTACTGAGTCAAGAAATCAAAAAAAGCTTTTCGGGACAGGTAATTAGCAATCAACTGCAAATTGTTAGTAATCTCATTGAAACCCTAGCGACAACTTTATTGCTTTGGTTTGGTGCATATTTAGTGATTCACAACCAGCTAACGATTGGTCAATTAGTCGCTTTTAATCTGCTGTTTATCCGCATTATTTCGCCTTTTCAACGCTTAACTATTTTATGGAATGAATTGCAGGAAGTCAACATCGCTGTTGAACGAATTAACGATGTTCTTGAAGCAAAACCAGAGGAAGATTTACAAAACCAATCTCGCCAGTTTTTGCCGACGATTCAAGGTCATATTTGCTTTGAAAAAGCCACTTTTCGTTATCACCCAGAGAGTGAAATAAATATACTAGAAAACCTCAGTTTTGAAATCTTTCCTGGTCAAATGGTTGCCTTAGTTGGACGAAGTGGTTCAGGCAAGACGACGATTGCCAAATTACTGTTAGGGTTATATTTTCCGACACATGGAAAAATTTTGATTGATGGCTATGATATCACCACACTTTCTCTGAGTTCTTTACGTCAACAAGTCGGCGTAGTTGACCAAGATACCTTTCTTTTTGGAGGAACAATTCGGGAGAATATTAGCTTAGGATATCCAGGAATATCTTTAGAAAAAATCATCGAAGTTGCTCAATTAGCGGGTGCTCATGAGTTTATTCAACCCTTGCCAATGGGATATGAAACTGACATCGGGGAAGGGGGAGGAATGTTATCAGGAGGACAGCGACAAAGATTAGCAATTGCTAGAGCCTTATTAGGTAATCCTAAGTTATTAATCCTGGATGAAGCAACCTCTCATTTAGATGCAGAATCAGAGCGAATTATCCAGACTAATTTAAACCAAATTCTCCAGAATAGAACTACTTTAGTTATTGCTCATCGTCTATCTACTATTCGCCAAGCTGATCTGATTTTAGTGCTGGATAAAGGCATATTAGTTGAAAAGGGAACGCATCAAGAATTAATGGCAAAGCGCGAACACTATTTTTATCTAAATCAGCAGCAATTAGATAAAGTGGATTAGATTATATGTTAGGAGAATTTATGACTAACAGCTTTAATAAAAAAATAGTGGAAGAACTTCCTGAAAACCACCTAAAAGAATCTCATTTATCCAATCAATTTATCAATGATTGGGCTGAAACAACCAAGGAACTAATAGATACGTTACCGCGCCCTTGGACAAGAGGATTACTCTATTTTCTAGTCATTTTTGTTCTAATTATCTTACCTTGGGCAATGTTATCAAAAGTAGATGAAACTGGAACAGCTAAAGGAAAACTTGAACCGCAAGGAGAAACCGTTAAATTAGATTCTGCTGTTTCTGGTACTGTTGAAGAAATTCATGTAAAAGAAGGGGATTTTGTCAAAGCAGGACAACCCTTATTAAGAGTTGAATCGAAATTAGTTCAAGCAGAATTACAGCAAACAGAAGAAAAATTAGCGGGACAAGAAAATCGGCTTTCTCAATTAAATCTTTTAAGGGGTCAATTAATTCTAGCTCTATCAACTCAGCAGCAACAAAATAAGTCTCAAGAGTTAGAAAAACAGTCTCAAATTAACCAGCCTAAAGAAAATTTAGAAACTTTAAAAAGTAATTATAATTTACAGAAAGCTGAAAAACTTGCTCAAGTCAATCAAGCGAAAGCAGAACTCGAAAAGAGTAAAACAGATAATCAAATCCTCAAAATTCGTTGGGATAATGCTTTACGGGAAACTGAACGCTATCGAAAAACTTCGCAAGAAGGTGTTATTTCAGAGACTCAAGTAGTTGATAAAGAAGATTCAGCTAAAGAAATTGAGCGACTCTATGCACAAACTAAGGCAGATATCAAACAAAATGAACAGCGTTTAGCAGAACTAGAAAGTATTTATTTACAAGCAATTGAGAATTCTGAAGGAGAGATTAAACAAGTTAAATTACGCTTACAAGAACAGCAGCGAAGCTATCAAAGTTTAAAGCATTCTAATATATTAGCATTACTCAAGATTGAGGAACAGTTCAAGAATTTAGAGACAGATGTAACTGCTTTAAAAGCTGAAATAGCTCAAACTAAAAGTCAAATTAAAGCCGCGCAAATTCAATTAACACAGCGAATTTTAAAAGCGACTGTTAGTGGAACAATTTTTCAGTTGCCGATCAAAAAAGCTGGAGCAGTTGTACAGAATGGAACAAGAATAGCAGAAATTGCTCCCCAAGGATCTCACTTGATTCTTCGTGCACAAATCGCAACTAATGAAAGTGGCTTTTTGCAGAAAGAGTTACCTGTAAAATTAAAGTTTGATGCTTATCCCTTTCAAGATTATGGAGTTGTTGAAGGCAAGTTAATAAATATTTCTCCAACAACAATAGAAGTAGATAGTTCTAATGGTAAAGTGCCTACTTATCAGTTAGAAGTTGAACTTAATCGGACTTGTATTGTGATAGCTAATAAATGTATTCCTCTCCATCCTGGCGATACAGCAACGGCTGACGTAATTATACGACAAAGACGAGTCATTGATTTTATTTTAGACCCCTTTAATCAGTTACAAAAAGGAGGCTTAAAGTTATAGAAAAAATCAGCATGGTTAAAAAATAAGGGATTTGGGGTAACACAAGTATGCAGAAAGTGACTATTAGTATTTAAGTACCCGAATTAAAGTCCCTTTTTTCGGCATATCTTTGGCTTGCAGACGCAGTTTGTTATCATTAATTTCTTGAACATTCATGTCTTCAACTAACTGCAAAAAGTCCTGTAGCGAAAGGAGATCGCAGGTATTTTTATCGGCTGCGTCAGTTAGATAGTGAGTCGGTATCATAATCTTAGGACGCAACACCTCCATCGCCTGTTTTGCTTCTTGCGGCGTGTAAGCTTTTGCCCCATTACCGACAGGAATCAAGGCGAGATCTGGCGCACCTAAGAGAATTTTTTGCTCAATTTCAATCGGCGCGGCTGCCCCTCCCAAATGAACGATGCGAATGTCTCCTTGCGTCCAACGCCAAGCGACATTTGTGCCAAACTGCTTGCCACCTCTGCGATCGTGGGCAATGGCTACCCCTTGAATTTTAAATCCTTTAATATCATAAACCCCTGGTTCGTACAGCACTTTTGGGTTGCCCGGCAAGTCTTCAGCCGCACCTTCATCCCAGAGTTGGCTGCTAATAATCACTAAATCGGCTTCAACTTTAGGCAGGCGATATCCTGCCGTACAGCCGATCGCTCGGAAGGGATTGGCTAAAATGCGAAGTCCCCCACCCGTAAAAAGAAAGCAAGTATGTCCTAGATACTGCACCAATAAAGAATTTGCGGTCTGTGCTTGAGAAGGTTGAAATCGCGTAGCCAAGACGGAACTAGCGGCTGCGATCGCACTGGCACTGGCATAGTGGAGTAATTTTCGCCGTTTCATAATCATTGTTTATTGTTTATTGTTCATTGTGCAAAGCTTTCGCTTGCCAACTTTTGCCGCAATTGTCGAATTGCCTGACTCGTATTGCGCTGGTAGGCAACTTGGAAGCACTAAATCTTAAGTCCATTGTGTTAGATTTGATCCGCACTGGCTCCCCTTAAAAAGGGAGGAATCGGATAAAGTTCCCCTTTTCCCCCTTTTTAAGGGAGGACACGACTGTGGAAGCGTCTTCCACAGTTTAAGTGTCAGTTGGGATGCCGAAGGCAGGGGGATCGGGAATTTAGGGGATCACAATATCTTGAGTGCGCGGACGCTGTAAAGAAATTAACCCCGTTTACCTTGACGACGTAACAATAAACTGCCACCTAAGAGGGCAATGGTAGCTGTTCCTGTGATTAAAGCAGAGAATTTAAGAGGATGAGACATAATGATGAAGTTTGAAGAATAAAAAACAACAAAATCAACCTATCAAAGAGAGGGGTTAAAGTCAAGAATAAGAGCGAATTTTAAGATAGGGCATTGCGTAAATTGTCGCACATTTAAACGACTGAGGTAGAACAAGTATCCTACTTGTCGCAGGCTGAGAGCTTGTGTTACTCAAGCAGCAGAATTCCTGTAGACATTTTAGAAGCATTTCACCCAAATCCGGTTAAAACATAAGGTGGGCTACTCAATTATCTGAGTGCGATCGCGCTACCTTCATCTTGGCAGGCTGTAGGAGATTTAGTCTACGGGACTAATATTTCTCGGTTACAAATTTGTTTGCTTGCAGTATGATAGATGTAAAAATTTAAAACTAATCTAAATACTTTGCATGGAAAAACTCATTGTCCGTAATTTCTTGAATTTTAAAAACATTGAACTTGAACTTTCAAAAATTAATATTATTATTGGTCAATAAGCTTCAGGTAGAAGTGTTGTAGCCAAGCTAGTTTATTTCTTCAGACATTTTTTTGTTCATTACAGAAATTCTATTATTAATCAGCAAAATAAAACAGTTTTTGATAAAATTATTATTGAAGAATTTCAAGAAATCTTTCCTTCTTATTCTTGGAGCCAGCAAGATTTTGAATTGTCTTATTGTTTCCAAGAACACGAAGTTAGCTTAAAAACTAAACTCCTAAAAAGCGGCCGTCGCACAATCATTCTAAACTATTCAGATGAGCTTGTTAAGATTAGAACTAATATTATGAAGCTTTGCAAAGAAAAAATGGAGCAATATAATTTAAAAGAACTTCGACTGAGCATTGGTGATATTCAGCTATTTTTTCAACCTTCCATCCTTGTGATGACAGTCTCAGTATTTCGGCTCTAGTCTTGGTTCTTGGTTTAATTTTGGGGTATTTTGTTAGTTTCCATAGCTTTTCATCTTCTTTTGATGACAGGAACGCTCTTAATGGGGCTGATGACATCCTTGACTCTTTGTGTTACATTTATTTACATAGTTTACTTTATTTTTGTCCAACTACTTAACCCTCTTCTGTCAGACTGGGGTAAAACCTTGATTCTTCGTTGGCTGAAATGGCTTGTCTTCGTTAAAATCTCCTAAAGTGACAGAAGAGAGTTAACATACCTGATTGGATAGAACACTTAGTCCTAGCTGCCAACCAATTTATTGTCAATCGAACCTCAAACGATATTGCCGATGGCAAAACGATTATTGCAGGTTATCCTTGGTTTGGTGATTGGGGACGCGATACGATGATTAGTCTGCCAGGATTGACGCTGGCGACAGGACGTTCGGAAGTTGCCCAAACCAACCTTCGCACGTTTGCGCGTTACGTTGGTAGAGGAATG
>JBGTNM010000402.1:0-2895 GCA_041743025.1 Microcystaceae cyanobacterium
TAAAATTGATTAAACACTCTATTTGTTTTTCTCTTTCATTTTGATTAGCCTTCATTTGCTCTTTTTCTTTTATTTATTGACAAGACTTTTCTATTTTACCATATCAATTCATATTTACATCTCAAATGGAATTGCTATATAGATCCTCACAAATCTATAGAATATTGGAAAAAAGCTATTTATCCTAGCTTATGTAAAGAGGCTTTAGATTGGACAGAAGTTTTAAATTATTGGAATCAAATATTTTCCAAAAATCCTAATAATCTTCAAGCCTTATATAATCTTGGATTTACTTTTTTAAAGACAGAAAATTATTTAGGCTCTTGCCAATTTTATAAAAAAACCATTCAACAAGATCCCATTGTAGCAATTTTTTACTGGACAGAAGAATTATTAACTAATCTTAGAAATATTGATGCTTATCATTATCGAGGTTTAGCTTACTTTAAATTAGAAAAATATTCAGAATCAAACAAGGATTATAAAGAAGCTATTAAGATCATTCAGGATTTATATAATATCACAAATCAATCATGTTATCATTTAAATTCAATTAGTGAAAATGAAAAAAAGAAATTTGCAAATATTTACTTTTACAGAGGCAATGTCCGATATAAATTAAAATATTATAACTATGCTATTCAAGATTACTTAATTGCGATAAGTCTTGATGGCGAGCATACAAAGGCTAAAAAAAATCTTGAAAAAGCAAGAAAAATGAAAAATAAAAATGAATGAAAATTATTATTTTTAAAAGATGGCCAAGTTATGGTTCGGTGGGATCTGGGGTTCAATCTTCGCAATTAAATCAGGAAGCTCCTGAAAAATCACATTCCAAATAATTGCAGTATTAACGCGATTATAGTCGTGAATCAAACGGTTTTTCATGCCAAGAATGGCTGACCAGGGAATATCAGGATAACTATCTCTCATCGGTTGAGATAGTCTTCTTGCTGCTTCACCAAGAATTTCTAATTGGCGGACGGAAGCATCTTGCAGTAGGGTACTCTGTTCAAAAGTTTCCCCATCAACACCGGCTACATATTGCTGAATTTTACGACTTGCCAACACAATATCTAGAAGTAGTGTTCGATCTCGATCTATCTCTGTAAAATGCCCTATTAATTTTAATTGAGGATTGAATTGATCAGTATTAGCTTGAGGATCTGATGAATAGATAAGGTTTGCAGAAGACAGAATATGTTGACGGCGTAAATAATTCTCGCTTTCTTGAATGGAGCTTTTTGAAACCACATCAACATCTCGTTTAAAGAGTTCTGCTAGCTCATCTTGAATATCGACAAAAGCAAATAAGCTTACATGAACATCGGGGGCAAAGGTGACTAAAACATCAATGTCGCTATCAGGACGAAAATTATCCCGCAGTACCGAACCAAACAGAGCAAATTCAGTGATTTTCCATCGCTGGCAAAACTTAGCAATTTGAGTAGGAGAAACCTTGAGCCGTTCGTTAATTAAAGTTTGTAATTCAGTGATCATTTTTTAAGCTAAATCCTCGCCGTTTCCAGTTCTTTGAGTCGCCTCAAATAATTGAGCCACTAGGGTTAAATCTTTATCACCAGGCGATCGCTCAACGCCACTCGACAAGTCAATTCCCGTCGGACGTAAAGCAAAAGCAGCTAACGCCTCAGTCACATTATGCGGCGTGAGTCCTCCAGCTAACAACCAAGCCATCGGAGGAGCAAACTGAGCTAGTGAGTGCCAATCGAGCGTCTGTCCGGTGCCGCCTAGCTGCTGAGGATGGTAGGCATCGAGCAGCAAAGTATCAATCGCGTCAAAATAAGCTGCTGTCTGAATTAGAGAATCGGCGTTTTGAATTCTAAAAGCTTTAATTAATTCTAAATGAGGAAACTGTTGCTTGACTTGACGGCAAAACTCAGGAGATTCATGGCCGTGTAATTGAATGCCTGTTAAGGAACAATGGTTGAGAATGCCTTCTATCTGCGTTAAATGGGCATTGGCAAAAACCCCGATACACTCAACGCTGGGAGCCAGTTGGCGCGTCATCGACGCAAGGCGATCGCCACTGACATAGCGCTTCGATGAAGGCACGCAAATAAACCCTAAAGCCGTCGCACCTAACTGCGCGATCGCTTCTCCCTGCTCAACTTGAGTAATACCGCAAATTTTAATCCGCATCTTTTTTGGGTGAGAGGTTGTGTCGCAAAACCTGGCAAAGTGTTAAGTATTCATTCAAAGTGGCCTTTCCGTCTAATGAGATTTCTATAATGCCTTGTGTTTATAACAGTTTATCAAAATTAGGAGTTTAGCTTTTGATGCTCTCATTCTTCCTTCTTCTAGCGCAAACTACCCCCAAGACGATAGGCTGGAACCCTTCAGTCGCGACAGTGATGATTTTGTGCAATCTGTTTGCCATCGCGATCGGCTACTATGCCATTCAAAATACAGGGAAGGGGACTGCTTTACCTATCCCACAATTAGCTTCTAAAAAACAATTTGGTATTCCTGAACTCCTGGCTACCACTAGCTTTGGCCACATTTTGGGCGCGGGAATGATTTTGGGACTTTCCAATGCCGGCATTCTCTAAAATCGATGGTTATTTTAGCTAATGTAGAAAGACGCGCTCTAGAAGTGCGTCTTTTTTCTAGGAGGGAGCGATCAAATTGAGCCAAGTTTCCGTAAAAATGCAGAACGAATTGAATGGCTAAATGACAACTTATTAACAGAAAATGCCATCAACTCTCGCTAGCCATTATGATAGGTGAATAAGTGTGCGACTCGTTTAGTCGAAATAAGTAGAAATACTTAGGGATGACTAGGATGTATAAACCCCCAAAGGGGATAAAACATGACAACTTGATATCCGTGTAGGTGAGCCTCTAAGCAAGTCCTACCTCTCAGGTGTTGGAGAT
>JBGTNM010000403.1:0-19110 GCA_041743025.1 Microcystaceae cyanobacterium
TGTACTAGGATACAAATCCCTGAAAGATGGGTTACGACGGATTGATAATTTCTAATTAAGTTTGAATGCTTACTGCCGTCTAACCCATCCTACACTAATCTATAAGATTTTGTTATCACCACAGGTACGGGAGAGCCGAAAATTAAAATAATTAACTAGAGGCTGCACTCATGGTTCTTACCAGAAACCTATCAGATAACAAGATGGCATAAAAAGAGAGAGAGCTACTTAAATATCTGTTAATCTGGTGGTGTCTATATTAGTATCGCAATGGATTCCTCCTATCTTCCCGATGAATGGAACCAACCTACTGCCGACGATCCGGCTTATACCGTAGAACAGGCACTGACTAACCTCCAGCAAACTGCCGATACCAGCGCTCGTTACTATGCAGCCTGGTGGATTGGGCGATTTCGCGTCAACGATCGCGTTGCCATTGATGCTCTGTTAGCCGCTTTAGAAGATGAAAGCGATCGCTCTCCCGATGGTGGCTATCCTCTGCAACGCAATGCCGCCAAAGCATTAGGGAAATTGGGCGATCGCCGTGCTGTTGCTCCTCTGATTGAGGCTTTAGACTGTGACGATTACTACGTGAGAGAATCTGCCGCTCAAGCCTTGGAAATGCTGGGCGATCGCCGTGCTATCAATCCCCTAATTGGGTTATTAGAAGGAGGAGTCGCCGCCGCACAACCCGTTCCTGGCAAACCGCACCTCGTCCAACCCTATGAAGCCATTCTCGAAGCGTTAGGCACGTTGCAGGCAACAGAGGCGATGGTTTTAATTGAACCGTTTTTAGCGCATTTTGTCGAAAAAGTCCAATTTGCGGCGGCGCGAGCCTTGTATCAGCTAACCGGTAATCCTACCTATGGCGATCGCTTAGTGCAAGCCTTGCAGCGAGATGAATTGATGTTGCGCCGTTCGGCTTTGATGGATTTGGGAGCAGTTGGCTATTTGGAGGCAGCCGAAGCGATCGCCGAAACCCTCGCCGAAAATAGCTTAAAACTTATTTCTCTTAAAGGGTTATTGGAATCTCATTTAGATAAATATCCTCTAGAGAAGGGACTATCTCAAGACAGCATTCGGGTGATGAAACTGATGGACGGACTGCTTTAAGGCTCTCCCGTTTTTTTGCCTATTGCAAGAGTGCCTTTCTCAACCAGAATTGATCAATTCTGCAAGACATCTTCTGCAACCCTTAAGGCGTTTTCTTCTTTTTGTCCTTTTTCGGCAGTTTGTCACTCTCTTTTAAATCGATGGCATCTAGGACATCTCTCAATGTAGTGACTAGCCCATCAACTGCCATCTCAGCAGTATTTCCCGCCGTACCGACTGATTGCTGTAGCGATCGCTGTGGTATCTCTCTGAGCGAGTCAACGACATCTGCTAAATTAGGAGTATTTTTCCTAATAGCGACTCTAATGGCTTCAAGGACATCTTTTAGAGGAAAGCTAACATCCTCAATCTTATCTTGTAATTTTAATGCCGTGCTTTTAATTGAATTAGCCTGACTGTCAGCAGGTTCTACATTCTCACGACTTAGAGAGTTCGCATCATCCTTATCTACGGCATGGCGCTCAGACATTTTTTGCATTAGCCGTTCAATAGCAACTTCTACTATTTCACCGATTAGCACAGCAGCCAGGGTCATACCGACGCGCTTCATATTAGTACCCAGAAACCCTTTTTTTCCCTGAGTATCTATTGCTTGAGATGATTTTTTGCTTTTTGGGTTGGATTTATTTTTAGCCATTTTTGTAATTTTGCTACTCCTTTCAATTTCTCTAGATTTTTAACTTTAGCTCTTCCCTTTCTAGGGCAACATCTATCATGAGAGGGGATTTAATTCATTGACATGCTCCCCGCAAGCCAGAGATGGAGTAATATAGCGAGAATGAAATTTTTTTCTGCTTCTAGTCAGACGACGTTTTGTTTTCCAGACGTTAATTTAAGACAATCACTTAATAAATGTACAGTCAGCAGTCATGACTATGTTGCATCATGCTTTGTTAGATTGGCAAGTGCGGCTGTACCTGCTCGAACTTCAACCGCCTTCCCCCGTTTATTCAGGTTCTTCTATCTGGACACAAATTCTGAGTGTGCTTTTGGTTGGTTTGTTAACAGCCTTTGCCTTTCAACTTTTATTGACGAATTTAGGGCTGGCGATCGCTATCTCTCTATTTCGAGGTCAATCGACTGAGCAACAAGATTTTTCGGACGAGTCGATCAATAAAGTACTTAAGGAGGCAGAGCCAGAAAACTTTGTCTCTGGAGTCGGCGTTATGGCAGGATTTGGCATTCTGCTGACGGTCAACACGGTGTTATTTAGTGCCTGCTTTTTGGCAGTTAAGTTCGCTCAACTCAGCAATCCAACCTCTGGCGCGATCGCCGGAATTGTCATTTGGTCAGCTTATTTTCTCCTACTAATTTGGATTAGCTCGGTTGCGGTTAATTCTCTAATTGGTTCTGCCTTAGAGACGACAATCGGTGGATTTCGCCGCCTTGTTTCCACCATCGCTGCTGCTCTAAGAGTGCATCACGACCAGCCGATTAATGAAGAGCAAGCCAAAGCGATCGTTCGTCAAGAAATTGAGTCCGTTCTCGATCCCATCAAGTTGCAACAAACGCTCTTCCCATCAGCATTGGCACTTTCAGCTACTAACGGCTACCTTTCGACAACCCAAGAACTTTGGCAAAAAGTAGAATCTTATTTAGACACCACCTCTGCCAAAAAACTAACACCAAAGCGGATCGAGCGTCAACTGCAAAAAATGCTGCGCGATGAGAAAACGCTACCTCAGTGCGATCGCCTTGTCCTCATCGAATGGCTTAACCAACGGCAAGACCTAACTGATAAGCAAAAACAAAGGATTGTCAACCAGATTGCGGAAACTTGGGAAGACTATGGACAAGAAATTGCTCAGTCAGAATCAGACTCTATTGAAGAAAATTCAACCCTTTCTCCCATCCAATCCAGTCTACTAAAAGCGGCTTTGAGTACAACGATTGAGCAAGTCTTGGCAAATTTGCCCCAAATTTTGAACGGATCAGACTTGGCTTCGTTTGCTCTGCCTGGTACAGGCGATCGCGATAACCTGAACGGTTCACCGTTGCTGGAGAATTCGGTATCATCGCTAAAGCGCGATCGCACAGACGAGGACACTCCATCAGGAGCGTTGGCGACCTATTCAGACCGTTTTCGCGATGCTTTAGGGCAACCGCTTGAATCTGTCCAACAAGCCGTTAAAGAACGTATCAACGCGCTTAAAAGACAGGCTCAGCAGCAAGTTGAAGCGACCCGTCAAGCTGCGGCGACGGCTTGCTGGTGGTTGTTAGCGATCGCGCTTACAGGGGCCATTTCCTCGGCTTTGGCGGGGGTGTTGGCAACAAGGTGATCAACTAATAGAAGAGAAACTCGCTCAAATTAACGCGGCAGGGTGCAAAAGATTGCCGATGCTGGCGGCAAGGGCCATATTCTTGTAAGGCTAGACGGTGTTTGGCAGTGCCGTAACCTTTGTTGGTGGCAAGATCGTAATGGGGATAACGTTTGGCTAAGCGAGTAATCAGTTCATCTCGCCAGACTTTAGCGACAATGCTGGCGGCGGCGATCACAGGCGAGAGGCGATCGCCTCCAATCATCGTCTGTTGAGGAAGATGGAGGTGGGGAATGGATTGGTTGCCATCGACAAGACACAGTTCGGGGGTAACGGATAACTTGTCTACAGCGCGTTTCATGGCCTTCAGAGAGGCTTGCAGGATGTTAATACGGTCAATTTCTCGAACGCTTGCCCAGCCAATTTGAGTCGCGATCGCGTGCTGTTGAATCTGTAAAGCCAGTCGGGTGCGCTGTTTGGGTGATAGTTGTTTGCTGTCTTTGACTCCCCATTCGGTTAAAAGGGCGATCGCGCTGAAGGGAACCACGACAACTGCTGCCACGACAGGGCCGAATAGTGCGCCCCGTCCGACTTCATCTACTCCCGCGACTAACGCTTCTGCTTCTGGAAAATTCGGTAAATTTAGCAATACCATAAAGTAAATATAAAAAGAAATAGGGTTCTAACTAGTCAGGCTGCTGATACCTTAAAGCTTAGAACTGGCTCACTCATCTTAATTCTATGGCTCGGATTAATCTACTAGATACTCGTACCACTAGTTTCGGTGACTTAATCAGTAATGGCAAGATTTACCGAGTGCCATCTTTTCAGAGAGATTATTCCTGGAATGAGGAGAACTGGGAAGACCTTTGGCAAGATATTCTAGGACTTCATGCCAATCCTGACGCTAGTCATTATATGGGAGCAATTGTTCTGCAAAGCTCTAGCACCTCAGACAAAGAGTTTACAATCATTGATGGACAACAACGGTTAGCTACTCTCAGTATTATTGCTATTGCTGTTATTGAAAAGATCCAAAAACTTGTAGAGCGAGAAGAGGAAGCTGAAGCTAATCAAGAGCGACAAGAAATCCTCAAGCGTACTTATCTTAGTGATAGAGATCCTCGTTCTCTTCGTTACTCAAGTAAGCTTCTTTTGAATGAAAATAATAATGACTTTTATCAAAGCAATTTAATTAATCTTAGAAGACCACTCAATATTCGCTCTCTTTCAAAATCTAATCAACTTCTCTGGCAAACTTTTCAATACTTTTCTGATCATCTAGAAAAACTCAAAGAAGTTATTCAGAGTGGAGAAAAATTAGCTGAGTTTTTAACAGATAATGTTGCTCAACGCCTGCTTTTTATTCAGATAAATGTTCAAGATGAGTTAAATGCTTATACCGTTTTTGAGACATTAAACGCTAGAGGAATAGAACTGAGTTCAACAGATTTACTAAAAAACTACTTATTTTCTCTTTTCCAAGGGCCAGATGATTTACAGGAGGCACAGAGACAATGGCGGAGAATTGTCAATACAGTTCAGATGGAGAAGTTTCCCGAATTTCTCCGTTACTATCTGAGTCTTAAACAAACTAGAATAAGACGTGAAAGACTATTTAAACTTGTTCGCGAATCTGTGAAGGATGCCCAGCAAGCATTTGATTTACTTGATCGACTTGAAAATTATAGTAGTCTTTTCATCGCTCTTGGCAACTCTAATGATGAGTTCTGGCGTGATACTTCAGAAAATCGATCATACATCCGTGAACTTGAGTTGTTTAGAGTAAAGCAAGCCTATCCAACTCTGTTTATTGCCTACGAGAGATTTTCTCCCGAAGATTTTACCCGCTTATTAAAACTTGTTTGTGTACTTTCCTTTCGCTATATTGTTGTTAGCAGTCTAAATCCTAATGAATTAGAAACACTTTACAACGAGGTGGCAATTGCCATTACAAAAGGTGAAATAACCAATCCAAGACAGGTGTTCGGCAAACTGCGCTCGGTTTACGTTGCCGATGAGAAGTTTTCGCAAGACTTTTCTTTACTCTCAATTTCTACAAAAGGACAAAAGAAGAAGCTAGTACGATATATCCTGTGTAAGCTTGAGGCAGATGCCTCAAATATAGATGTCAACGAAGATAGTTTTTCTATCGAACACATCTTGCCTGAATCACCTAGTAGTGATTGGCGGCAAAACTTCACTGATGCCCAAATCGAAGAAATGGTATATCGCATTGGAAACCTGACACCTTTAGAACCTCATCTTAACCGACAAGTGAGTAACAAACTTTATCCAATCAAGCGAACAGCTTATCAAGAGAGTGTCTATCAGCTAACACAAAACATTTTGGCTGACGAATGGACACCGAACACACTGGCTACACGTCAAAGACATCTAGCACAAAGAGCTATTCATATTTGGAGATCTGATTTTCTTATTATTTAATTTTCGGGAAAAAATTCAGAATCCAGAATTTGTTCAGGACTTTGGGATAAATATAATCAACTCTTTCTAAAAAGTAGTTTTGCAGCGTTTGGGAATCGAAAAGAATTTCTAATTGAATACGAAAGTTAGCGATCTCATTTTGCCATCCTTTAGCACAATCCGCTTTTTCACTTTCCCAATAGCGGTAAAGCAACAAATGAACCAGAAGTTGTAACAGATAACTATCCACTTTATGCCTCTGTTCGCTCCCCAACCCTTCTATCTCCTCGATTAAATGTTCCCAATCCAAACCATTAAGATCACGCTGCTTCAACCGCTTAACTGTCTCGTCTACCCAAAGCATAAAATCTTCTTGATAAAGCTTTGCCATTTCTGGGTTTAATTGGGTTGCCATGTCGAAGATTCCCTACAATCTATTAATTTTATTTTAGACCTCCGCGATCGCCTCTATCGCTTCCTCTAACGCTAGAGCAACGTGCGTCCAATGGGTTCCCCCCTGACAGAAAACAATATAAGGTTCCCGCAGTGGCCCGTCGGCAGAAAATTCCGAGGTACTGCCGTCGATAAACGTCCCTCCAGCCATCACTAATTGGCTCTCATACCCCGGCATTTCGGCAGGAACGGGGTCTAGATAGGAACCAACTGGCGAATGGCGTTGAATCGCCCGACAGAAGGCAATGAGTTTTTCGGGCGACCCCAATTTAACCGCTTGAATCACGTCTCGGCGGGGAACCCACGGGGAGGGATTGACAGGATATCCCAATTGGTCGAAAACGTAGGCAATCAGATGACTGCCTTTTATCGCTTCCCCGACCATTTGCGGCGCGAGGAACAACCCTTGAAACAGCAAGCGGTTTTGGTCAAATGTCGCCCCGCCTGCCGTACCAATGCCAGGAGAAGTCAGGCGACAAGCAGCCTTTTCGACTAATTCTGCTTTGCCTGCCAGGTATCCTCCTGCGGTGACAAGGGTTCCCCCTGGATTTTTAATCAGCGATCCTGCGATTAAATCTGCTCCCACTGAAGTTGGTTCGAGATTTTCGCTAAATTCGCCGTAGCAGTTATCGACAAAGCAAATCGTATCGGGATTTTGCTGCTTGACAAGCTGAACGATTTTTGCAATGTCAGTCATCGAGAGACTTGATCGCCACGAATAACCACACGAACGCTGAATCAGGACTAGGCGCGTTGCGGGGCGAACTGCCGTTTTTAAGGCTTCCCAGTTGATAGTTCCTCCTACCGACAAAGGCAATTCTCGATAAGAAATGTTAAACTCAGACAAAGAGCCTTGACCAGAGCCGCGCAGTCCGATAACTTCTTCTAAAGTGTCGTAAGGCGCTCCTACTGCCGATAGTAGCTCGTCACCCGGTCGAAGGATGCCAAACAAGGCACAGGCGATCGCGTGGGTTCCTGAAACGAACTGCACCCGTACTGCTGCCGCTTCAGCACCCATGATCTCGGCAAACACGCGATCAAGAGTTTCCCGGCCTAAGTCATCATGACCGTAACCGCTCACGCTGGCAAAGTGATGAACTCCCACGCGCTGATTGCGAAAAGCTTTGAGAACTTTTTTGAGATTTTGCTTGACCTGGGTGTCAATTTCGGAAAAAATCGGATAGAGTGCCTCTTTCGCAGCCTCTAAAAGCATCAAGCTGTTCATTTGTCAACTAATCGCATAATTTTACGGCTAATTTATTGATTCAAAACCAAAGGGCTATGGCTGTCAACGGTACTCCGACTTGTAAAGTCGGAGTACCGTTGACTTCGTCAAATCAAGAGGCAAACTCAGATTCAGGGATGTAAATAAATCGTTCAAACAACACTTCTTTTGGTCTAGAGAGCGATTGAGTGTTAATGATTTAATGATTACATAGCTGAAATCCTCTATCTTATTCGTGCTTTTAAGTGCGATTTACTTCAATCACGTTCACATTCAGGTTATTACATGACTGTTGCCACCATTAAAAAACTTCCCCTCGATTGGGTCACCATTATCTACATGGCGTCCATCCATCTAGTAGCTTTATTAGCCTTTTTTCCCGGTAATTTTAGCTGGGGAGCGTTGGGGGTTGCGTTTGTTCTCTATTGGGTTACGGCGGGATTTGGGATTACGTTGGGATTTCATCGGTTAGTCACCCACCGCAGTTTTGAAACGCCCAAATGGGTAGAATATGTTTTAATTTTTTTTGGTACGTTAGCCTGTCAAGGGGGCCCGATTCAGTGGATCGGCTTACACCGCATCCATCACAAATATTCTGACACTAATAATGATCCCCACGATTCTAATGCAGGATTTTGGTGGAGTCACATGGGTTGGATGCTGCATCGAATTCCTGCCGATGAAGACGTTCCACGCTATACCCAAGATATTGCCAGCGATCCCTTCTATCAATTTTGCCAAAACTATTTTGTGCTAATTCAGGTTGCTTTAGGCTTTTTGCTGTATGGGTTAGGCGGTTGGCCCTTTGTCATTTGGGGAATTTTTGTTCGCTTAGTCGTCGTCTTCCATTGCACTTGGTTTGTTAACAGTGCCACTCACAAGTTTGGCTATGCCAGTTACGGGTCGAACGATCTGTCTAAAAACTGTTGGTGGGTGGCTTTACTCACGTTTGGCGAAGGTTGGCATAACAACCACCATGCCTATCAATATTCTGCCCGACACGGACTAGAATGGTGGGAAATTGACACAACTTGGATGGCAATACAAGTATTACAATTTTGGGGGTTAGCCAAGGATATCAAGCTACCACCAACAAAAGAAGCCAGCTAAAACCCTTTTTTCAAATCAAAATGTGCTTAACCCTTCTGCCGATTTCAACCAGGTAAGAAGGGTTTTTACTACTCAGTAAAGGAGAAGGGAATAGGGAACAGGCAACAGAAAGGAGATATAGCGATTTGAAGTTTATCTCAGAATGGGTAAATAATTTTGTTTAGGTACTTACAAAAAGATACTGCTGTTGCACCTATGGCAAGATCACAAAAACTCGCAATCCATATACAAAGGTTGATTTGTTCTAGCAATGATCTTGATGCCTGTATAGATGTTGAGGAGAAAGTCTGCGATCTCAAATATCAGTTTTATGATCAGTTTATCTAGAATCATACTGCGTACAGAACAAAAAATATCTGTATAAATGGCCCAGGACTTACGCAATTCGGAAGTTATAAACACTAGACTTCTTGCAGAAGTCAGGCAAGAGGCAAAAGGCAAGAGGCAAAAGGGGGTAGTTTTCACCGCCAGTTGTTCATAGGGGAAACCCCCAAGACCACACTGGCTGACAATTAAAGTCGCAAAAATGATTGTTTTTTTACTTTTGCAAGAAGTCTACTCTATCTATAGGGGTAAGGTGGGCAATGCCCACCCTACGAGTATTGTAAAGGTTTGTTACGTATTAGCTACCCAGATTTTGGCCGTGTACTCTGGCAAGTCAAGCATTACGGCTTTGTCATTATTAACAATCTAAAGTCCGTTTGGGGTCAGTCCTGCTTTTTTTCGGGAATCAAATTTCGTGTGCTTGTAGATGAAGATATCCCAGATAAAAAGCGATCGCCTGCCCCAACCAAAGCGAGTAAATATCGGCTCTCTAGGCTCAGTCAAAGCTTTTCAGCCATTGGCAGTCAAGAATTTTGGCAATGGTGAATGTTTTGAAGACTAATCTGGGAATTCTAATAATAGCTCAGGACTTGCCAAGTCCCTTTGACAAGCAGTCATATTGAGAAATTGCCATGCCAGCTACCACCTACGATCTCGGAACTAACGTCGGCTCCTCGCTTGCTGACTCTTATAGTGACTTCTCTCCAGAAAACGAGGGAGTCATCGCTCCTGAGTTAGGGGACGGGTTGTTGGAACTCGAACTGCAAGGAATAGAATTGACCGAAGAAAGCAAAACCAGCCACCATACCACCGACCTAGTGCGGCTCTACCTTCAGGATATCGGTCGGGTTCCGCTCCTCAAAAAAGAAGAAGAAGTCACCAAAGCTCGACAAGTTCAACGCTACGTCCACTTAATCGAACTGCGTGCCGCCGCTCAAGAAAGCGATCCCGACATCAAGCAACTGGTTAAACTGAGCGAGGTTCACGATCGCCTGACAGGACAACTGGGACAGCGTCCTTCGTGGGAACGATGGGCCAAAGTCGTTGACCTAAGCGTCAGCGATCTCAAGCAAGCCTTAGCAAGTGGCAAGCAGCACTGGGCCGAACTGGCACTCGTCAGTGTTGAGGAACTCGATGACTCACAGAAAGCTGGCATCCGCGCCAAAGAACACATGATCAAAGCCAACTTGCGCCTGGTAGTTTCGGTCGCCAAAAAGTATCAAAATCGCGGGCTAGAATTGCTGGACTTGATTCAAGAAGGAACCCTAGGATTAGAAAGGGCCGTCGAAAAGTTCGACCCCAGCAAAGGCTACCGTTTTAGCACTTATGCTTACTGGTGGATTCGGCAAGGGATTACGCGAGCGATCGCCACTCAAAGCCGTATCATCCGCCTTCCCGTTCACGTCACCGAAAAGCTCAACAAAATCAAACGCGCTCAGCGTAAAATTTCCCAAGAAAAAGGGCGCACAGCCAGCGTCGAAGAAATCGCCCGCGAAATAGACCTTTCTGCGGAGCAAGTGCGCGAAGTGCTAATGCGAGTGCCGCGATCGGTGTCTCTAGAAGTTAAAGTCGGCAAAGAAAAGGATACTGAATTATTAGACCTACTCGAAGCCGAAAGTGTCTCTCCAGAAGAAAGCCTGATTTATGAGTCCCTGCGTAAGGATTTACAAATTTTGCTAGCCGATTTGACGCAGCGCGAGCAAGAAGTCATTAAACTGCGCTATGGTTTCCAGGACGGGGTATCTTATTCGTTGGCAGATATTGGGCGCGCTTTAGAACTATCGCGGGAACGGGTTCGTCAAATTGAAGCCAAAGCTCTGCAAAAATTACGTCAGCCACGACGGCGCAACCAAATTCGCGATTATTTTGAGGCGTTGAATTAGCCAAAAGCCCACGGTAAATTTCGTGGGCTTGCTCGTACACAGCATAAGAAATATTCAAATTAAGTCTAAGTGATGGCAGATAACTCCGCATAAAGCAGCAAAAGCCGTAATCGCCAGGGCAATGAGCGGATTTTGTCCTTGAGCGATGGCAAAGGACGTAACAATTCCTGCTCCCAATCCAGCCGTCAGAGCGGCTCCCACTAAGTCTTTATCCGTATTTTTGTACATATTATGCCTTTAATTGCAAAAAAATCCTAAAAATAACGTCCTCTAAACTAACACTGAGTTTGTCCTAGCTGCATCCAATCGCTTAAAAATGCAATCAAGCTTTAAATTTAGCTACGTTTCTTAACAATAGGCAGGAGACTACCCAAGGCGATACAGTAGATGGAAGACAGCTAAATGAAATGACAGCGCGAGTTATGTCAAACACCTACACCGTTGAAATTTATCACCAAGGCTATACCTATACCCTCGAAGCAGCCGATAACCAAACCGTCTTACAAACAGCCCTCAAGGCTGATGTCGCGTTGCCCTTTTCTTGTAGCGCGGGCGTTTGTACTACCTGTGCTGCCCAACTCTTAGAAGGGACAGTCGATCAAAGTGAGGGCATGGGACTGTCTCCTGACCTGCAAGCGGAAGGCTACGCCCTCTTATGCGTGTCTTATCCTCGTTCTAACCTAAAAATAGCGACTGAAAAAGAAGATACAGTCTACCAGCGACAATTTCAGCAACCTCAATGACCAACACGATATATCGCCTCTTTACATCTGCCTCCTGCCTTCTTCTCAAAAACCCGTGATGTAAATGGGGGTAAAAACCCTTAAAATAAGTAACGATGTGTATCAAAATCAGAGAAGGTATCCTGCTATATGACACCATCTTTAGTTAATTTCTTGTTGAGCCTCGTTGGGGGAAGCGTTGTCGTCGGCCTCATTACCCTGGGAGTCGTTTTCATTAGCCAAAAGGATAAAATCAGACGTAATGTCTAAGGCTGTCCCCACCCTATCTTATTTGAGGGTGGGGTTATTGTCTTTTTGAAGATGAGCATCAGGTTATCTAAAATATGTCGCGGGAAAACCCCGTCGGTTTTAC
Source organism: Microcystaceae cyanobacterium (assembly GCA_041743025.1). GTDB lineage: Bacteria > Cyanobacteriota > Cyanobacteriia > Cyanobacteriales > Microcystaceae > JBGTNM01. The sequence goes on from JBGTNM010000403.1 coordinate 11,889, forward strand.
GGCGGGGATGTGCCCTTCGGGTTCGCCACTTGCTTCACTTGGGGAAACCCCAAGACCGCAGTGGACTCACCGTGCGCCTTAACTTCCACATTTTAGCAATTTTGATACAACCAAGAAAACTTGTGTTAAACTCAGTTTAGGTTTAGTAACTTGACATAAGATGCTTGTTTTGGAGTTTAAGGTTAGGGCTAAAACTGAACAGTATAAGGCGATAGATGAGGCAATTCGCACGGCTCAATTTGTCCAAAATAAGTGCTTGCGCTATTGGATGGACAATAGTGGAGTGGGAAGATACGACCTCAACAAATATTGCCGTGTACTCGCTCATGAATTTAGCTTTACTGAGCAATTAAACTCACAAGCAAGACAGTCAAGTGCAGAACGAGCTTGGTCAGCAATTGCCAAATTTTACGACAATTGCAAGAGACAAATCCTTGGCAAAAAAGGCTATCCAAAGTTTAAGAAGAATTGCCGCTCAGTCGAATATAAAACAACGGGATGGAGACTGGACTTAAACACCCGAAAAGCTATTACCTTTACCGATAAAAAGAAGATCGGTAGACTTAAGCTGGTTGGAACTTACGACTTAAACTTTTACCCGGTTGAGTCTATCAAAAGGGTGAAGCTAATTCGTAGAGCAGATGGCTATTACTGTCAGTTCATTCTGTCAGTTGATATCAGAATTGACACGAAACCAGCTAATAGCGTAATTGGTTTAGATGTCGGCTTAGAATCGTTCTACACTGACCAAAACGGAAACAAAGTTGAGAACCCTAGATTTTTAAAAAAAGGAGAGAAGAAACTTAAAAAGCTTCAAAGAAGACTATCTCGAAAAAAGAAAGGGTCTTCTAATAGAAGAAAAGCAAGACAACGATTAGCTAAAGCTCATCTCAAAATAAGTAGGCAACGAAAAGAATTTGCGTGTAGAGTAGCTTATTCCGTGATTCACTCTAACGATGTGATAGCTTACGAAGATTTGAGAGTAAAGAATTTAGTTAAAAATCACTGTCTAGCTAAATCAATTAATGATGTTGCATGGTATCAGTTTCGTCTCTGGCTTGAGTATTTTGGGATTAAGTATGGCAAAATAACTGTTGCCGTACCTCCAAACTATACAAGCCAAAATTGTTCTAATTGTGGTGAAACTGTGAAGAAATCTCTATCTACAAGGACTCATGTTTGTGCTTGTGGATGCTACTTAGACAGGGATGAAAATGCTGCACGCAATATCTTAAAGCTAGGATTGAGTACCGCAGGTCATACGGGAACTTGGCTGCAAGACAGCCTAAACGCTTGGGGAGAGGATGCCTCTACTTTTTCAGAAGTGATTCTGTCTAAGCAAGTAACCTCTATGAACCAAGAATCCACTCGCCTTTAGGCAGTGGAGTCGTCAAAGCTAGCTAGTATATAAATGCAGTCAAACTCAGTGGGTATCCTTAGATTAGAGACGTATCTTGGCAACTCGCTAGCCCAACACTGAGAACGGAGAGTCAGAATGGTTAATTTTGGACTGAATTCAGCCAGTATTTTAGGGATTTTTCTGGCGGTAGCCGGAGCAGGGCTTTATTTCCTGCGCTCTGTCCGTCCAGAGTTATCGAGAGATCACGACATTTTTTTCGCTGCTGTTGGCCTGTTGTGCGGGTTGATTTTGTTGTTTCAGGGGTGGCGGCTCGATCCGATTCTGCAATTTGGGCAGTTTCTCCTAACGGGGTCAACGATCTTTTTTGCGGTTGAAACCCTTCGACTGCGCGGTGTAACCACTGAGCAAGCTAGACGCAATGCCCCGATTGTCGATGATGAACGCCGAGTGAGTCGACAGCGAGTCTATACTGAGGCAGAGCTAGATCGCTTAGAACCCTACGAAGAAGAAGACCCCTCTGCTAACAATCGCCGCTTGAAAGGCTATGCAGAACCGCGCAGCAGTCGTTCGACTGGCGCAAGCAGCGAAGAACCTCGTCCAGCTAGCAGAAACCGTCGTTCGTCCGAGTCTTATGGCGATCGCGAACCTCAGCGCAAGCGCCGCCCTCGTCCCAGTTCGGCTGCCTCAGAATCTTACGAGGCTTGGGAAGACAGTTCAGATATGTGGGAGGAACGTCCCTCATCTCGCCGTCCTCGTCCTTCTCGACCGGAGAGCGAACCACCCGAAACGGCGGCTAGATCCCCGAAAAAACGCCGCCCTCGCCCTTCTGAGCCAACTCGCTACCCAGAAGCGACCCCGACCGATTATGTAGACTACCAGCCGATTGATGAGCCAGAAGCAGAACGGGGAGATTGGGAAGAACCTTCAGCACCGACAGAACCGCCGAGGGGTGATCGCAATGAAGATAACCCCGTGCGTTTTGACTACTAAGCGAATGATTGGGGGACTTTGGTTGTGTGGGCTGAGCTTGCTAGCGTCTTGTGAATTGGCTAATCGCCCTCAAACGTCTGCTAGCCTCAACAGCCGCTACAACGACGAGCAACCCGCTTTAAGCGGAGATGGGCGTTGGCTAGCGTTAGTTTCCAATCGCCGAGGCAGCAGCGAGATTTTACTCTACGACCTGCGATCGCGCCGATTTGAGAATTTGCCAGGATTGAATCAGAGCAATGTGATTGCCGAAAGCCCCAGCTTGAGCCGAACAGGCCGCTATCTAGTCTATGTTTCTAGCATTCAGGGACGGCCTGATGTTGCCCTTTACGATCGCTCCACCCGACGGACAGAATTGGTTACGCTAGGCTATCGCAGTTGGATAAGAAGCCCGCACATTAGTCCAGACGGGCGATATATTGTCTTTGAAACGTCACGTCGGGGACAATGGGATGTGGAGGTACTCGATCGCGGGCCTCTAATTGAGTTAGATATTTTAGATGGCACGCCTGTAGAAAATCCGAAGCCGTGAAGCAGTTATCTGTTATTTTGAGCGTCATTCTCACTAGTTTTTTGAGCAGTTGCACTGGCTACCCGCGCCTGTTAAACTTTCCTTTCGATGCAAGCGGACGCAGTTTAAATAGCCGTTCTTCAGAAGTGAGTCCACAAGTGGCTTCTCCCTATATTGTTTTTGTGAGCGATCGCAACGGTTCGCAAGATGTCTATTTATTTGATGCTCAAAAGCGGCTGCTAATTAATCTACCCGGACTTAATTCCCTCGATGAAATTGCCTCCCATCCCTCTATTTCGGAAGATGGGCGTTACATTGTATTTACGGCTAGTCGGCAGGGCAAATCAGATATTTATATTTACGATCGTCAGACGCAACAAAAACGTAATCTCACTGCAAACTTAGCGGCAGAGGTACGCAATCCAACTATTAGTGCTGATGGTGAGCGAATTGCTTTTGAAGTAGCCAAAGATGGGCAATGGGATGTGACGATTTACAATCGTGCAGGGGAGTCAATTGAGTAGGGGAAACAATCGAATTTATCTTATTTTCTTGATTGCTGATTAGGTCTTTTCTCTTGAAAAGTATAAGCGATTAAATCAGCTATCAGGTGGCTCCCCCGTACTCTTGGGGATAATAAAATCTTATTAATTAACGTAGGATGGGTTAGACGGCAATAAGCCTTCAAACTTAACCCGAAATCATCAATCCGTCGTAACCCATCTTTCAGGAATTTGTATCCTAGTACACATTTCACCTCATCATGCCGGAAGAGCCGGTTGGCAGGCTGGAGAAAGCCCAACAGCGCATCATTGCTCATCTCAACAAGACTTATGAGGATGGTTAGGGGTAAAGTTAGGGGACAGAGCGATCATGCTTTGTCCTTTTTTATCTTCAAGGGGTATCTTAGTAATCGCCACCGCCTGTATTGATAGACTCATAATAGTTGCCTTATCTTTTCTAAAACCACTCTGAAAGCCGTTCTTGAGACTTTGCATCGAGGGAATTAAATAAAAAACGCCCCTGTGTGCGTTGAGTAGATTGCTGCTTTTTTCTAATTTGACGCGAAGAGAACTCGATTTCACTAGCTAAGCGTTGCGCTGACATCCATTCTGCCCCATAACCAACAACGGTCAGGCGTTGAGCGCGGTCAGATGTGGCGACAATGAGGCGGGAAGGTCGCTGTTCTGAATGATGATAGAAAGAAGCACAGATTTTTTCAATGTAAGTGTCTGCCGTTTGCGCCCAATCAGTGAAGTAGACAGAGAGTTCGCCCGAGTAGTTTTCGAGGGAACTCGGCGTTTTGCGATATTGTGCGTCAAAGACGACTTGGGTCTTGTAACCCTGATGAGCCGTATAGTTGATTAAGGCTTCGATTAATTCTTGACGCGCCAACTCCAACCCTTGGCGATCGCGGGTTCTTGTGAGCGATGGCCAAGCACCGATAATGTTATAGCCATCGACGAGCAAAAGATGCTGGGAAGGAGAAGACATTGTGGGGCACAACAAACATATAAGGTGGGAACATCAACGGAAAGATTTTACAAGCTTAACAAATTTTTAGATTTCCGCCTGAGATACCTGCAACAATCTGGTTTTGATCTGCTGAGGATCGCCTTGGGCGACAACTTGGCCCGATTCTAATAAAAACGCACCGTCACAGTAATTTAATTCGTCTAAGCGGTGAGTAACCCACAAAGCGGTCATTCCCCGTTCTTTGACCAATCGCTGCACCTGCGCCACTAGCTCTAGTTGCATATCGACATCAAGCAAGGCAGTCGGTTCGTCTAACAGCAAGACCTCGCAGTGACGAGCGATCGCGCCAGCAATGGCAATGCGCTGCTTTTGACCGCCACTAAGCGCGTAAATCGGCCGCCGTTCCATTTCCGAGAGGTTAACTGCCGCGAGAGCTTCTCCTACCCTAACGCGAACTTCCCGAAAAGACAGTCCTTCTTTAACCAGTCCGAAGGCAATATCCGCGCCGACTGTCGGCATCACCAATTGGCGATCGGGATTTTGAAAGACAAACCCAACCGGTTGCGTGACTTCAATCGTGCCTGAATCAGGTGTCAGCACGCCAGCAATCAGCCGCAATAGGGTGGATTTGCCGCTCCCATTCGTTCCCAGTAACATCCAAAATTGTCCTTGCGGAACGTTGAGGGTGCAAGCTTGCAGGATGGGGGCAGTATCTGGCCAACTAAAGTTTAATGCTTCGACTTTTATGGCAAAATTGGACATTTACACTCTTAATTAAGCAAAATTAGAGGGGATATTATGTATTTTTTGAGAAGGAGAGGGTTTTAATTGCTTTAGTTGCTTCTGAATAATATTTTGTAGGCTTGATCGCGCAATTTCTTTACCCTGTTCGATGTTGCCAGGGGTTTCCAGGAAAATGATACTATCAACGCGATCGCAAGCAAAGAGATCGAACAACATATGAGTAACGGGTACAGAAAGAATGTCTCCCTGGAAACTAGCAATCCCTTGCCAGCTAGTAGCATCCTTGCGAGTAGCAAAAGCATAAATGACTCGCTTTTGCCGTTGAGGCTGTTCGCGATGGCTAAGCGTCGTTATCACCCAAGCGCGTGCTGCGAAGCCGTCCCCAAAGGGATCGCTTGAATGCAAAACATAATAGTGACTGTGTTGGAGCTTCTGGGCAAAGCGTTTGAGGGCAGGAGTAACCGATGCTTCCATGACGGCTGCCGGAACCCCATGCTGTGGTGCTTCATCGATCAGGTTTTGCAATTGCTCGTTTATTTTCATAGGTAATGTGTCTTATTATTGATTTCTGGCCATCGAATCGGCGATCGCTTGAAGGATGAGGTTAACAATATCGGGAAATTTAACTAATTCTTTGGCCAATGTCATCTTTTCTGCTGGGGATAGATTTTCGATCATAGCCACCAAGTCGGAGACTCTCGTTTCCGATGGTAACGTATCTTTATGGCTATCGGTTATTTCCTCAATGCTGTTGGGAGCGGCATCCGGCAGCGTACTCAAAGGATTGGATAAAGCCATCTCAGCCAACGGATCGCCCCTAAAGATGGCTTCGGCATCAAAGCGTTCAACCGCGCTATCCGGCGGTGTTGGCGAAAACGGAACGCTCAATTCTAAGTCGATAAGATCCGCTTTAACAACCTCCTCTGGCAGCATGGGGGAGGGGAACTCCTCCGGTAAAGGCGCAGCAAAGAGATCGCTATCAGGCTCGGCAATTAGGGGATCGATAGGAGCAATGAGAGCTTCTTCCCAAGGAAGTTTTGCCACTTCTTCTTCATTTGCAGCCCGTTCTAAATTAACTTTACGGCTAGCCATTTCGGGAGGAAGTCCTCGCAAATACCAACGGTACATCTCGGCGAGATCGGTTTCATCTCCTTGCCATTGAAGCGCGATCGCGTCTTGGACTTCTAAGGCAATCTGTGAGCGCAATTGGGCGAGAGGCTTGTCTGTCCACTCATCGGGTTCGGCACTCAAGTGGCGGTAGTCATCATCAGTCGCTTGGCTACCTAGCTGAATCAAGTGAGCGATCGTTTGGGAAATGCTTCTTGACTCAGTGCTGCCTCTAGAGGCTTTTTCCCGCCCCAAAGCATCACTAATACAACGACTGACTGCTGCTCGCGCTGGACGGTTTTGCTCTGGTGTAATCCATTCCACAGAAACGTGATCAAACCCCTGCATGAATTTGAGAGCTTCTTGATACAAAACGCGCAATGGCTCGTCTTGGACTTGAACGATGCCATTAACTTGATTGAAAACCGTGTCACTGTTGCCTTTAATATCTAAGGCGCGAATGTTTAACTGTCTGGCTTTTTTCAGTCCGATAATCAGCCCGATATATTCTGTTTCCTGCTTGGTAGCAAAGGAGATAAGCTGACTGACAGTGTAGCGCCTGCCATTGGGCATCAACAAGATGGCTGCTGCTGCTCCTTGACCGGGATTTCCCTGCGATCCCCCATCGAATAACATGATAGGAGCATTGATCGCGATGATAGGTGGGCTGGTAGACTGAGTCATTGGCTCGACAAGGAGATAACCGCGATGGAGCGAAGTCTAGAACCGGAAGTCATGGATACTCCACAAGAAGCCGTTGAGTACGATGCGATGGACTTCACTGAAGTTAACGCGGCTTTTGCCCAACGGGTGATAGAACTTGCCCCTATATTACCTAAAGCAAAGATATTAGATGCAGGGACGGGTACGGCTCGTATCCCAATTTTAATCGCTCAGCAGCGTCCTGCATGGCAAATTTTGGGAATCGATTTGGCTGAGTCGATGTTAGCGATAGGCAAAAATCAGGTCATTAAGGCTAATTTAGGGCAGCAAATCCATTTAGCCGTTGTTGATGCTAAGCAAATGCCTTATAGCGA
>JBGTNM010000404.1:0-2574 GCA_041743025.1 Microcystaceae cyanobacterium
GTTTTGACGACTCCTGCTTGTCCATTACGAGAATTTATTGTTGAAGATTGTCAAAAAGCTGTTAAACAATTACCAGGTGTAGAAAAGGTTGATGTGACAGTGACGGCTGAAACACCTAAACAAAAAGACGTAGCCGATAAACAATCTGTTTTTGGCGTTAAAAATATTATTGCAATTTCCAGTGGTAAAGGTGGCGTAGGTAAAACTACTGTTGCGGTGAATGTAGCCGTGGCTTTAGCCAAAGCAGGGGCAAAAGTTGGCTTATTAGATGCGGATATTTATGGGCCAAATGCGCCAATGATGTTAGGATTGACGGGAGCCGAAGTCAAGGTACAGCAAGGAAAAGCCGGCGATATTTTAGAACCCGCGTTTAATTACGGTGTGAAAATGGTTTCGATGGGTTTTTTGATTAATCCTGATCAACCTGTGATTTGGCGCGGCCCCATGTTAAATGGGATAATTAGACAGTTTCTCTATCAGGTTTCTTGGGGCAGTTTAGATTACTTAATTGTTGATATGCCTCCTGGCACGGGTGATGCACAATTAACCTTAATTCAAGCGGTACCTATTGCGGGAGCAGTAATTGTCACAACCCCCCAAAATGTCTCTCTATTAGATGCGAGACGAGGTCTAAAAATGTTTCAGCAAATGGGCGTAAATGTGCTAGGAATTGTGGAGAATATGAGTTATTTTATTCCTCCCGATTTACCCGATCGCAATTATGATATTTTTGGCTCTGGTGGCGGCGAAAAAGCGTCTAGAGAATTACAAATTCCTTTACTCGGTTGCGTACCTCTAGAGATCCCTTTAAGAGAAGGGGGTGATTTGGGTATCCCAATTGTGATCTCTGATAGCGAGTCTGCTTCGGCAAAAGCGTTAACAGCGATCGCACAACAAATTGCAGCTAAAGTATCAATAGCTGCCTATGCCTAACTTCTTTTTTGGTGTGAGATATGCTGCATCGAACTCTAATTTCTCAGTTTAAAGTTTATTGGAAACTTTGGCTCGCTGATTTACCTCAAGTAGATTGGATTTTATTTGCTTCCGTTGTCAGTTTAACCGCTTACGGTGGTTTGATGATCGGAAGTATCTTACTCACGAAAAAGAGTGCCGATGGTTGGCAACATTGGCTATTTGGTCTAATTGGGATCGTAATCGCTTGGTTGATTGCGCGATCGCGTTATGATAGCTTATTACGCTGGCATTGGATAACCTATATTTTGACTAACTTATCCTTAGTCGCAGTTATTCTCATGGGGGTAACAGCCAATGGGGCGCAAAGTTGGCTTAATATTGGTAGTTTTAATGTTCAGCCGTCAGAATTTGCCAAAGTCGGATTAATTATTACTTTAGCCGCTTTACTACACCAAAAATCTGCTTCTACGCTTCTCTCTGTTTTTCGCGTCTTATTGGTGACGGCAGTTCCTTGGATACTCATTCTATTGCAACCCGACTTAGGAACCTCTCTCGTTTTTGGGGCAATCACATTAGGAATGTTGTACTGGGCAGATGCGAACCCAGGATGGCTCATTATTCTGCTCTCGCCTTTAATTTCTGCTATTTTGTTTAATCTGTTATTTCCCGCTTGGATTGTTTGGGCGATTATTATTGGGGTAATAGCTTGGATTAGCTTACCTTTAAAAATCTTATCGACGATATTGGTCGTAGCGGCTAATACAATGGTTGGTAAATTAGGCGGTGTCTTATGGGGATTTTTAAAAGAGTATCAAAAAGATCGTCTAACCTTGTTTCTTCATCCAGAGAAAAACCCATTAGGAGGAGGATATCAGCTAATTCAATCTCGGATTGCGATTGGTTCAGGTGAACTATGGGGCAGAGGTTTACATCAGGGTACCCAAACACAACTAAATTTTATTCCTGAACAACATACTGACTTTATTTTCTCGGCAGTTGGCGAAGAGTTTGGCTTTGTTGGAGGAATAGCTGTTCTAATTATCTTTTGGTTGATTTGTTGGCGTTTAGTGGTTATTGCCAATCGTGCTAAAGAAAATTTTGGCTCATTATTAGCAGTTGGTGTTTTATCGATGATTGCTTTTCAAACCATTATTAATATTAGTATGACCGTTGGACTTGCACCGATTACGGGTATTCCGCTTCCGTTTTTAAGTTATGGTCGTTCGGCTTTACTAACCAATTTTATTGCACTAGGATTAGTCGAATCTGTAGCGAATTATCGACCTCGCAAAAGATTATATTGATTTGATCAATCCTAAGAGTTTACAATACTTTACACTTCCCGAAGGAAATCGCTCGCTGACGCTGTGTAGTATTTGAATAGAAGTAATTTGTGAAAAGTGTGAATGAATATGTCTTGCTTACGCCAAGCGTGCCTGCGGTATCGCTCCACCCTAACTATTCAGAGTTATCAAAATCTCCTTAAAAACAGTTTAACAGTAGTTGTTTTACCGCTTTTATTGACCTTAGCGAGTTGTTCAGGGACAACAGAAGCGAGTCGCACTTCCGATCAAGTGGCTGCAGTGGATACAGAAACCCTAGAAATATGGTGGGATAAAGGCTTTACCCTCGAAGAAGATGAAGCATTACAAAAACTCG
>JBGTNM010000405.1:0-5702 GCA_041743025.1 Microcystaceae cyanobacterium
TTTAACTTCCCCATTAGGCTGCTGCCAAGCGCGAGAAGTGACATAAATTAATGTGGGTTGATATTGCAAGCGATTGAGATAGTAACTGGCTTTTTGAGCATCAATAACAGATTCTTGAGAAACGGCTTTAGCCGGGGCCTCTTTCAAAAAATTCCAATTGCCCAGTTCCCGATAGCGAATAGTTTCAGGCAGAATATCCAGTCGCAGGCGAGTGACGTTGGAAGTGAGTTTAGCTTGAAAAGATAAACCATCTTGCAGCAGTTTAGCCGCCACTAACGCTTGACGGGAATCGGCATCAGTAAAGATGCCTAACGTTTGAGGCTGTCCATTAACTGTTACTTCTAATGCCCATTGCGGCTTGCTTTTTTGCAGATTTCGATAATTGAGTAAGACAGACTCGTTGGTAAAACGGCGAGTTTTCAGAGGTTTAGCCGCATGAGAATAAACTTGTGGCAAGTCAATTACTTGACCATTGGGTAGCGTAACCAGATGTTTCAATCCCTGCCCGATACCCGAACTATTCAAGGTAACTCGAAAAGGACGCAGAAGATCGCCACCTGAATCTCTCAATACCTTAAAGTTTTCGGCATCAAGCAGTCCCAATTGCTGCTCACCTAAAAACAAATAATGTTCCGTTGTCACTGAATAATGACGTAACGTTAAATCTAAAACCTCTCCTTGAAAGATGCGTCCCTTACCCGCCTCAAAATCTTGTAATTTACCAATTTTAAGCAGTTTATCTCTTAATAATTGCTTGATTTGAGGCGTAAGAATTTCGAGATTAGCCGTTGCGGGAAACTCAGGGGTGATACGCCCTTGCAGTTGTGTCCCAATGGGCAACCGATAGTCCCTCGACCAAACAGCCCCTAATGATATCTCCTGCCCCTGAGAATCCTTAACGTGCCAAACCAGCGTGGGTGTCCCTTTTTCTGGATGGTTGCTTTTTTTAAGAACTAAGTCAAAAGGCTGATTGGTTTGAAGGCGAGTGAAAGGAACTTGATTAAAAGCAGCTAGTTCACTAATATATTGCGTTTTAAACTGAAATGTTGCGGATTGTTGCTTAATTTCTTCAGGAAATGCTTCAAAAACAAAATTACTAATTTTATAGTCTGCGACATCGGTAGAAGATTCTCTCGTCGTACAGACATCCCAAGCCGCACAAGCGTAATCAAAGCGTTCTAATTCGGGAATTTGAGCCACCCAATCAGTAACAAACTCTCTGGCTCGCTCAAATAATTGCTCAGCATCGCGCTTAGTGGGAACTAAGGCAAAAGAGGCACTGACAACGGTGCTGGTATTAGGAGATAAATTATGGGTTTCAACAAACGATTTATGAATATACCCAATTATCGTGTCACGGTCGGTTGAAGGAACCGTCGCTTTCAGAGGATAAACGTGATGAAGGGGACTTTCAGAGGAAGTTTCGGCTAACGAAAGTGCCAATTGAGTCATTCCGCCAGGTTTTAGTCCTAATGCCGCTAGCTGACTCAGATAGCGATGAGCAAACGAAAGGTCAAATTCGGTTCCTTTGGGCGAGATGATTTTCAGTGCCAGTCCATTTTTTTCCCGTTCGCTGCGATCGCTTACTGAAGCAGCCGCATTATAAAGTCGGTCGTATTCTTGCTTAGTTGCTAAAACTTGATTGACTAACGTGCGATTATCCGAGGCGGGAAATAACCCTTTAACCGTCTCAATTGGCACAACCTCAAAGTTTTCTTGAATCTGGCTGTATGCCTGATTTGCTTGGTGAATTAGCAGTTCAGGATGGCTGTAGCCATTAAGAGGGATCAGTTTGCCATCAGTATAAACGCCACTTTCTTTTTTGGCAGTAATCGAGGTAGGAAGGCGCACCAAAGCCCCTTCGTCTTGAATTTTTTCAGCGAGATTGGGGGATAGAGCGCTTTTAAAGAGGTCTACCGTTCTTTGGTTGTTAACGGTTGAATGAATCTGACATTTTTCTAGAATAAGGGAGTATTGGTCAAAAATATGGGAAACATCAGCAATAGAGAGGTCTTTTTCGGCGTAAGCCACCAGATTATCTACTATCTCTCGATAATCTGGATGTAAAGGAATGGGATTTTTGTCGTTAGCTTCACGAGCCTCGGCTTTTTGACAAGCTGCAATAATCTGTTCAGCATAGTCGCGTTGAAGTTCAAACCTAGAAGAAGCAGCAGAGCGAAACTCTTGTTTGAGAATCAAGACAGCCTGGTTGAAGTTATTAAAAAGTCCCACTGGTGGGTCAGCCATAGCGTAAGCCATCAGTTCGCGGCTCATACTAGCCGGATAGTCAACTTTGGCTTCTTTAACGAGAGGAACCGGTGCGGTAGCTAGATTGTTCTGGTATTTGATTTCTTGCCAAGTGGCCGGTAATTCTTTTAATGGGGTAACTGAAAGAGCATCGCCATCGAAGTCAATTTGTTGCCCTTCCGTTTGCGTTTGTAGGGGAAGTAAATCGACTTTAAGTTGAAAATCTCGATTGAATTGAGCGATCGCTTGATTAAGATTCTCAATAAGCTGACGGCGCTCGTAACCCCCAGAGGCCGCAATAATATTAGGAGAAGGCAGCGAGTCTAGAAACTGCCGAACCGCATCATGATCCGCCTGAGAAAGTTGCGAAGAGAGGCGATTGAAATAATCCGACCAACCCCAAGTACAGATAACGGTCACGCCGCGCAGAGAAGATCCATCTGGGGCATAGGCTTTAGCGTCATTGAGGGTATTGCGGCAGTCATAGAGAGCCGATTCTAGTAGCATAGGAGAGCGATAATTACCCAGACGTTCGCCTTCCCCATAGGAAGTGTTAGTAATTTGTCCGGGTTCTAGACGTTTAGACCCAATGGCAAAGGTGCGCCGCCAGCGAATAAACCCGCCCGTGGCCGCTTCCTTAAACTGCCTTGAGAGGAATTTTTCTTCAAGTTGTTGAAATTTCTTGGTTGAGAGCAGTTGGCGGTGGGGGTCGCTCTTAATTAAATCGTAGAGCAAATCTGGGCGGCGTAGAGGCGGGTCTTGTCCCTCAGCCGAATAAGATTGGCGCAGATCTTCGTAACGTTCGTCGGCAGATTTGAGATATTCCTGCTCTAGAAGGCGAGGATCGCTGGCAATTTGCTGTAACTTGGTTAATTCTTGCTGTTGGAGGGTCAAAATATCCTGAGCATAACCTCGATTAATTAACCCCACTTCCGTCGAGCGCGTCGTCGAGTTTTCGGGAGAACGATCGCGTTCTCCTATCCAAAGACGAACGGTTTGCAACCCAGGCTTGATGCCTGTTTTACCAGAGCCTTTAAAACATGATAGGGGGAGAATTAAATCAACACGCTCTAGTCCTTGATGGTATTTAAGAGCCTCAAAATTAACCTTGTCAAACTGATGCTCCTGATTATCGGTATAACGAGGAATCAAAGTGCCTTTGCCATAGTACAATTGATCCAAAAGCGTCGTGCGAAATTGAATTTGATGTTGAATAGTGCTAAAAAGAGACTGACAAAGCTCAGGGGCGATAATGCCTTGTCCGTCATCGGTGAGATAGCGAAACTGCTCAGTATCGAGATACCCACCGTTTTCCCCGGTTTGTTCATCTCCCAACAGTACCGTCGCCTCCAGAAGGTGTCCTGATTGACAAGGAGAAATGAGTGGCCCGAAGTTGTTGCCGAAGCGATAGATAAGACTCCCTGGTTGATGTTCTGTCAATCGTCGGATAAGTTCATCTAGCGGAAAACCCTTAAATTCCTGTGCTGGGTTGGCATAGAGAAAGTGGTCTTTCGAGGCAGCGACAAGGCGAGTTCCAGGGGGAGCCGCTTCAGTGAGGAGATCGACAATCGCTTGACAATCTTCTGCTTCTAAATTAAAAAGGCGAGAAGGCAGGCGGCCAAAGGTAAAGGTAGCACCATCGCAGTAAGCCCCTAAAATGGTATTATTTCGGACTTCCTGCCAGGGTTCGTTAAGGTTAACTGGGTCGTTGAGATAACGAGCCGCTAAAAGATCGTAGTGATGGAAAGTAAGGCGATTAGTAGCAGATAACATTGTTTATAATCAAGGAAAATTGATGGCTAAAGCGAAAGAGATGACAAACTATCAAGCACAACTCGATGCGGAATTTGAGGAAAGGTGGTGGACTTGTGGCCATCACAGCGCTTGTTATGATGAGCAGGGAAAGATCCGCCCTGAGTGGGAATATCCCTACAAAACTTGGACAATGGCTCAACGCTCAATTCTTCATCCCAATGGACAAGCTCGAAATCCCGTTAGTGGCAACTTTGGTAAAAACACAGATGATGTTTTAAATCAAGTTGGTCTAGAACTTCAAAAGCAACAAGAAATTGTTGAGTGGCGTAAGCGAGACGAACAATGGCTTAAAGACTTTGGTTACACCTATACCGATGCCATGTATCGAAAAGCTAAAACACCGTCACCAACCGAAATTCGCCGTCGAACTGAGGAAGCTATCAGAATGGGGGAAGATTTATCAGAATTGCCGTATATCGACGAGGATGTCGTCGAGGAACTGCTGTAATGGGGGGATAACCTCAATTTGTGGGGGGAATAATGAGGTAACCCAATTATATCAGAATCCCCCTTAGAAAAAAAACCAGCCACTAAGGGCTGGACTAAAATCTAAATTAAGACCAACAAAACTAACACAGCAGCAACAATCCAAAAGGTGTCACTGCGATTTTGGCAAAGGTAGGGAAGTTTCGGCATCTAGACCTCCGAAAACGACACCAAATTTCAGCAAAGCTGTATCAGAATGAGGAGTCCCATTAACGACGACTTTCATTCACCTTTTTTCAGAAAACTTCTTTCCCATCTTTCCAAAGGAAAAAAAAGAGGCAACGATGCCTCTAGGATAAATTAGGGAATTAAATCTCCGATTCTGGGACTAATAAGCAAGGATAACCTTCTTCACAATTGATATGGATGAATCCGCCTTTGAGCCAATCGGAGACAACGCCCGGTAATTTCTGTTCTTCGCTCCACTGACGAACGATAGAGCAAATTTGGTACATAATAGCGATTTGTCCTTTGCTATTGTAAGGAAGCTCTGTTTCAATTTCCCCTTCCGAATAAAACTTGCCTGATTCCTTAAAATATTGCAGTTGGAGTTTGATCCGCTTAGTTTCTTCTTTTTGAGGTTCACTCATGTATTAAACTTGATTACTTTTCGATTCGATTACTCTTGGTCATTCTCCTAAATGATTACCCACTTTTGCCCAAGGCAAAAAAAATCTCCCAAGTTTCAAAGAAAAAACCAGCCTTTAGAGGCTGGCAAAAACTTTAACAGGGCAGTTCATCAAGGCTGATCTCAGCAGCCGGCTCACTGCCATTATTGAAATTGAGAACGGAAACTCCCATAGCAGGAGCAGAAGACCCAGAGGCTTCAACACTCAACACATGGCTGATTTTTAAAATCAGTCGATGGTTAACATTCTGAGCGTCGGGAGGCAGAATATCAATACTTCCTTTAACAACAACTACAGCAGAACCATTGCCTTGCTGTACAGCTTCTTGTAAGCGAAGTGCTGCTTGACCGAAAGCTTGATAGGAAGCCGAAGCACCTTGATACGCACCACTGTTATAGAACTTGAACTGGCAAGTTCCACTAGCAGAGATTTTCCCTTCAGGCTCTTTGACTAGGTTGACAGAGGCGATCCGAAGGCGTTGAACTGTGCTATTCATCGATTAAGTCTCCAAGCTTAGAATTTTCA
>JBGTNM010000406.1:0-4476 GCA_041743025.1 Microcystaceae cyanobacterium
GATCGCGCAACTGTGCTGCTGCATTGGCGATAATAGGTGCAGCATTGACCCCCAAGGGTAATACCAAGGTAGGGGCAAGAACCCCAAACCTATGAACATCCTCGGCTTCGGCTGAGGTAGTGCAATGAATTGCAGCAGCCCGATTTAGGGTAGGCCGCTCTATTAAACGACTGTAAATTTGTTTCTTGCGCTGGCTTTGCTGAAGTGCCCAGGGTGAGAGCTGACCAATTGTGCTCGCGACATAGGGAATTTTATGACGTTGGGCTAGTCTTCCGGCCACAGTGGGCGCGTAGCAAAACAAATAATGGCTGTGAACGATATCGTATTCACCTAAATGGTGAACCATCCATCGAGCCAACCCAATGGATGGAATGAATGCTTTGAGCCGAGCCAAACGTGGAAAAAACCAAACCGGCACCTCTTCATAGTCAATTCTTTGACCATTTGGCACATCTAATAAATCGGCTTCATCGTCATTGGTAGTAGCTATTTCGGCGTCAATCCCTACGTTTCGCAGCCCACGAACGATATTGAGGGCAACCTGGGTTGGTCCACCTAGCTTATAGCTCAAAGACGGCAGCACATGAAGAACTTTCATGTCAAGGTGTCACCAAGTTAGATTTTTTAAGTAAGGCTAGGAGATTAGCCTGAAAACTTTTGAAGCCATAAATTTCATTGACCCTTTGCCGTAGAGTCTCTGGCTGATAAAGGATAGGATGTGACGATTTGCCTTGAAGTATCTCTGTTAACACGTAGGCAATCTCATCCACATCGTCAGGATTAACCAGAATTCCTAACTCGCCATGGCAAAGGGCATCGATAGCCCCATCTTGGTTGCCCCCAACCGTAGGCTTACCGCAAGCTAAGGCTTCAAGGTAGACAATGCCAAAGCCTTCGCCTTTACTTGGCATGGCAAAGACATCACAGAGGTTGTAATGGTCACACAACTCATCGTCAGATACAAAACCGGCTAAGGTAACGCAATCTTGAATATCTAAGTCAGCAATCATCTCTTCAATACGCGGGCGATCGCAGCCTTGGCCAACCAAAATATAGTGAACCGTAGGCAAATGCCGACGAATCTCCGGCAAAGCTTTCATAACCTGGTCATAGCCCTTATAACGCTCTCTGCGGCTAAGTCGGGCCACCGTTAAGATAACTGGCTGATCAGGATGTAGTTGATAACGCTCTAGCAATGCTGATGGCTTAGCCGCAATTTTAAATCGCTTTGTCTCAAAGGTGTTGGGCAAAACAACAACCTGATTTTCATCTAGGTTTTGTTCATTTAAGAGGCGGCTGCGAGTGTAATGACTAACTGCAAGAATAAGATTGGCATGACGTAAAGATGCCTTTAATAAAGGGTCTTGAATATTCCAAGCATCTACTCCATGGGCAACCGCCCAATAGGGAATGCGGAGAAAACGCTTCAGCCCATAAGCTACAGGAGTAAAATTAAGATGTGTAGTGATAACTAATTGAGGCTGCTTCAAACATCCCCAAAGCAAAAGGTGAATTGCGTAAACGACTGTACGCAACATCTTAGGCCAGCTTCCAAAACAGTGAAAATTAAAATTTGGCCATATTTGAACGTCTGGGGTTACCTGATGATCATGCTTGAGAAAGACCTCAGAATATTTAAATATGGCAGTGGATTGAATAGCCTGCAATAGAAAGTCAGAATACGCCTGTATCCCACCCTTAAACTCAAATATATTAGGTATCCATAGATGTAAACTCCCTGCTGAAGTGGGGCTAGAGGGAGCTAGATATTCTTGATCAGGTTGAGCCATGGAGAAGATGATTAAAAGCAAATGGCTGAAGAGAGTTTACGATGCAGTATTAAGCAAGGCTAAAACTTTTTCCAGGAGTTTCTGACGATAACGTTCCCAAGTGAGGTATTCCGCACGGCGTCTGGCGGCCACCCCCATAGATGCTAACTTTTCAGGATTTTGATAGCACCACTCCAGCTTTTCTTGGAGCGCCTCAGCATCGCGTATAGGGACGATAAAGCCCTCGACGCCGTCTGTAATAATCTCAGGCCCAGCCGCGTTAGGGGTAGTGATTATAGGAACGCCACAGGCCATGGCTTCAAGCTGCATCAGGCCCAGACCTTCGACCAGAGATGGCAACACAAAAACGCTAGCACTACAGTAATGTTGTTTTAGACTAGCATGGGGGACACTAGGTAGATAATGAATATGATCTTGATAAGCCTCTAGCCAACCCTGGGGAAATTCGTTAATACCAACCAACTTCAGTTCGGCATCGCTAAGTTGAAGGTTTTTCCAGGCTTTTAATAAATAGTGAACGCCTTTTCTAGGGCTAATTCGCCCTACAAATAAAACTCGGAATTTTGTGTCGCGCTTGGGCTGAGGCCGAAAATAGTCAACTGGCGCACCATAGGAGATTACCGAGATGCGCTCAGGTGTTACCCTCGCCTGTAAGAGCGACTGCCGCACCATAGAAGAAGGCACAAAGATATGATCGGCTAGGGCGATTTCTTGATCTTTGCGCTCTAGCTTCCATAGTGGCTCATGAACTGCTTGTAGTGATGAAGCAAGCTCTGGAAATAGACTGGCTTCGTCTTGTTGAATTTGACGACTCGTGCGGTAAAACACAATTGGCAATTCATAGAAACAGGCGATGCCTCGCTGCTTAGCCACTTGAAATGTAGAGGCCGCACCATCTTCATAGGCATAAATGGCACCGAGATGATCGAGATGTTGCTGTGCCACATGCTGATCTAGAGAGGTGTAAATCCAGTCTATAGATCCCTGTTGTTCTAAGCCTAATTTAGAGCTTATCCCCAACTTGACCAGACAAACTCTAAGGGTTTCTCGCCATACATGAGTTCTCATCACAGCGCCATCTGGTGGAACCCAGGTACGCCGTCCTAGTTCTTGATTGAGGCGTAACCCAAGTGAACGAGGTAATCGTTGGATAGTTTGAGCTAAACTGCCTTTTGGGTTGTAGGCAACAGTTGTAATAATTTCGTGGAGCAGATTCGCCTCTGCTAGTGCAATCGCCGCATTGCGAGAGTTAGGGTTACTGGTTGGGTGCACTAAAGAGATGCGTCGGTTGGCCATGGAGAAGACCTAGTTGTTGAGCTTTTTGCCATTGGTCTACGCGCTGTAGGTGGGGAAGCAAAAGGATAAAGCCGTAGAAAAACCAATGGTAAACATTGGCGGTATGGTTATAAACTATTTGGAAAATAAATGTTACGCCCTGGTAGATAAAAGCGCTAAGGGCCAGCTGACTCAAAAATGGATGACTGAGCTTAAGGTAAGCCTTAAATAGAGAATAGAGCAGTACAAGCCGCAACCCATACCACAGAGAAAAACCAACCGGGCCGACCTCTAGTGCAATACGCCCCATTTCGCTCTCGTAGTAAACCGGAATCACTTCTCCTGGCGAAAGGTGAAATATTTCACGCAGCATGGAGTTGCCTTGAAAGGTAGCCCCTAACCCATAGCCATCGAATCCTTTAAACTTAAAATTGGTGATTGGCTCAATAAAACTACCAGTTATTCGCCCAGATACATCTTTATTCCCCGTCGCGCGTGTGAAAAATGAATCGAAAGCGTAGCGAAAGCTTTGCGAAACAGCAATAAAGCCAATGAGGGCTGGCAGAAATATTTTGCGAGTGCTACGGAAAAAACTAGAAAAGTTAATTACTGCTTGAATGCCGAAATAACTTAAGATCATTAAGACAGCTCCAAGAATAACACCCCGTGAAAGCGTCATAAACGAAGTAATGGCTACCAAGGCCACCTCAGTTAGCGTCAGCAGTTGCCACAGTCGGGGTTGAGGACGAGCCATCATAGGCAGCAACAGACACAGGCAGGCCAATAGGTAGGTGGCGTAACCTGACAAATAAGAGAATGTACCCGTTACCCGAACAGTGCCTAGGCCAGAAACAGCTATGCCTGGAGCTTCATCGCCCCAAGCGTAAACATTTAGAGGGCTAGTGGGTGGACTAAAGAACTGGGCGATGGCCAGCAGGCCCACCGGAATGAGCAGTAGCAAGTAGTGACGGATAAATCGGTATAACTCTTCTTCGGTCTCAAATATTTGAGGTACTAGCCAAATAAGTGGTATGTATAGAAAATAATTTTTGAGGCCAAAAAGACCAATAATTATTGAACCTAGGCTTGGGTTAAAAGCTTGCAGGCCACCCCAAACTACCATGCCGACTAATAACGTCAAAATAATTGGAGTTTTAACAAAAATTCGATTTTGACCTTGAGAAAGCAAGAAATAGCGTAGGTAAGCACCGATTAAAACAAAATCTTTGAGAAAATAAATAAACTGACTCGCCTGGGGAAGCACCCATTTGCGTAGAGCGCCCTCAAGCACGACCAAAATTAAAACAGTCTTGACAGCTCGTCGCCAGTCTTGGGCAGAGATTAGAACAATTAAGCCAGTGGCGACCAGAGCTAAAAACATATTGCTCATGAGCGCGCCTCTTCTAAAACT
>JBGTNM010000407.1:0-17508 GCA_041743025.1 Microcystaceae cyanobacterium
TGGTGAAGTCATTGCCAGGGGTCGCTTTTCTCTGTCAAAACATCCTTATCTGTTGCGCTTTGAGGGGCATTCTAAAACTCAACGAGAGGCTTATGAGATCGTTACGCTGATTCCGGCGGCTGAGTTATTGCCTTATATTGAGCAGTTTCGCGACTTGGATGCTATTAAACTGTTGTTACTCTTGGAGGGGGAGGAGCTAACTTCAGCCATTAATCAATTTGATGTCCAAGTCAATCGTGAGTGTAAAAAGTTTCTGAGCGAAATTGTGCCACCGTTAGAAGGACGAGAGGGGGTGAGTGTTCATAATCTGCGTTCTCTCTGGGGAGCGATCGCTTCTTACTTCTTCTGTCCCCCGACTTCCCATGAATACCCGTTCTTACAGCACTATCTGGGTCATGTCATGGAGAGTCCGGCGACGGGTCATTATTTCCGTTATCGCTTGGTCAATGAGCAAGGGCAGTTTCTTGAAGAACGGGGAATTAAGATTGATGAGTCTGGGGAACTGCCCTTGCCTGGACTGTCTGGGGCGGATAAGACAACTACCGCAACAACGGCAGCCACAATAACTGATGAGGTTGATGGACAAAGAGAGACTCAGACTCTTGCTCAAGCTTCAACCGTTCCTCCCTTACAGCTAAGTCTGCTTCCTGCATTGGCATCAGATGAGCCTTTGTCCGAGAAACTGCTTGATGCCTTAACTAAAATGTTTAATAGCGATCGCTATACCCTTCTCCTCACCGCATTGATGGCGGTGACGGGGCGCTCCCCTGGCGAACTCTTAAAGTCGGGGGTTTTTGAAGCTGTGGCTGATGAGCCTTTTGCTCTGTCCTTTTCAGCAACGGGAGTAGGAGCTAAATCTCGCTTGGTCACTTTGGTTGAGGCGGGAACGGTGAGCGAAGGAGTTAAACGTTTGCGGCAGCATGAAGCGGTTCAAAAATTACGCTACCTCCCTCCGCGTGACATTGATTCTTCTTGCCTGCTTCATGTGGCTAAAGCATTGCATAAGTACCTACCTTTTAACCAGGTTGAGGAGATGTTGGCAGCTTATTCTCGTTTTACAGGGAATAGTCCCGCTTTGCTGCCTCAGAAGGAGTCTCATCCTCCTACGGTTTCTGGCAACTTCTATGCTGAGGATAAACAGCGCCTTAGTGCGATCGCTTCTCGCCTTTCCTTTGAAGGAACACAACCTCAAATTTTCCACGCCCTGCTTGATTGGGTTGAGGCCACCTTACTCCAGCAAACATCTCAATCTCCCGAAAAATCTACCTCTAAGCCTCAATTAGAGGCAAATTCATCAACTCAGGAGCTTGCTGAAGCTCCTAATGAGGCAACTTTCGCTACGGCACTCACTCATCAGGCTCAGACTTTGGCTTGGTTAACGAGTAGGATTGAGTCTTTGGAGGAGCAACTTAGCCAGTTACAAACTGAACGTGATCAAGCGATCGCACAAGCGAACCAGTCCTCTCATCTGTTAGAAGAAAACCAACGGCTACGCGGGGAGAATCAGTCTCTACTAGAGACAGCTTCTCGCTTTGAGGCAGCACGTCAGGCATTCCTCGGCGAACAGATGACCTTGCCTTTAACTTCACCGGAGCCGCTAAAGGCGACTGAATCAGTGACGGCTGCGCCTATTGTTCCTCCTGCGCCTTCAAAGGGTCGCCGTCAACGCCCTGATGGGGGAGCAATAGCACGGGCTAAAAAGATTGTTGAGGCGATCTCGCAGTGGAATCAATCTCACGCTGATGACACTTGGGCGGTGACGAGGGGACTACTGGAGGAGAGTTTTGGCATTCATCGTCAAGCAGCCAATGAGTTTCTGGCTCAGTCTCAGTCTTGGATTGATGAGATTCATTCTCACTCTGGCATCACTAAGGTTCGCGCTCACAATCGCGGGAAAGATGTTACCCAACTCAAGGCTTGGGTTGAGCAACTGGGGTCGGCCCACTAGCTTAGTATATGTGTACTAGATTGTTCCCAAAATCGACGCAAGGGCAAGAGGGCAAAAGGGCAAGAGAGCCGAGAGCTAAAGAGTCCTGGGGGATGAACGCACAACCCGAAAACCAACATAATCGTTGATGTTGTCGCGCGAATTGAAGTCGTCGCGGTAAGCAGAACGGCAAGCATCAGGATTGAAGTACCAAGAACCGCCGCGTAGTATTTTTGTAGTATCTCTGTCATTGCTTAACCAGGCACTTCCATTTGGGGGTGCGCCTTCATAGTTGGAATGGTAATCGTCTTCGCACCATTCACAGACATTTCCGTGCAGATCGTAGAGTCCAAAGGTGTTAGCAACCCCAAAATAGCCGACAGGGGTGGTTTGCTCCCTATAGATGCCTTTTGGCCCTTTTCCATAATGGCCTGGGTAAACTTTTTTCTCGATTTCCCAGTCGGTTCCTCGATAATTAGCTAAATCAGTGGTTATCGTTTCCCCAAAGTGAAAGGGTGTTGTTGTCCCGGCGCGGCAAGCATATTCCCATTCGGCTTCTGTAGGTAGCCGATACTCCCGTTTCGTCTCTCTTGATAGCCGTTGACAGAATTCGACCGCCTCGTACCAGTTAACCTGTTCTACGGGTCTTGTCCATCTCTCATATTCTTCGTAGGATTCAGTGAAGTTTGAAGGATCTGGGTTGAGCTTCTTGTCAATGGGATCTAAGTCTGCGATCGCTTTCCATTGTGCTTGAGTGATGGGATATTTCCCCATAAAAAAAGATGAAATTTTAACTTCGTGCTGAGGACTTTCTCGTTGGAAATAGTCCACGTCATATTCCTTACAGAGTCTTTCGATTTCGGGATCTGGGGTTCCCATCCAGAATGTGCCACTAGGGAGCAGCATCATGTCCAGAGTAAAGTCAGAACCTAATTCCTCAGTGTAATATTGTGCCTGTCGCGGCTGCCGTCGAATGATTAATTTAGCCATTTTAAGAGCAAGCTTGATGAACTTACCAAGAAATTGACACTAATTTAGAAGCAGTAATATTTCTATCGCAAGTTAACAAAGTCACAGTTTCTCCTTGACTTGCCAAAATCAGCACAGTTGCAACAATTTGTCGATCGTGCATTTCAGTAATTGCCGATAAACTGAGAGTCTGTTGAATAATAGCTTTATCCAAAGAATATACGACTAAACGGGGGTCAGAATTTACGGCATTTAGTAGCTCGACAACTGAGGGAATCGATGTTCTACCTCGCTCAACAATCCAAACCGCTTCTGCTAAGGCGATCGCTGGCAAAACTAATTGACTGGTTGAGTCAGAAAGAATATTTTTGGCATTTTCTCCTAAGCGAGAATTCCCTTCCAAAAACCAGACTAAGGCGTGGGTATCGACAACATATTTCATCCAATCCGTCTATGACCAGTCTAAGTTGTCATCTGAATCGCCGTGAAATTCTGCTAGGGAGAAATCTTCATCACTCGATTGATTTGTCCCTCTGCACATTCCAAAATACATAAACTTTTGTTCTTTTTGAACTGGTTGGCTTGTCAAAAATGTGATAATCACTTGGCTTTCTTCTAGATTGTTTGGCGTTTCTAACAGTTCAATTTTTCCTTCTTTATAAATTCCTTTGATTGATTGCAACATAGACTTAGCTTTCCTCGTTTTTATAGGGACTGTTCCTCTAATTTTACTTTAAATAACCCATTTCTGGGTGAAGCCAGCTAACTTTTCAGCTATGCTTACTAGGCTAACTGGCTTCGGTTGATTTTTGGATGCTTTGACACATCACTGGAGCAAATCTGGACTCTTCTTCGACACGCCCGACAGATTCCCATCTGCCAGTTCTGGTACAGAAGAGTGCTGGGGGATGAACGCACAACCCGAAAACCAACATTATTGTTGTTGTTGTCGCGCGAATTGTTGTTGTTGCGGTAAGCAGAACGGCATTCATTAGGATTGTTGTTCCAAGAACCGCCGCGTTTTCTCATGTTTGCCCCGTTTTTTATTATTAGAATATTTTGAACAGCTTTTACCAAAATTTAAGACTAATTTTCTTTTTCAATCCATTGAATGCGAGAAAATGACCAATCATCAAAAATCTTTCGTCTTAGTCGATAAGTATCTCCATGCTTCAGATGTGCCTCCCAAGATTGAATTCGTTGAGTTAGTTTTTCTAAGGATATTTGATGATAGCGATAGTCATATTGTAATTCTCGGAATCTCTTGCGCGATCGCCTGAGATTATCATTTCTTACCCTGATGCGATCAGGTAAGACTCGAAACCCGACAAAATTGACACCATACTGAGTTTCAAATAACTGGCTTTTAATAGGATGAATTATTAATCGTAGGGTAGTTAAATACTCCTCAATGGCGATACGGGCATCGTCTAAAAATCCTTTATCCTCTGAGAATAAAGCAAAGTCATCGACATATCTGAGATATTTATGGCACTTAATTTTTTCTTGGATAAAGTGGTCGAACCTGTTCAGGTAAAAATTAGCAAAAAACTGACTGGTTAAATTACCAATTGGTAAACCTTTTCTTCGTTCTATAGGGGTCAATATGTCATCCCCTAGAAAAGAATCATTCACTAGCTCTTGGGGATTACTATTATCGATGATAGCATCAATTAACCAAAGCGTATCTTGACATTTAATCTTGTGTCTTATTAGTTGCTTAAGAATTTCGTGATCGATACTGGGAAAATACTTCTTAATATCACATTGCAGTACATAACGACTAGAACGGGCAAATTGAGTAAATCGTCTTAATGCCCTGTGTGTTCCATAACCTTTACGATTAGCATAGGTATCATCGATAAATGATTTTTCCATGGGAGGAATAATAATATTACAGAGTGCATGATGAACAATGCGATCACGGTAAGGTGCTGCCGAAATTAACCGAGGTTTGGGGTCATAAATCCTGAATGTATGATACTCTCCTGGTTGATAGGTTTTTGTTTCTAGTTCCTGCTGTAAATGAAGTAAGTTATTTTCAATCTGGTCATTAAATTCTAAGACATTATCTCTAAATCTTTTGCCTTTCTGGGCTTTTCGAGAAGCTAAATAGAGATTTTCAAAACTGATGATTTTTTCCCAGAGATTCCCTAATCTTTTCATGGTGGTACAATGTCATTGCGAACGCAACGAAGTGAAGTGAAGTGAAGCAATCTGAGGGGTTTATGTCATTAATTATAAACTTTTTTGCTGTTTAATCCATCCTCCTAACTCTGTACCAATTGAGTTAAGTTGTTCGCTGATATATTCGTAACGCTGAAAGGAAATAAGTTCAAAGTCATGGAGTAAGCGAGTTTGATAACGGAGAAGATCCAGTTTATTATTGAGAGATTCTAATAAAGGTAGTTTTTGCTTAGAATATCGAGCGTTAATTAATCCTTCGAGTAGTTCATATAATTCATTTATTATTCGGTTTCCTAACGTAAATTGATGGTTACGCGGTAAACGATTAAGTATCGGAACATACCACTTGATAAAATCATACACTTTTTGAATAACTGGCAATTCATCCATTATCAATTCATCTTTTTATAAATACAAATGTACTACATTGGTTCTCAAAAATCGACGCAAGGGCAAGAGGGCTAAAGAGAAAAGGGCTAAGAAGTCCTGGGGGATGAACGCACAACCCGAAAACCAACATAATTGAAGTAGTTGTCGCGCGAATTGCAGTTGAAGCGGTAAGCAGAACGGCATTCATCAGGATTGTAGGACCAAGAACCGCCGCGCATCATCTTTGTAGTATGCTTGTCATTACTTAACCAGGCACTACCATCAGCAGGTGCGCCATTATAATTAGGATGATAATCGTCTTCACACCATTCATAAACATTGCCGTGCATATCGTATAGTCCGAAGGCGTTAGCTACCTTAAAATAGCCGACAGGGGTGGTTTGCTCTCGATATTCTCCTTTAATACCTTCTCCATAAGTATAGTTACCATCATAGTTAGCTAATTCTGTAGATAGGGTTTCTCCAAAATGAAACGGTTGGTTATATTTCTCATTCCATTCTGCTAGGCTTGGCTCTTCCCTCACCCCCAGCCCCACTCCCACAGGAGAGGGGAGTATGGCTCTACAAGCATATTCCCATTCGGCTTCTGTAGGTAGCCTATATTCTTGTTCTGTGAGTTTCGAGATGCGAGCGCAAAATTCCTTCGCTTCATCCCAATTAACCCGTTCTACGGGTCTAGTCCATCTCTCATATTCTTTGTAGGGTTCTTTAAAATGAGATGGGTCAGGGTCGAGGTCAATATTAACTTTAAGATCGGTTCGTTCTGCTATAGCTTTCCATTGTGCCTGTGTGATAGGATAACGCCCCATATAGAAGCTAGGAACTGTTACCTTATGTTGTGGTTTTTCACGATCTTGACTCTGTAATTCATCTTCTGGCGCACCCATCCAAAAGGTGCCTCCTGGGATTTCCATCAGTTCGAGTTCGATTCTTTCTGCTAGAAGCTCAATGATGCCTTCTGCTTGCTGTTTTTGGTGTTTAATGACCCATTGCCCCTGTTTCCTTCTAGATCTGCTTTGCTGGCGTTCTAAGGTTGCTACGGTAAATTCAAAGGTGCGGGTTTCTTCAATGTCAATGGTGACGACTTCAAAGGTGCAAGTTTTGAGGGCAGTAGAAGGGACATCCCCTACCTTAAGATCGTTGGTTCCGGCTGATGAGCTTTCTAGAGCTACAGGAACGGGTTCTAGAAGAACCGGAGTCATTGCGTCAATGAGTTGCTGTAATACGCCGTTGTTTTCTGCCCATTGAATCAGATTAGAAATGAGTTTTTGGAGATTGCTTGCCTGGAAAATGCCTTGATAATTCAACGATAAGCTAGAGAGTATTTGAGCAATGAAATGGACAATATCTGGGAGTGTTGAGAATCGTTCTCTTAAAGCTTTTATCAGTCGCTCTTTCAGGGATTGTTTCTCTAAATTATCGGCAAATTCAGCATAATCTCCTCCCAGCCGCTTCAAGACTTCCAGAGCTATCTCGGCAAAAGCTGGAAGTTCTGGGTTGCTCTCATCCGGCCTTTTCAATTGGGCGGCAAAATCAAATAAAGACTGACCAAATTGTTCCTCAACATAGCGAGAGACTGCATCAAAAACTTCCTGCGAATCACTGACGGGAGCATCTGCGAGAAAAATGTGGCGAATTTTTTCGTCTACAAATTGATACTCTACGGAATCCGCCAGAGTATCCGTTGCCATTTCTGTCGGAGGTTTTAATAATCCTCCTAAAAACACCTCTGCTACATGGACAGGTTGAGATTTCGGCAAGAGAGTCGCTTGAATGAGGCGCACTACAGGCAAATTAATCATCGGTGCGGCGGCTAACAATCCAGCTAATTTCCAGGCAACCGGAGAAGCTTTTAGTTGAAACCGATTGACCCGTTCTTCGGCGTTAAGTTGGCTGACACGATTTTGGGGTAAGTTTTCCGATGTCTGCGCTATTTCAGCAGGCAAAATTACTCCAGGGGATTGCACTTGGCTTTTTCCGACTACCAAGTCACTCCAGTTGGCGGCTGTACTTGGTTCGAGGGTAAGGACGGGAATTTTAATGCCTGCCGCCTTAAAATCTTTGAGTAATAACAGTTCTTTAATGACTAATTCCTGATTGGGACTGCCTGGTACTAGGTTTCCCAATAATACCGATGACCCCATCCGCAGTCCTGTCCGCGACCACAGCCAATGGGGAAGCATTTGGACAATGGCCATCGGCTGGGTTTTTGCCCATTCTTTGAGGGGGGGTAATAGGGTTCCATCGTGCCAAAAGGGAGACACGCAATCACTGACGATGAGGATGAGGCGGCGGCAACTGGGGTCGAGCAATTCACGGGGACTAGCGGCACGTTTTTGGGAGCCAGATCGAATCAGTGGCTTTTTTTGAGTCTCATCGGCACTTAAGCCCCAAATGCGTACTTCGCGGAAAATACCGTAATGTTCCAACAGGCGTTGTAATTCCCCAATGGTATGCTGCCAGAGGGTCATCGATGGGCTTTCATCCACTACTAAGGCTAAATCTAGCCAAGGTTCAGGTTCGCTTTGGAGGACGGGAACGCAGAAACCCGCTTGGGCAGTAGAGTTGGCAGTTTCGACTTCATCTAAAATCGTCAGCCGACCGGAGGGAACGCGGCGCATCAAAGGGCGCAATGCCTTAGCAAATTCTAGAGGTTCCCGCAGGGAAGGGGCATCGGGAACTCGGATGGGCAGACTTTTTCTGCCGCCTTCTGTTGGGACTTGACTGCTGCCGATGTCGGTGTAGAGCGATGCGGCTGTTTCGTAAATCTCATCAATCTCAGTTATGTTCTCAGAAATTGAGGAGCGATTTTCAGGGGTTTCTTCTCTGGCAATATTAGCTGAATTACTTTGAGTAGAAGGTGAAACTTGCTCTTCGGCTGACTGCTGTTTCACCAGTGCCAACCAGAGAACGTCGGCAATTTCTGAACCTGACAATTTAAGGTCAACGCCTAATGCCGCAATCAGTTGGGTCAGTTTTGAATTCTCTGTGTTTTCCTGAGTCATTAGCGTTGAAAAGAACTAGCTTAACTACTGAGTCGTTGAAGTAAAATTTTCTTAATTGCCTCGGCATCTGGGCTACCCTCTTGCGGGCCATCGGGATGAGTCAATATGTGAATTGTATTGAGGAGTTGGTCGGTTGCTAAATCTAGTACCTCGTTTTCTTTGGGGAGAAAATCATCAATTAATTTTTCAATTTGTTGTCTCTTGTCTTGAAGGGTTTTGCCAAAATGAGCTTCGACAATTTTGACTAAAGCCTCTTTTTTGGGATCGGGCATTATCACTCTCAGGCATCTGCGTTTAAAGGCTGGTGGAAAATCTCTTTCTCCGTTGCTGGTCATGACAATAATGGGAAAAGCGTGGCAATTGACCTTTCCTCCTTTGATTGTCGCTCTATCTCCATCTTGCGTCCAAATGATAAATTCTTTTTCTGGTTCTGTCTCTTCATCGGGTTGAGAACGCCTGACTAATTCCTGAATGGTAAATCTTCCTTCTTCAAACAAATGTAAAAGGTCGTTGGGCAGGTTGATATCACTTTTGTCAATTTCATCAATCAGCAAAACTCTAGGGTAGAGAGAGGGTAGAAAAGCCGTTCCTAACGACCCTAATGTAATATAGTCTCCCAGATCTTGCTCTTTCCCTCTCTGACTGTCTTGCAACCTGCCAATGGCATCATAGCGATATAGACCTTCTTGTTGGGTTGAACGGGCAGTAATTGCCCAACTCAGTATCGGCCCTAAGTTTAATTCATAGGCGATCGCGTGGGCAAGAGATGTTTTTCCAGAACCCGGCCTTCCAGTAACTAATAAAGGTCTTCTTAAATAAATAGCGGCATTTACTGCGTCAATCACTTTTTTCCCTTCTGAGTTTTGTGGAAGACGAAAGTTTTTACCTTTTTTTATTTCTCTATCATCTGCTTCCTCTTTTTTTTGAGCAATTTCTGCTAGTTTATCCCAGCGTTTGTCTGTGCCATTATTATCGATATCAATATCGACTTTATCTCCGAATGTGCGCCAAGGCGGAGGGTCAATCTCCAAGAGTCTTTTTTCAATATCTTTTGGTCTTTTGCCGTTGCCATGAAATAAATACCAATCAGTCATTAATTTACTCCTTTATTTTTTTAAAGATGTTTTCTAAACACCAAAAACTAAAGCATCATCTTGCCTTTCTTTGATGTCAAACTTTGATGGCAGTCGATGGGGGTTATCACAGAGAAATCCCAGATGGTAGCCTAGATGTTCTACTCCTTGCTTTTTTTGGATATAGGCTTTTCTCCGAATCCCTCTAAGTTTGTCCAATAATTTGTTGAGGCACTTAAGGTTTTCGACAGTCAAAATTTGGGTAAACTCATCATTTCCTTCAATTTCTTCCCAAGGCCTCTCTCTCAGCCAAAAAACAAAAGGCAATCCGAGTCTCATCATTCGCAAGAAAAGTGCTTCCCGGTACTGGCAATATTGAGAGTTTAATAAAGGATAAAAGCAATTCATGCCGATTTTATCTGTTCTTACTTCTAAGAGTTCATATTCCATCACATCCCAGTCAAAATTATTGCCCAAAGAGATTTGTTCAAATCTCTGCTGTATTGCTTCATCATTACTAGGTTCTCTTAGACAAGCTTGTAGTTCTTTCCACTTGTTTTTTAGGGAATTGAGATAGCCATATTCTTGATTCATGAGTCGCTCAAGAGAGCGAACAAGAAATTTATATTCATGCCCAATCCATCTTTTTTCGGGGTCATAGCCAATGGAAATCTCGGAAAGTTCTATCGGTTCAGTTAAATAATGATGAGTTAGAAACAGTTCAATAATTATCCCTTCGTGATGATAAGATGCCAAGTGTATTTTGTTGCACTTGGCGATCAATTGACCTATTCTAGTTGCTAGGTTTGTTTTGGCAGATGAGATGACTTTTTCATCGTCTAAAAAAATGGGGATTCTTTTTATAATTTGCTCAGAATCGTCTTTTTCTAGAACTAATTCAGCTTCTAGATTAAACTCATCAGAGCCTTTAGGGTAAATTAAAACCTGCAAATAAGGTTTAATTTTAAGCTGAATATTATCGCTTTGATGAGCTTTATTTTTCTTTAAGATACCCAGCGAAATATTTAATTGTCTTGCTACCTGACTAGTCCAAGTTTTGAGTTTTTCTTGAAGTGACCCTATCTCTAGATTTGCTAATAAATAATAAGTCAAGGCAAGAACCACAGGAACTTCTTCCTTCGTCTTCTCTCTCTTATCGATGAGATTTTTTTCTAACATCTTTTTAAATTCAGTCAATTCAAGTTGATGTATTTTTGATAATTCTGGATCGATTGTCGCAATGTCATCTCTGCCAAAGGCTTGGCAAAGGCTAGGCTCAATAACTCTTTTGTCTGGAATTTGATATATCAAACCCCAGAGATCATTACATTGCTCTTTAGAGATACTACAAAATCTAAAAGTTACTTTTTGTAAATCTTCGTTATTAGGATTTCCCTCATAGGCTCCCCAGATTAGAGCTAAAATTTTCTCTTTATATTCCTCAATTAAATTGAAAATAACAGATTCTAGATCGCTCTGTCCGCCAAATCGATCTAGATTGTCGTCTAACTTAAATTTGACCATTCGCTTTAATTTTTCACGGTTTGGATAAGCAGCAAATAATGCCTTAAATAATTCCTCTTGTTCAGCACTAGACAACTTCATCTTCAGCACCTAGCTATTATTGGGTAAATCTTCATTAAGAGGGAATAGGGGGATAACTAAAGTATATAAAATCATCAAGACTGAGCCATAAGCCGAGTCATAAAAACTTAAGGAAGTGAAGGGGTGTCCCCCAATCGCAATAGCCCAGATGATAAAAGCAGCACAGGAAAAGAGGATTTGCTTAATAGCAGGCTTAACATTGGGTTTATCTGTTGCTTTTTTGATATAGAAAAATGCGAGAATTACAAGAAATATAAATATTGCCCAAAGACCATATTTGTTTGATGGGTTATCCGGCTTACTGAAAATTCCTTGAATGGCTATCCAAGCTCCCAAAATTTCGGAGGGAATGTATTTAGAAATCTTTGCAAAATATCCATCGACTGTTCCCGATGCCCTTGACGCTTCTAACTGCGTTTCGATAATGCGACGACCCATTTTTTCTGACCTATCTTTATGTTATATATTTTCTTATTTGGGGATAGATAGCACTGAATAAAATACCTTCTCGGATGGAGCCAAATCCCTTGGATCTTTGGGCATGATGCAAGGCAACTAATTTCCCAGTTTCATCAAAACAAGGAGAACCGCTCGACCCCCCCGCCGTTTTGTTGACATAATGAACCAGCCCTTTTTCTGGATATACAGAAGTAATTCCATCACAACTAATTGACAGTTTCATTGAATCTCCTTCTGGATGCTGTAAGAGATTAATGCCCATTTTAGGAACCAGCAAATTATTTGTTTGCCAGGTTGTCGGTTGAATCCCTTCAGTGTTTATTATATCGTTTTCAAGCTTTAATAGAACATAATCTAATTCTTGAATAGGGCTGGCACTCACAATCGGTTCTTGGGGGTCTACTCTAAAAGATTTACTGTGTATTTCAGTTCTATTGTTTGATGTTATGCAGCCAAATTTTAAAACTGAATTGAGAGCATTTTCTCTGAGATTGTCATTTTCTTCCTGCTTGAAAACATGATAATTAGTCAAGACCCATTTATCATGAATTAATACTCCCGTTCCCGTAATTCCTTGAGAGGAAATTTCAATACGACAAACTGACTTGGCTTGCTCGATTAATCGCTCTAAAAAGCCGACATCATACCAGTCGGGGGGTGGCTTGATAAAACTCTGAAGTTCAATGTCTTCAGGTTCTTCTTTCCAGTACCCGAAATCTTCAATCCGTGACTGCTTGTTGAGAATAAAATGTTGTTTAAAAATCGTTTCGTAAAACTCTTTTATAACTGGGTTTTCTGGAGTTCTTTCATAAGCTCCGAGGATGAGGCGTTCTAATTTTCCCGTTGAGTCCGCCCATTCAATCAAATTGAAAACAACCGACTCTAAATCCCCCTGTCCGCCAAATCTCGCCAGATTTTCGCCTAACTTGAATCTGACCATTTGCTGCAATCTGCCATAGTCTCGGTAGGCATCAAGCAATGCTTCCCATAATTTCTCTTGCTCAGAACCAGATAAACTCATTGATGCAGTGATTTCGTTGGATACAGCTTAGTTCTTAGCTCCAATTTAACCGAGAGTACGACGGTGTGCAATACTAGTCGGAAGCTGGAGTTAGCCTCACCTCGACCTTTATCATATTCTCCTTCTGCCCCTTGACCTTAATCTTCTTCACCACCCCAGAATAAGGCGATCACACCTCTCCTAACCCTTTCAACTGACTATCAACCTCTGCTAACTGAGTTCTTAGAGAAGTTAACTCAAGGCGCTGCCGTTCCACTGATTGCTGATAACTGGTAACTGATGACTGATACTGTGCTTTAGCTTCCTCCAATCGAGCTAAAGCTGTCTCAATCTCTATCTGCTGCTTTTTAGCTTCTTGTTGCTGTTTAGCCTGCTCTTGTTTGAGTCGGTTCACTTCCGCTAGTTTATCCGCCTCAAACACTTGCTGTAGCTGTGGATCGATGAAGTTCAGAGTGGGAGGGGTGACATTGACTTTACTAGGGGTTAAGCCGAGTTTTACCTGTTGCAGTGCCAGGGATTGAAGCTCAAAATTAGGCTTGACAGGTGACGCAATCGGTAAACTTGCCTGTTGAAGGGATATTTCTAACTGCCGCTTCTTGGCTAAAAGTGCTGCCCGTTCCTGGGGGCGATCGCGGTTCCATTGATTGAGTTTTCGGCTCTGAGGGAGTCTGTACCTGTTCGACGGTTGGCGGTTCAGCAATGGCTAGTTTAAAGGTTTTGTCTTCTGGTGTTAGCAGCCAACTCGCCCCGACCATTGCGACAGTGATAGAAGCGATCGCTGCCAACCGATTTAACCATCCAGGCTGTTTCGTCGTGGCGGCGCGGCGTGGTGAGGCTGCCCTCGTCGGCATTGGGGTAGGAGATGGAAGCTGCCGATAGTTGTCTAAGGGGATAATCTTCGACGGCAAGGCAGGTGTTTGTTGAGGCGGACTGGTTGCCGTTTAACGGATCAATTTCTCGATTAAAACATACAGCGATCGCTATGACAGGAAAGTCGCCGTCGTCTACAAAGGCAACCTTAACATTAACCTAATGATGGTTAAAGAAGGCCAAGCTGTCGTTTACTCCCAATACCTTAAAAACTGCCCCAACAGCCAACAGTATGTAGCTGCCGAACAGCAAGCCAAACTCCAAAAGCTCGGTTTCTGGGGCATTCCCAATGCCGTTCTGCCTTGGGATTGGCGCAAAGGAGCCAGAACAAGTACAACCCCGTCGCCAAAATTTCCCTCATCTACTTCGTCACCTAATCACGCGGGATTACCCGCTTGCGTCAATAGTGATTGCAACTGCTCAGATTTTCGGACTCAAGCTGAAGCTCAGAAAGTTCTTCAAGCCTATCAGGGCGACCCCTATAGGCTCGATGGCGACCAAGATGGCGTTGCTTGTGAATCTTTGCGTTAACTTTTTACGAGAAGCTTTGAAGCCTTTAGAGCAGGACAATGGGGAAATTGAACAAGTTTGTCTCTTTTTTCCTAACGCACAAAATCATCCCTCCAACCGCACTCTGGATTCGGACAGTCCCATTGCACAGAGGGCGGATTGTTCCTCTCAAACTCGTACCCGCATTGAGGACAAACGCCAGTAAATAGAGGATGAGTGTCGAGGATTTCTAACTGTTCCTCTGGGGTATAGCGAGAGGGACGATGGGAAATTAACTCACCGCCATACCAGGAGTAACTCTCTGGCGAGCCAAGTTCTTCCTTCTTTTTGTTTGGGTCGGGACGGAAGTCTGAGCAGTGGTCAGTGTCCACCCCTGCCGGGTGCATCCGGCAGACGAGATGTGGAACGTGGGCATCAAAAAAACAGCGATCGCAGTCGGGAATCTTCATGAAAAAATCTTAGTCTCCTTTGCTGATAAAAAACGATTTTTCCCAAAATTTGCGTTTTTGTTCCCAATTTAACTTCATCAGTAGCATTGTCAATCGTCACGCGATCGCCTTCAATCCCCAGTTAATTAAGTTAAAGCTCGTTGAATGAGGCAAATGTCCTAAAAGAAGCCGATCACTGCTCGGTGTGAGACAATAGAAAACTCAAATCAACCCTTGCTCAGCAAGGCAAACAACGGCTGAATATACTTGTGCTTTTTGTGGCGAAGCTAACACGACCTTTGTGGATCTCAGTGCGGGAACAGAGCAATCTTATGTTGAAGATTGTCAGGTCTGCTGCCGCCCTAATGTCCTTTACTGGGAGTCAATGAGGAGACGTTGGACGTTGAAATTGACAGTAATTGGGAAGAATGAGCGATGAAACAACTCAGTTTATTTGACAGCGATGATCGCCAGTGCCAAAAACAGTGGCTTAACCTCCCGCTCCCCTTTTTTCTGCTCCGGGCAAAAATTTCAGCGCGACACCCTTGAGACAGTAGCGTTTGCCCGTTGGCTGGGGGCCGTCGTCAAAGACGTGATTGATGAGAACAGTTAGATGGGGTAATAGTCGTCAAAAATATTATTTGAGTGGGAACCACGCCGTAGAATGGAAATTATTGACCCCTAGCACCTCGCTTGAAGCGTAGAAGCTCAAACAATCCGATGAATCAGCCTGTCGTCATCTATCCGGGCGAAGTCTAATTGATTTGAGTTAAGAGATCACGCTCAACGCTCTCTTAACCGTGAAAACAGGAAAAATTATGAAAAGGATCATTTGTTCTCCCAATACACTTGGGGCGCTAGATTTCCAAGACACTGAGATTCCCAAACCCAACGCGAATGAATGTCTCGTGCGGGTAAAAAGCTTTTCGATGAATCGCGGCGAAGTTAACTTCGCTCAAAGCAAGAGTCGCGGAACGCCCATTGGTTGGGACATTGCTGGAATTGTCGAACAAACCGCAGCCGATGGAAGCGGCTCACCAAAAGGAACTAGAGTGGCTGCTTTTTGCACTCGCATGGATGGCTGGGCGGAATATGCGGCAGTTCCTACTCCTAGTCTCGCCCCCGTTCCCGACGCTGTATCAGATGCCGTCGCCGCGACGTTGCCTGTGGCAGGATTAACGGCACTACACAGTGTTGAAAAGGGCACTCGGTTGCTGGGAAATCGAGTATTATCAACGGGTGCGACAGGTGGTGTCGGTCTATTCTCGATGCAACTAGCTAAGTTAATCGGGGCACAGTCAATTGCTCAAGTCAGAAAGCCAGAGCAGGAGGAGTTTGTGCGGCAGTTTGGGGCTGATGCGGTCATTGTGACAACAACCGGCCAAGAAGCTGAACGCTTGGCTCCTTATCGTCTTGTCGTAGACGGAGTGGGCGGTGAATTATTGGGGAATTTAATTAAGTACGTCAGCCAAGGCGGAACGATTGTCAGTTACGGCAGTACGGGCGGCAACGAAGTCAAAATTTCACCCTCTCCCGATCTCTATGGAATGGGAGGACAGCGCACCATTTATGGACTCACGCTTTATACAGAAGTCGAATTCGAGAGCGCGGCATCGGGATTAACGCGACTGCTAACCCTTGCCCAGAAACAGTTAATCAAATCCCACATTGCTAAGGAGGAGTCATGGGAACAAGCAGGAGCGATCGCAGATGCTTTTTTGAAGCGGACGTTCTCAGGCAAGGCGGTTTTACATATTAACTAAAGGAGAACAAACCCTGAAAATTAACGCCTATGCTGTTATGTCAGCCAAATCAGAACTCGTGCCGTTTGAGTAGGATGCACAACCAGGGGTAAAATTAACCCAAGTGTCATCAAGGGCCATCTAGGAGCTAAAAGCTCACCCAGTCTGGGTTTTAGCTGCCCCTTAACTGACACAAGGGCGCTCGCGATCGCTTTGCCAAGAGAAGGTTAAGACATTTCCCGATTGTTCTCATTTTGGGTCAACCCTTGGGCAAGTAACGTATCCAGGGAAAATTGGCCGCCACCCTTGAGCAGGAAAAAAAGAAAAAAAAGTGCGTAGAGGGAGGCGGTTTCTAGGGGAGCCACTCGCAGTCCTTCCCCTTTCAGATGAAAGTAAATAGCAACTGCCATTGTCATCAGTAAAGCCAGCGCATTCAAACGGGTTAATATGCCAAAACATAGCAAAATTGAGCAGACGATTTCCGTATAAGCGGCGCAGTAGGTCAAAAAGACTGGGTAGGGTAAGCCGATAAAAGCCACGACGTTATCAGCAAACTTTTGGACATCAGCGAGTTTTGAGAAACCGTTGTGAATCATTAATAAACCGACACCGACACGCAAGATTGTCTGAGCAATTTGTAGGGCAGTGTTATCGGTTGAAGTTGAGTTGAGTAGCGTTGAGAGTCGAAAAGTCTTGTTTTGGGTCGCTGTCATGATGAGTTTTTCCCGCAAAAGAATGACTCAATTCGGCGTTATTCAATCCAAGATAACACTTCGATAGAAAATTGGGTCATGTATCAGAAGTGTGGATCACCTAGTAATACTAAATCCGGTTTATATACCCCCCTAACGTTTTAAACAAAAGCTAACCAATGATAGTAAGTCAAATTCTTGATGTCTTCTTTCATTTCACCCAAAATATTACAACGTTTTACTAACAATTCTTCAATTTCTTCAATGGTCTCAAAAGACTCATTAACTAAGGGTTCATCTACTAATGTCCAAAGTCTCTCGGCGGGTTGTAATTCAGGAGAGTAGGCGGGAAGAAATTCGACTCTGAGTCCTTCAGGAATTTGGCACTTTTGACTCCGATGCCATCCAGCATTATCTTCGACTAACAACACTTTTTTTTTGAGAAATTCCACTGACGGGGTGACAAAGAAGGGTCAAAGGCTTATCAGAACTAAAGTTGAGCTAAGTATGGTAAAAAAGAAGTTGCTCAAATAGCAACTTCATAGAGAATTAATCAAATGTTACCAGAAAGCTATCAGAAACATCTAGTCACGCAACTGAATAAGATGCAGTATTTAATGGTGTCAATTG
>JBGTNM010000408.1:0-47861 GCA_041743025.1 Microcystaceae cyanobacterium
TCTTCTAAGAAAGGACGAGGCGCAAAAACTGACCAGTTTTGATCTAATCCTAAGACTTTATCGACAATATAAATAGGCTGCGATACTTTATATGAGAAAAAACTAAACGTCTGAAAATTCCAAAGAATAACGCAACCCAGTAAAAATAAAGTGACCGAATTTATTAACCTAGACGAACGGATTATTAAAGGACGAAAATTTAAGGTTTCTAGCAGTGAAGCTCGCGCCAAAAGATAATATATTTTTTTAGCAACCCATTTAATCAATTTAATGTTAAAAATAAACCTCAATGGTTTAAATATAGGAGATATTTGGCATAAATATTGCAAGGCTTGAAATTGAGAATATAAGTGTTTATGCGTATCGATGGCTAACCAGGAAGACTTGTGAGTTTGTAAATGAGTTAGTAATTCTGGATGTTCTTGGGCTGGCAGAACTGATAGTTTTGGTAAAAGCAAAAAAGTTCTGAGTAAATAAATAAATTTAAGCGTAGAGACAGACTCGCGATCGTAATAAATTTGAATTGCTTGGGTGTCTAAACGTTGTAAGCGTCGAGCAAGATAATTCCAAAATTCGCTAGGAATAAAAGCTAACCAAGCGATCGCTGCCACAAAAGCAAACACCCCCAATCTCAACGATAGTCCAAATCCCGCGTGTAGCAAAATGAATAAAATAATCGCAATTCCGCGACAGTATTGAATTCCCCAAGGCACAAATAATAAAAAAGGAGCTAGCAATTCAACACCAAGCGTGGTAAAATTAAAAAATACTAATAATGATGGAAAGTTTAATAAAAATTTTCCGAATCTAGTTGCCATATAATCAATGCTTAAAGCATCAGAGACAGCCGTTCCCTCTCTCCACCAAACCGGATCTGATTTGGATGCCCAAGCAAACCAATAAACTAAAAAAATTTGTATCGTATAGGCGACAGTTGCGCCAGAAAAAATCGTTTTTGGCAGAGGTTCATTGGCAGAATTGAGAGCGCGATCTACTGAATAATAAGCTCCTAGTGGTAAAAACATACTCCAAAATAATAACATGCAAAATTCTTTGTCGCCGCTCGTATTCAACAGCCAATTTCGATTAATAATTGACAATTCAAGTAGCCAAGAAACAATAACCGCCAAGCGAGTACGATAGCCGATCGCCAAAAAAAATGCTGCGACAACCGCCGTTAAAAAAAGCAAAACTTGAAAAAAAGTTTGACCGCTAGCAAAATGAATTGACCAAACCCAAGGATCGAATAATCCTTGCCCGAAAAAGCCTCTGGGCAAAACCCCAGAATCAGTATAGTGAGCCACCAGTGCTTGGGAACGTTCCCCAAGATTGGTCAGGATTAAAAGCGCGAGTGCTATCCGAAACAGAGCAAGCGATCGCAGATCTAACTGAAAGATTTTGCCTAACCGACGAATGAAAGGAATTTCTGACATATACTTAAATTCATCTCTCCGCTTACTTGCGTTCACAATGAGCAGTTTTTTAGAGGTATATTCTGTTATGGTAACTAATCGGTAGCATCGATAAAATAATAATGACCCCTAGCAAAAATTTCCCTAGCGCATGACTCCCGATACAGCCTCTTGGCAACAGCCTACCCCCAAAACCATCCGCCCGATTGCTGCATCTGCCATTCATGGAATTGCTTTTCACGGAGACGACTTCCTAGCCATTGATGCCAAAAACGGCTATTTATTAAAAATCGATCCCGCAACGGGGCAAACCCAGGTTTTAAACCCCCATCAGTGGCAGGAGTTGATTGGGGCGACGGGCATGGCGATCGCAGGCGATCGGCTTTGGTATACTAGTGCTTACGGCATCTATTCTTGCTTGCTCAGCGACGAAACCTTTACGCCGCAACTATTTGCCCGCCTCAACTATCCTGTCAATAGCGTGGCACTCTCGGAAAACACCGTCTATGCCTCCTGCCAAAAAACTGGCCACATCCACGTTTTTAGCCAAGATACCGGAGCAGAAATCACCAAACTGTACGCGCCTGGATTGGGAATTGAGAATTTAACCCTCAAAGACGAACAATTGTGGGTATCTGATGCCTTTGAACAGACAGTGTACTGCCTTGATCGCGCCACCGGCGAGATTCTTTTTAGTGTCTTGACCCCTTTTGAGTCACCAACAGGACTCACCTTTGGACGCGATCCTCAAAGCGGACAGGACACCCTCTATGTCGCTTACGTCAACCAAGAACCTTACATTCGCGACAATCCCAACGCCGATCCCAACCACGAACTCCTCTACCGCGTTCGCACCTTCATTCACCCTCTCTATTTCCACTACAACGCTGAGGGACACTATGCCCTTTCTAATGGCTTTTTGGTAGAAATGAGCTATGTTGAAGAACTTGCGCCCCTCGATCCGATTGAGTTAAATAATTTAGAATGGCGCATTGCCCTTCCCGCCGAAACCGATCGCCAGAAAGTAAGAAAGGTAGAAGCGATTGGACTGCCTTTTACCGAAGAAGTTGATAACGGACAGCGCGTGGCAGTGTTTAAGTTCGACCAATTGACCACCGAAAGCCGTTACATCTTTGGTTGGAGAGCGTTGCTAGAAGTCTGGAGTATCAAGTACCGCCTCACGCCGCGAGACTGCGAAAATTTGCCCGAACTTGAGCCGGCATACCGCGATCGCTATTTGGTAGATAATGATGAACTCTCCATGAACAGCGAAATTATCCAACAAGCTGCCGTCGAAGCAGTGGGACGAGAGACTAACTTACTGCGGAAAGTCTACAACATTCGCAATTACGTCTACGATCACCTTTCCTACGGCATCAAACCGCACATCGATCCCCCAGATATTGCGCTCAAGCGCGGGATAGGTTCGTGTGGGGAATACGTCGGCGTGTTGCTGGCTTTGTTTCGCTTGAATGGTATTGCCTGCCGTACAGTGGGACGCTATAAATGCCCTCCCCATCCTTTGACTCGCCACCTGCCCTTAGAACCGGATTTTAATCATGTTTGGCTCGAATTTTACCTCCCTGGTATCGGTTGGATGCCGATGGAATCTAACCCCGACGACTTGATCGAAGGGGGGCCTTACCCCATGCGGTTTTTTATGGGTTTAGCCTGGTATCATGCTGAAATGGCGAAAAACACGCCTTTTGAACGTCTTTTCATTGACGGGGTTCCGCTTAACAAGCAGCAAGTTTCTATTGGCACGCTAGCTATCAACCACGTCCAGTTTTCAATCCTTGAAGAATTACACCCTAAATGATTCATGTTTTAGGGTGTCACTTGAAGATATATTTTGTAGGAGTAACGGCGATCATAAGCGTAGGGGCATAACAATGTTCATTATCAATCCGTCGTAACCCATCTTTCAAAAATTTGTAACACTACGAACATTTTACCTCAAGCACCTCAGAGAGCCGTTATCCTGGTCAACTTTTAAGCGATCGCCTCTATACACAGTGCTCTAAAATTACTATAAAATTGACTTGACAAACAGCCATTTAACGGTTTTATAACTTAATTAACTGATGAGCGTTACCATTGCCCTTCAAGCCATTGAACTAACTCCCGGCAGTACTATTAGTATTCATAATCTCTCTTGGCAGGATTTTGAAAACATCCTCAGCGAACTAGGAGAACACCGCCGAGTACGCCTGATTTATTACCGAGGAATTCTAGAACTGATGTCTCCTCTCGCTATTCACGAACGCCCCCATCGTATCATTGCTGATATTGTTAAAGCACTTTTAGACATTCAAGAACGAGACTGGGAAGACTTTGGTTCGACGACTTTTAAGCGTCCTGAAGTGGCTGGAGTCGAACCGGATACCTGCCTCTACATCGAAAATGCCAAGCGCGTTCGAGGTTGTACGCGCATGGATTTAGCTATCTATCCACCGCCTGACTTGGCGATTGAATCTGATGTGACTTCTAAGACAACCCTTGATGCTTATAGCGCCCTCGGTGTCCCGCAAGTGTGGATTTACAACAACCAACAACTTAAAATTTACGTTCTCAATAATGAGATTTACCTTGAAGTATTGACTAGCCCAACTTTCCCTAATCTTCTCCTCACTCAAATGATTCCTCAACGGGTGCAGCAAGCAATTGAACTAGGAACTAGCCCCATGTTAAGGGAGTTGAGAAATCAATTTAATTCTATCACAAATTTTTGAGTCCTTTGAGCGATCGCGCTTTTTCTTTTCCTATCAAACCTTTACATTGTACTAATACCTTAAACCCACCTAATCCCATCGGATCGATCAGTTGATGTAGGACATCTCGTCGTTGAAAAATTTCTGGAAGATTGTATTTTTCACTCGAAAGATTGGTTAAGCGATCGCCGACTCCTAAATTCATTAAAAACAAGGCTTGTTGAGTCAATCCCAATGTTTCTAACCCTAATAA
Source organism: Microcystaceae cyanobacterium (assembly GCA_041743025.1). Classification (GTDB taxonomy): domain Bacteria; phylum Cyanobacteriota; class Cyanobacteriia; order Cyanobacteriales; family Microcystaceae; genus JBGTNM01. Next base: position 4,377 of record JBGTNM010000408.1, read on the forward strand.
TTCTCTGTGTTTTTCTAAGGCAGTAAAATTAACATGAGTGGTAATATCTTGTTGCCCAATATTAACATAAGGATTGTTATGTCGGCGGTGTTGGTAGTAACATTGTAATGTTCCTTGATCGCGTTGCGGATGGTAGTATTTTTCGGCACTGTAACCGTAATCAATCGTTAATAAATAACCTCGATCTAATTTCTTAGAAACCGTTTCTAGCCAATCCAAAGCAGCTAAATTTACTTCTGTTCTATAGCCATCAGGATAGTCAGATGAAGGTAGTTTAATTTCTAATGCTTGAAAATAATCTAAAAGTTTAGGCGTAGATAACTCACCCATTGATTCTTTTAGCTTCCCTTCATCAACCGTTAAATAAATTTCTTGTAACTGCTCATTTTGTATTGTAACTTGATGGACAGGAAAAGCATCAATTAATTCATTGCTAAAAATACAACCCGTTAAAGATTTTTCTGCGATTTCATTCCAAGTTTTCCAAGTAATTTTATTAGTCTCTTGAATTAATGCTTGTTGCTGCTGGATTTGTCCAGGCGAGGCTTCAATAATAATATAACTCAGATTTCGATAAAAATCAGAATAGTTTAATTGCAAATAAGCTAATATATCTGTTGCTAAAAATCCTCGACCTGCGCCCACTTCGACTAGTTTAAATTCTTTAGGGCAGCCTAAATTTTCCCACATTTCTAAAAATTGTTCGGCTAATAACTCTCCAAAATCAGAACCGAGTGAAGATGAGGTAAAAAAGTCTCCCTGCTTGCCAATTTTCGCTTTGCCTGAAGCATAATAGCCTGCTTGAGGATGATACAACGCTAGAGCCATAAATTCAGCAAATGTGATGCGCTGTGCGGGAGAATTTTTAATTTTTTCAATGATAAATTGCATTGGTGTAAAATCTTATTCCCTTCTCTTCTTAGGAGAGGTGTTAGTCTAACAAACTTGTAAGGTGGGCAATGCCCACCCTACTTTTATTGTTTATTGTTCATGGTTAAAAGTCCACTGTGGCGCAATAACGGTTCAGTTTGAGGTTCTCTGCCTCGGAATGACCTAAACACCTCCATCGGGTGGATGCTTCCCCCCAATGCCAACACCGTATCGCGGAATTGCTTGCCAGTTTCTGCGACTGCGTTAGGATTGTCTAGTCCTGCTTCTTCAAAAGCAGCAAAGGCATCTGCACTCAGTACCTCTGCCCACTTGTAGCTGTAGTATCCGGCAGCATAACCGCCTGCGAAGATGTGACCGAACGCACACAAGAAGGCATCTTCGGGTAATGGTGGCATGACGGTGGTTGTTTTGGCAAGGCGATCGCGTACATCTTTGGGGGTTTCTTGACTGCCTGTCCGGTAGCCGTAGTGCAATTCTAAATCCAGCAAGCTCAAATGCAACTGGCGCAACATCGTCGAACCACTCATGTAGTTTTTGGTTGCTAGCAATTTTTGATAATAGTGTTGGGGAAGTGTTTCTCCGGTTTCGTAGTGGCGGGCTAGACTAAAGAGCGTAGCGCGATCGTAGCACCAATTTTCCATAAATTGGCTCGGTAACTCTACGGCATCCCATTCAACATTATTAATGCCTGCTGCCTCTGGATAGTCCACTTTGGTCAGCATATGCTGCAAACCGTGACCGAATTCGTGAAAGAGGGTATTGACTTCTTCAAACGTCATTAAGCTCGGCTTGCCATCAACGGGGGGAGTTTGATTGCAGACCAAATAAGCAACAGGCAAACGAGTGGTTACTTTACCATCTACTTTTATTTTAGCACGACCGATGCAATTATCCATCCAGGCTCCACCGCGTTTTTCTGCAGGACGGCTGTAGGGGTCGAGATAAAAGTGGGCGATGGTTTCCCCTGTCTCGTTAGAGACTTGGAAGTAACGGACATCCTCATGCCAGACAGGTGCTTCTCCATCAGCAGGTGTGATGGTAATACTAAAAATACGCTCAGCTAAAGCAAACAACCCGTCTAAGACTTGGGGTAAGGGAAAATAAGGGCGTAATTCTTCAGCAGAAAAGTTAAATTTGGTTTCTCGCTGTTTTTCTGCCCAAAAAGCCACATCCCAATGCTTCAAGTCGTCGGTTTTGGCAAAGGCTTTTAAATCTTCTAATTCTCTAGCTGCCGCATCGTAACCAACCTGTCGCAATTCTTCGAGAAGATTTTCTACCGCTTCGACGCTAGGGGCCATTTTACGGGTAAGGCTAATTTCTGCAAAGGTATTGTAACCCAGCAGTTGGGCTTCTTCCTGGCGCAGTTCTAAAATTCTGTTAATTAAAGGGTTGTTGTTGAATTCTCCAGCAGAAGCGCGAGTCGCGAACGCCTTGTAGACTTTTTGGCGTAAATCCGCCCGCTTACTGTATTTCAAAAACGGCAGATAACTGGGATAATCAAGCGTAATCACCCAAGGGCCAAGTTCTGGAGTGGCGTTGTCTTCCTTTTCGGTGCGGGCAGTTTGGGCGGCAAGACTCAGTAAACTGGCAGGTAAACCTTCGACTTCCGTTTCTTGCGTGAGTTTGAGTTTAAACGCTTTCGTCGCATCAAGGATGTTGTTAGAAAATTTGGTAGAAAGTTCGGCTAATTCGAGTTGAATTTGGTTGAATCGTTCCCGTTGTTCGTCTTCTAATCCTATGCCTGACAGAACAGCATCGCGGATAGCTGCATCAACAATGCGTTTTTGGGCATTTTCAAGAGAATTCCAGTCGTCACTAGCACGTAAAGCCTTAAACGCTTCATAAATGGGTTTGCTTTGACTGAGTTGGTTGATAAGTTGAACCACTTGCGGCTGCATGGATTCGTAAGCATCCCGCAATTCGGGGCTATTTTTAACCCCCATCAAATGCCCGACAATTCCCCAACTCCAGCTTAGGCGTTCTTCAAGACGGGTGAGGGGTTCGACTAAGTCTTCCCAAGTCGGGGTGATGTTTGCTTCGAGGTAGGTGAGTTCGTCGGTAAGTTCGTCGAGAAGTTGTGTCATCGCCGGAACGACGTGTTTTGACTTAATTTGGTCAAATGGGGGTAATCCTTTGCCAATCAGTAAGGGGTTTTCTACGACAGTCGCGTTAACCATATTGAATTTAATAGACAGTGACAGGTATCTTTTTATACCCTAGCGCGAATTCTTGGGGAGTTGGGAGAGGAAGTCACAGATTAGGTGAATACAAGTTAATACTCAAGCAACTTTTTCCGGTAATATTGTCGGTTCAGGTAAAGGTTCACCTGCTAGCTGATAATCTTCAATTAATAACTCTAATACTTCTACTCCATTAGCTACTGCTTCAGTATAGGTGTCTCCATGCGTTCTCCACTGCTGTCCAGGAAAGTCAGGAAACCCAACTAAATAGCAAGCGTCTATGTCTGACCATTGAATAATCATTTGATACTTAGGTTTATCCATCATTTCGTTTTCTCTCGACTTCTTCAATTGCTTTTAACACCTCTTTCTCTAAATACTCTTTAGCATCCTCTCCCTCCTTACCTGAAATTGTAACCCTTCCAGAATACAAAAGGTGAAACCAGTTCGTATGACTTCCTTTTCCAGTACGCTGTTGAAAACCCACTTTTTTGAGCATTTGTTTAAGTTCTCGTATTTGGCATAGATATTTTCTACAAAAGTTCTTCTAATGAAAAAATAGTATTATTAAACTCCCTTTCTACTCGATTTCGCTCAAGTAAAAAAGCATTAATTCCTGCTGATTTTGCACCTTCATAATCTTCTTTAAAACTGTCTCCAATATGCCATGCTTGATGAGGAAGGCAATCATGTTTGTCTAGGGCGACAGCAAAAATTTGGGGATTCGGTTTGGCCGCACCCGTACTCGAAGAAATGGTTATGCTGCTAAAAAAATCGCTCAATCCTAACAAATCGAGAACTTCATAAATACGACTGTCAAAGTTAGAAATAATCCCTAATTCTATCCCTTGCTTTTGCCAGTATTCTAAGGTAGAAAAGACATCAGAATAAACAAACCAAGGCGTTACTTGTGCAAAGCAGTTGTAGAGTTGAGCAAAGAAAGCATCAAAATCAGTAAATTTCTCAATAACACCCACTTGAGAAAAAGTTTGATAGGCAATCTCGTACCACCATTGAAATTCTAAATCCAGAACCTGTAGTGGATCGACATTAGGAAACGCCAATGGCGGCGCGTTTTTAAAACTTAAAAAGAAGGCTTTATCTAATAGTTGAGACGCAACTTCTACACCAAATTGAGCAGCGATCGCACTGTAAACGTCTCCTACGGTTCCCCGAATGCCAAATAAGGTATTGACAGCATCAAAAAAAATAACTTTGGGTTGTTTCATAACAAACTGATAAGTCTAGACTTTTACAATATAAAGTAAAACAGTAAAACGATAGTTTATCTACCAACATTTACCTAGCTTCTTGTTCGTCAGTTTGAGTTTCCTGAGTAATTTTATTTAATTCCTGGTAAAATGTTTCTCTAAGTTCTACTTCGGACAGCTTTTTATGGATGCTTATTTTATGCTCTTTTCCTCCCTTTTCAATAATGTTGACTTCATCAATGTCTAGAACTTTCTTAGGGGTTTTGGCTTTCCAGGATGAAAATTCTAAAATAGCTGTAATTGTCGTATATCCAGCCACGATTCCTCCAGCAATTGATATAACAGAAAATACAATAACTACAATCAAATCCATAGTTTCAAAACTCCTTTTATTGGCGAAGGCTAATCCATTTACACGCAAAACTAAAAGTAAGTGAAAGGGAAAATAATACTAATGTTACTTTCAAAACAAAGCGAGGAGACTGTAATCTTTGACTCTGTTTTAAATCTATTATCGATGGATACAAAAAACTTGCAAATAAAAGTATAAGAAAACTAACGCCTATTATAATGATTTCATCCACACTATAATTCTGTCCTTTAAACAATACACTGCCTATTGCTTCTGCCCCCAAAGCGACAGCTATCAACAACAATTGCCCATCGGTTAAATCTTCTAACGAAGGATTATTTTGAGTTTTAATAATTCTTATCATATAATCTATGATTAAAGGTAATAAAGAAACTGAAACTGTAAAAATTAGCCAAATTATAAGCTCTTTAATCGTTGTTTCTAAATTCATAATAACTCACACCAATCTTTTTTATCTTAACCTTTCTAGCACTTGAGCCACGCGCAAAATTAACGACTCTTGATAGGGTGCAGCAATAATTTGAACGCCCAACGGCAACGAATTCGGACGTATGATAGGGAATGATAGCACTGGCAAGCCTATAAAAGAGATGGGTTGAGTAAACCGTCCTAAATTGGGGCGGATTAGCATTTCCTCGCCTGCTATGATTATTTTTTCTTGTCCTAAAAGTGGTGCAACACAGGGAGTTGTCGGCGCAAGAAGGATGTCAACCTGCTGGAAAATTTCGCCAACGCGATCGCGAAACCATCGGCGGAAACGTTGCGACTGAAGATACCAAGTCCCCGGAATTAATGTCCCTGCCAGAAAGCGATCGCGAGTAGCAGGATCAAAATCTTGAGGACGCGATCGCAACTTTGAGTGATGCACATTCGACCCCTCAACGGCTGTGATAAGATAGGCAGCAGCCCTTGCTCGATGCGCTTCCGGCAAAATAACCGTTCTTTTAACCCCTAGCAGCTTTGCGACGGTTTCTACTGCTGCTAGTGCCTCTATTTCTGCTCCTTGCTGAAAATAATCGCCTAATACAGCAAATTTTAATCCCTCAATTCCCCTGTCTAAGTCAAGTAGGCAAAGTTGAGGGTGACGGCGCGTACAGATGGGATCGCGGGAATCTTCTCCTTGCAAGCAATCAAAAATAGTCGCAATATCGCGCAACGAGCCAGCAAATGGGCCAATATGGTCTAAACTGCTCGAAAGTAAAGCAGTACCCGCACGAGAGAGTTTTCCATAAGTGGGTTTAAATCCCAATACCCCGCAGAAAGCAGCAGGAACGCGGATCGAACCGTTGGTATCGCTTCCCAAGCTAAAAGGGACTAATCTCGCCGCCACCGCAGCAGCAGAACCCCCAGACGATCCGCCTGCAATGCGTGTCAAGTCGTGAGGGTTGTGAGTCGTGCCATAGTGGAAATTTTCGGTGACGAATCCATAGGCATATTCGTCCATATTTAACGCTCCTATCAGGATAGCCCCTGCTTGTTTGAGTCGGGCGATCGCGGTTGCATCTTGAGTAGCAGGCGGGTTGCTGGCGTTAATTTTCGATCCCGCTAGCGTGGTAATTCCGGCGATGTCAAACAAGTTTTTGACGGCAAAAGGAACTCCTGCTAAAGGGCCGGGGTCTATTCCCTGTAAGATGGCGCTATCAACCGCTTCAGCTTGTTTGAGAGCAGATTCAGCTAGGATTGCGGTAAAGCAATTTAAAGTAGGGTTTTTAGCGCGAATATTATCTAAAACTGACTCAATAACTGCCGTAGCTGTTATTTCTCCCGAACGAATTGCCGATGCTAACGCTATGCTATCGTTATGTGAAGTCGAAAATTGGGATGACATAATTAATTTAGAATATAATTTTGGGCATTATTAATTGAGTAGGATGCGTTATTAACGCATCCTACTCATAGCCGATGTTATCAGGAAAATTGAGAATTGGCTCACTTCCCCAATCTTGAGAGTAGCTTCCTTGAGTAACAAAACGATGGAAGCTTGAGTATTTCCAATCTTTTGGAGCATTACATAATCTATGTTTCACCGGATTGTAGTGAATATAATCACAGTGCTTTTCATAATCTTCGTCATCTCGAATTAGGTGTTCCCAAAACCTTCTTTGCCAGAGATTCCTTTCTTGACGTTTTTGACGTGATAAACTAATCTCTGTTGAAATTTCTAGACAATCTTTAGCATTTCTAGTAACATATTTTTTTATTAATCGCCAGCGAGTTGAAAAGTCACTATCTCCTTCTGGTAACGTCCAAATACAATGTAAGTGATCGGGTAATAAAACGATAGCATCAATACTAAAAGGACGTAATTCTCTAACATAATTTATCGCTTCTCTTAGAGTATTTCGAGCGACTTCAGTACATAACCAGGGAATTCTTTGATAAGTGACTTGAGTAAAAAAATAGCTAGCACCAGGAACTAAAAGTCTTCTGTATTCAGTCATTTTAATCTTTTGAGAGCGATGGTAGGATGCGTTATTAACGCATCCTACTTATTAGATTCTACAGGATCAAAGGTGGCAGCAGATTCGAGATCTTCAGTTAGCTCAAATTCAGTTACAAGCGTTGCGATCGCGGCAATTCGTGTTAAATTATCAACTACCCCAGGTAAGTACTCAGGGGCGATATTTAGGTTAATTAATGCCGCCGTCTGCGTGACATAATCAGTCATATTAAAAGAATTTTCCACCTCTATCTCCTTTTCTTAGTGCCTTTGTATCTTTGTGGTTAATATATTTAAATCACATCAGCAAAGGTTTTTTCCATCCGTCGGAAATACCAAATGCCACTGATGAGTAAGAAAATTACTAAACTGCAAGACACCCAAAATCCTAGCCAATAAAGTTTGGTTTCTCCTCCCAAAATTGCCCAACGAAAACCATCAATGACACCTACCATTGGATTGAGCGAATAAAGCAACCGCCATTTTTCGGGAACAATACTGCTACTAAAGCCAACCGGAGATATGTATAAGCCAAATTGGACGAGAAACGGAACAATATAACGAAAATCGCGATACTGGACATTCAAAGCAGACAGCCATAATCCCCCTCCCATCGCCGCCGCAAACGCCATTAAAATAAATAGCGGTAAGGTCAAAATACGCCAGCTAGGAAGAAAATTGTACCAAGCCATTAAACCCAATAAAATCATACTAGAAATAAGGAAATCTACGAAACTCACTATCACTGCGCTAACGGGAACAATCAAGCGAGGAAAGTAGACTTTGGCAATTAAATTAGCGTTAGCAATTAAACTGTTACTACATTCGGTTAACGCATTCGCAAAAAACTGCCAGGGAAGCATAGCTGCAAACACCAACATAGGGTAAGGTACGCCTCCAGAAGGTAAGTTTGCTAATTTACCAAAAACAATGGTAAAGACAATCATCGTCAAAAAAGGTCTGATTAACGCCCAAGCAATCCCAATGGCTGTTTGTTTGTAGCGCACGAGAATATCTCGCCAAGCTAAAAAATAAAATAATTCTCGAAATCGCCAGAGATCTTTCCAGTATTCTTTTTCGGTGTGTCCTGATTTAATAATAATTTCTTTGGGCATAATGATTATTGGCCTATCGCATCTTCTAAAATAGTATCTCTTAACTGAGCATCCTGCAAAATAGTACCTACTAAAACAGCATCACTTAAATCTGCACCTGTTAAATCTGCACCTGTTAAATTAGCATTTTGTAAGTTAGCTTGCATTAATTTTGCTCTTTTTAAACTTGCTTGAGTTAAGTCGGTATGGCTTAAATCGGCTAAAATCAGTTTAGCGCGATCAAGGTTTATCTGTTTTAAACTTGCCCCTGCTAAATTGGCTCCAATCAGATTAATATCAGATAAATTAATACTTTCTAAAATAGCATTTCGTAAATCTGCTTGCTGAAAATCTCGCCTACCCAGGGCATATTGTTCGAGTAATTCTCCTGCATCGGTTGCGGTTATCTGGCGTTTTAAAGGAGGCTGAAAAGTAAAAGAAAAAGTGCCTTCACTCGCAATAACTTGTTTGAGTTCCTGATACATTATATAATTATTAATGCCACTAATATTGACCCAACCTCTGGTTCTGGTTAAACCAATCAATAGCTGATTTCGTAGGTGTAAATTACTTTCATCTTTGGCAACATTATCCAACCCTACCAAATAAACCATATCTGCTTCATTCCCTTTAGCCCGATGAATTCGAGAGATTGTTACTGCACCTTCAAACCAAAATTGACTAGGGTTTTGGCTCACTAAATTTGTCTTTAGGCTGTTACACTTATCAGTACCAGGAAGGTAGATATCAATTCCCTGTCTTATTAAAAAATTAGCGACATAAGTTTCTAGTTTAGAGGCATCAAAAAACTGCCCTAAAATAATGACTAAAATTTCTCGGCTGGGGCGCAAACCATCCTGTTTTAAATTGTGTTTAATTTTTTCTGCAAGTACACTAAGTTCTTGCTGTCGAGTTGAGTAATGTTGAAAGGTAATGAGCGAACCTTGCCACCAATTAGGAAGGGGATTAGGAGAGTTTTCTAGAGGACGTTTGAGCGTAATTTGAGAGCCAGGAATTAAATTTCCTTCTACTTCGTATCCTATCATTTCCCATTCTGCTTTTTGCATCATTCCTACCAATATTCCCTGAGAACGCAACCATCCCATGCCAATGCCGTGAGCAACCGTGATAATAGAGTGGGGTGTCCGATAGCAACGTTTCATGGTTTCAGTTTTATTAATACCGCTAGCATATTGTCCGGTTACTAAATGTCCTAAATCATCTCCAAAAATTTCACTAGCATTTAGTGGTTTAAAAGAGGCTAAACTTTGCCCTTCATCATAAGCCCAAATTAATCGTTTTAATTCTGGATTAACGGGATTACTAGCGCGTAAAGCTTGATAAGCTAGCCAATAGAAAGGTTGCTTTCCTTGGTACTGCCAAGTATTGACAATTAAATCCTGTCCTTCATCGATTAATATCGCATCAAAAACTTGAGGAATAGCTGTTTTTTCTAATAAATCAATACAAGCTTCTGCTAAAGCTTCATTGGGTTGTTGAATGGCTGTTTCATTAACTGAGAGAGGAGGCAAACCAATCAATTGACTGAGAAATCGATAAAATCCTTGTTGTTTGGCAGAACCCCAAGCATGAAAGATTAGTAAATTTTGCTGGTGTTTATTGTATCGGATTTTGTCATGAGTAAAATATCTCAGCCACTTATCTATTTGTTGAATAATCGTTGAATAGAGGCTGCGTGAGAAAAAAATAAAAGCAATTTTCCATTCAGGATGTTTCAAGTGCATGATAGCCGCTTTCTGACAGAGCAAAACGGTTTTTCCTGAACCGGCAATGCCTCGAATTCTCTGACATCCAGGTGGAATTTGTTTAGCAATTTTTTCCTGTTCTAGATCGAAATAGCTGAGGTGCGATCGCAACTTTTGTAAAACTTTACCTCGACTCTGAGGTGTTGATATCACTCGATGATTTTCTTGGCAATACACTGGCGTTCCTGCTAGCATTGATAGGAGCAGTTGCCATTGTACTTCGTTAACTTTGTCTCCTTTAATAACTGGGGTAATTGCTTGAAGATAATGATAAATGATGGGGGCTGAAGTTAACTGCTCTTGAAACAAAATAGGCGGATTGCTAGGAAGCTTATCAAATCCTCTCATTTGCCATTGATTTTCAGTAATATTAGGCAATGCAATGACCACTCTAGCCGTTATTTTTTGGTTGAGAGAAGGTTCATTCTTAAAGTATTCAAGTAGCGAAAAAAGTTGATTTTCCGCTTGTTGATAAGGGTTGCCATAGTGAGCATAGTAATTTTGATATTGCCAGCGATGACCTTGAATATTAACAATTTGATCGATGGTAATAGATTTAACTTCTATAATGATTATTCCGAGTTCAGTATCGGCAATTAAAATGTCAGGTTCTTTGCGAAATTTCCCCCTTTGACTAAAAATTGGATACCGCCAGTAAGCAATACAATCCTTGTCAGCAAAACCTTGTTGAATCGCTTCCCAGACGACTCTCTCTGCACTCTCCCCGTAAGCGTCTAACGATTCAGTCGCAATAAATTTTTCTTGCTTGAAAGAAGGCATTGATGAAGATAGCAAACCTCAATAGGTTGTCATAAATTTTGTATGAACCACAAAGACACAGAGATTTGAAAAAATTCTATCATCTAGAAGAGCAAAATTTATTGTAAGCTAGAAAATTGAGACTGATCGTAAATCTTTTTAGGTATTGTAACTTTGTCTGAGTTCGTTCCCTCTTTAGAGACACTTCCCTCGCTGTGGTATCCCCTCAGCATTGCCTGTCTTTATTTAGGGTTTATTATCGCTTTAGCAGAAGCTATTAACCGACTGACGGGAACTGATGCCGAATTTACTCGTAAAATCGTTCATATTGGTACAGGAAATGTGATTTTGCTGGCATGGGGGTTGCAACTTCCTGCCTGGATTGGCATAGGCGCGGCAGTGTTTGCGAGTATTGTTGCTTTAATCTCCTATTTTCTGCCAATTTTACCCAGTATTAACAGCATAGGACGGCAAAGTTTAGGAACCTTTTTTTATGCGGTAAGTATCGGGGTTTTAGTCGGATGGTTTTGGTATTTAGAGCAACCCCAATATGCTGCGATTGGCATTTTAATTATGACTTGGGGAGATGGAATGGCGGCACTGATAGGGCAAAATTTTGGTCGGCATCCCTATCAAGTATTAGGCATCCAGAAAAGCTGGGAAGGTTCTCTAACTATGTTTGGGGTAAGTTTTATGGTAGTTAGCTTAATTTTTGCGGTTACTGAGGGAAATTTTGTCAATACTACCATCATTGCTCTGCTAGTCGCCGTCGTAGCAACCGGGTTAGAAGCGTTTTCTAAGTTAGGGATTGATAATTTAACGGTTCCTATCGGCAGTGCCGCGCTAGCCTATTTCTTAAATCAGGGTTTACAGTAAAGATTAAGGAGCAAAATGGGATTTGCGATCGCGACTCAATCCGACCAATACTTAACTTACCTTCTCATTGACGAAGAAGCCGATTCTCGCCTCGAAGTGGTTCCCGAACGTGGCGGAATCATTACCCGTTGGCGATACCAAGGAAACGACATTCTCTATCTGGATGCAGAACGTTTTGCCAACCCTCAATTGAGCGTCAGAGGCGGCATTCCGATTTTATTTCCCATCTGTGGCAATCTTCCCGACAATACCTACATCTACCAGGGACAGACGTTTACGCTTACTCAACACGGATTTGCCAGAGATTTGCCTTGGGAAGTGACACGACAAGAAACCGCAAACTGCGCCAGTCTGACACTTGTTCTCGCCAGCAGCGAACAAACGCGCCAAGTCTATCCCTTCGATTTTCAACTTACCTTCACTTACCAATTGCAAGGAAACCGCTTGCGAATTCAGCAGCGATACACCAACCAATCAACTCAGAAAATGCCTTTTTCAACGGGATTGCATCCCTATTTTCAGGTTAAAGACAAGACGCAACTGACGTTTGACATCCCCGCTTCAGCTTATCAAGATCAGCAGACAAAAGAAGTTTTTCCTTTTAATGGCGCGCTTGACCTAGAACGAGAGGAAATTGATGTCGCTTTTAGCTCTATAACCCGCCATTCGGCAGGATTTACCGATAATCATCGTCGCTTGCAACTGAGTCTGAACTATTCCGATTGCTATTCGACTTTAGTGTTTTGGACAATTAAAGGCAAAAATTATGTCTGTCTCGAACCTTGGAGTGCGCCGCGCAATGCCCTCAATACGGGAGATAATTTAATTAACCTCGAACCCGCAGCGAGTCTAGAGACAATCGTTGAGATTGCAGTAAACGTTTTGTCGGTATGATCTTGTCCTATTCAAGAATCTATGTTACAATTATAAATTGTGTGCTGAAGATATCTTGGGTCGCTAGCTCAGTGGTAGAGCACTCGGCTTTTAACCGATTAGTCCTGGGTTCGAATCCCAGGCGACCCATTTTAATTGGCAATGGCTAGATCTCCTTGTACGAAATTAATGATATTCTTTTAGCCCAAAAGCTTAAAAGAATTAACGGAGTATTCAAACGCAGTACGGTAGAGAAAGTGAGTGCCTAGAATGCCGTGAACGTGACCTTTCGGAGTTAAAGTTTGGAATTCTTTACAATTAGGCCAATTGTGTTAGTATCTTGGTGGTTTCTTTTTATCGAAGAGTCGGCACGTCATTAACGATCGTGCCAAGTGGTGGAGGAGTGAATAGGAGTGCCAATGAGGATGTCGAACGCACACCCAACCCAGCAAAGATTGAAAATTTCTACCGATCCCATTCGCATTGGGGTAGTTGGTGTTGGCAATATGGGACAGCACCATGCCCGCGTTTTGAGTTTACTCAAAGATGTCGAATTTGTCGGCATTGCTGATGTCAACGTCGAACGGGGATTAGATACTGCTAGTAAATATCGGGTGCGCTTTTTTGAAAGCTATCTCGATTTACTGCCCCATGTCGATGCCATTTGTATTGCTGTGCCTACTCGCCTCCACCATCAAGCCGGGATGGATTGCTTGCAAGCGGGAGTACATACCCTCATTGAAAAACCGATCGCAGCTAGTATTGCTGAAGCCGAATCGCTAGTCAATGCGGCGGCAGAATCTAATTGTATCTTACAAGTGGGACATATCGAACGCTTCAATCCTGCTTTCCAAGAACTGTGTAAAGTCCTTAAAACCGAGGAATTACTGGCACTCGAAGCCCATCGCATGAGTCCCTATTCTCAACGGGCGAATGATGTCTCAGTCGTCCTCGATTTAATGATTCACGACATTGATTTGCTGTTGGAATTAGTCGGATCTTCGGTCGTGAAATTGACTGCTAGTGGCAGTCGTGCGTCTGATTCAGGCTATCTCGATTACGTCACTGCTACGCTGGGATTTGCCAACGGCATCGTTGCAACTATCACCGCCAGTAAAGTCACCCATCGCAAAATTCGCCGTTTCGCTGCCCACTGCAAAAACTGCCTGACAGAAGCCGATTTTCTCAACAATGACATCCTCATTCACCGCCAAGTAACTGCCAATTATTCCACCGATTATGGACAAGTCCTCTACCGTCAAGACGGACTGATCGAAAAAGTCTACACCAGCAATATTGAACCGCTTCATGCTGAATTAGAGCATTTCGTTCACTGCGTTCGAGGGGGGGATCAGCCTTCTGTCGGGGGAGAACAAGCCCTAAAAGCGCTGCGTCTAGCGAGTTTAATTGAACAAATGGCTCTCGATGGCAAAATTTGGCAAGAATGTGACCGAAACTTCCTCTCACTCGTGGAAGCCAGTCCCAGCCCCTTGTTATACTAGAGCTATCTTTAAGTCGCGGCGAACTTGAGAAAGCGATCGCGACCAATTGTCCTCAAAGGGATAAGCAAAAATAGCGCGACACCTCAATCCCATTACTAATCCTTGGAAAACAGCCTTCAAGATGCCTAGTGTCTTTTTCGGGAAACCGAGACAAGTCCAAGGGACGAAGCTGAGGACAAAGACATTGAGCAAATTGTGCTGCTGCACCAAACAGAAAGCGGCTAAGCCAAACTCCCCTGTCGGCGTTCCATCAAACCCGGTGATGACGTGGTAGACATCGTGGGAAAGAGCTAGGCGCTGCTGTACCCAATCTCGATCTTCTGGCGTGACAAAAGCTTCGGGATCGAATCCTTGTTGTGTCAGATGGCGTGCGTAGGCACCGCCCAAAGTCTCCACTGGTAACTGCTGCAAAGCCCCCAGATCAATAGCAATCGAGGCATTGGCTAGCGTAGCCGCTTGGCGAGAAAGGCGTTTCTCAACCCAACGCTGCCAACGACTATGGCGGGCTGCCGCAATAATATGAAACACGCCCAAAGCGGGATTTTCAATGAAAACAGCATAGGCACTGCGAACTTCAGACCAGTCAATCCCAGCGAGTGGATTGAAGGATAGTTGAGCCAAACGAGAACGTACCCTCGTAGGGGCGCATTGCGTGCGCCCACATTGCGTGCGCCCTATTACCTGTAAGTCAGTCATGGCGAGTCTCCAATGGTGTACGATAATAACTGTGCAATTAGTTTTATATGCACTTAGTTAAGTAACTAAAGTGTATATGCAAAAAGATGAATATGTCAAGAGGTGACAGTGGCTCTTTCTCACGCAATCCTGGCAACCCTATTAGAACGCCCTTGTAGCGGCTATGACTTGATGAAACAGTTTGAAGGTTCAGTCGGCTTTTTCTGGCGAGCGACGCATCAGCAGATTTATCGTGAACTCTCCAAGATGGAGGCTCAAGGCTGGCTTGCGACGGAAACCATTCAGCAGGAAGGGCGACCGAACAAAAAGGTTTATTCCATCGCCGAAGCGGGCAAACAGCACTTACAGGAATGGATTGCTCAGCCTGGAGAGGTCAGTTCAAGCCGCGATGAAATATTAGTGAAGTTGTTTGCGGGGTTTTTAGTACCGCCTCAGACGATGCTTGCCCAACTCAATCACCATCTTGTAGAGCATCGAGCGCGATTGACCACCTACCGACAAATCGAGCAGCAGCACTTCCTCGAACCTGAAAAGCTATCTCAGGAAGAAGGCTTTCGCTACCAAACGTTAAAATTCGGTATTCGCTATGAAACTGAGTGGATTGCTTGGTGTGAAGATGTAATATCAGGTATCGGCAAAGTTAAGGATTCCTGAAAATTTTACCCCTTTGAGCAATAAGGAGCTTAACCTAAAACATCACAGGCCAATTTTAAGGACTCAAAATGGATAAGGAAACTCAAAAGTATCGCATGGTCTGCACCCTCAAGTTTGGGGATATTTACGGTCAAATCATTGTTTGGTTGATAGTGATCTTCTTATCGCTGGCAACTGCCTTGGCGTTGTGGAGTACAGCACGCCAAATTTTCGCCCTCGCGGTTGTGGGATTGGTGGTGGTGCTGTCTCTTCCCTTTTTGCTGTTTGCCTTTGTGACAACGCTCCTCAACCACATTGAGTTTATCCCCCTTGATGAGGAACAGACGAGCCGCTCCGCCGCTCGCCGGAGCATTGCCGCCGGACAAAACCCAGCCCAAGCCGCCGGATAACCGAATTGGGCCCCAAAAATCAACAAGTAGGGTGTAGGGGAACTTGGGAACATTGCCGCCGCTACCCCTAACTTTTGGGCAAAAACGTTCATACTAAAAATATAGGAAAAAAAAATAAAGAAGTTTCAGTCGGAGATTCATTGCGCGTTACCAGACATTTTCCTTTAGTTCAATTTTGAGCAGAGAAAAAAGGATTTTGCCTCTTGCCTCTTGCCTCTTGCCTTTTAAGATTTAATGAACCTTCAACCCGATTCCCTAATTCCCGTTCCTTCTGGAACCCTACAAATTAGCCCGGACGCTGCTCCTTCTCTCAAATTCTCCCTCGTTCTGCCAACCTACAAGGAAGGCGAAAACGTCGAAGAAATGGTGAAAATTCTCACGCAACTACTCGATGGCAGCCTTCTGAGCAACTACGAGTTAATTATCGTTGATGACAACAGTCCCGACCTCACTTGGAAAATTGCCCTTGATTTGACCGTACAGTACCCGCAGTTGCGGGTGATGCGCCGCGTAGAAGAAAAAGGACTCTCGACGGCGGTTATTCGGGGATGGCAAGTGGCTAAAGGAGAGATTCTAGGGGTAATTGATGCCGATTTACAGCATCCGCCCGAAGTCTTGTTAGAATTGCTCGCAGAAATGGAACGGGGAGCCGATCTCGCCGTGGCTAGCCGCCATGTAGAAGGGGGAGGTGTGAGCGAGTGGAGTCTGGTGCGACGGTTGCTGTCGCGGGGCGCCCAAATGTTGGGACTAGCCATTTTGCCAGAGGTTATCGGTCGCTTGTCCGACCCGATGAGTGGCTATTTTATGGTACGTCGCAGCGCGATCGCTCTCAAGCCCCTTTCGCCAGTCGGCTATAAAATTCTCATTGAAGTCGCTGCACGCGGACGAATGCGCTGGATAGCAGAAGCTGGATACGTCTTTCGCGAACGCCAAGCCGGAGAGAGTAAGGTGACATGGAAGCAATATATAGAATACATTCAGCACCTTTTGCGCTTGCGTCTGTCACTTTCGGCGCGGTTCATCCAATTTTGTTTGGTGGGATTGAGTGGCGTGGTGGTCGATATGGGAATGCTTTACCTGTTGAGTGACCCCAGTACCTTAGCCCTGCCGTTAACTCGTAGTAAAATTATCGCGGCTGAAATGGCAATTATCAATAATTTTTTGTGGAACGATTTTTGGACGTTTAGAGATATTTCTCGGCGACAACCTGGCAAGCGACAGCGATTAAAAAGGTTTATTAAGTTCAACCTTATCTGTCTGGCGGGTTTGGTTTTCAATGTTTTGCTGTTGAACCTATTTTTTAATGTCTTTGGGTTCAACCGATATTTTGCTAATTTCTTAGCAATTCTGTTAGTAACGTTCTGGAATTTTTGGATCAATCTCAAGTTAAGCTGGCGTGTTACCGATATTAGTTAACTGACGAATGTACTTACTATCTTTCGTACACCGTAGGGGCATAATATATTATGCCCCTACCCATTTTGTCCCTCACTCAGCCGCAATCTGCTGTAGTTTTTAACCTTCCCTTCTCCCACCGAAAGAGGGGTGTAAGAGCGTTAATTAATATTCTCAGGCAGTACGCCGACCTCAACATCAAGGTTGGTCGTTTTTCCTTGGCGATCAACGCTAGCAGATAATGTTTTTCCAGCCCCCATTTGTTCGATAAGCTTTTGAACTTGAGCGGGTTCGCTCACAGGTTGATTGTTAACAGAGATGAGAATATCTCCTGCTTGAAAACCAGCACGATTAGCAGGCGAATTTGGCATTACTCGAACAATTAAAACGCCTTCTGTCGCTTGTAAATTCCAGCCTTTTTCTTGTTCGATTTGCTGTTGAATTTCGGGCGTAAGTTTGACCATTTGAATGCCGAGATAGGCGTGTTCGACCGAGCCATGCTCAATTAATTGTTGGGCAATTTGCTGTGCTTGATTGATGGGAATGGCAAAGCCGAGTCCTTGAGCATTTTGAATAATAGCAGTATTGATACCGATAACTTCTCCATTAGCATTGAGCAAAGGGCCGCCAGAATTGCCAGGATTGATAGCAGCATCGGTTTGAATAAAATCAATGCGTTTGTCGCCAACACCCACTTGAGCGCTGCTACGGCCTGTGGCACTGACGATGCCCGTGGTGACGGTATTATCTAAACCGAGGGGATTGCCGATCGCGATCGCCCATTCTCCCACTTGCAGGCGGTCGGAATCGCCCATACGGACGGTGTTTAGGTCACTGGCTTCAATTTTCACCACAGCGACATCGGTAACTGGGTCGCTACCGAGGACTTTGCCTGTAAAACTGCGACCGTCTTTGAGAGTGACGGTGACTTTGTCGGCCCCATCGACAACGTGAGCATTGGTCATAATCTCGCCATCTTCATTGAGGATAAATCCTGACCCCGATCCTCGCTGGATCTGACGCTTGGGCGCGTCAGGGACTTGTGAACCAAAAAATTGCCCGAAGAACGGATCATCAGACATTTCGGCATCTTCAGTTTGGACGGTGCGAGAAGCATCGATGCGGACGACTGAAGGGCCAACTTGTTGCACGACATCGGTCACGAAATTGTCTGCCTGTGAAGGGGTAATCGCGGCAACAGAGCGATCGCTGGGCGGCTCCTGCGCTTGGGAAGTGACTTCGATTGAACGTGCCAGCAGTTGAGGGTTTTGCACTAAAAGTGTTCCCCCAACGCCAACCCCCGTACCCAGGACGGCGAGTGCCAGGTAAGTTAAAGATTTTTTGAAAGAGCGCGAGTTGGTCTGAGGCAGAGGGAAAGTATCGTGTTTCATGGTTTGTCTTGGGAAAATGCTGAGGAAAGTCAGATCAAGTGTGAGGAGCAACGAGGAAAACGGCTTCATTTGAGCTGACAATTTTTACGATAAATGAGCGATATGACAGCACCATGACGTGTTAATGGCAATTGCGTGTCAATTTTGTTTTATCGTGACAAGGGGAGTTAAAAGCATTCCTCGATCGCACTGTATTCTCCGTCCCTGCAACAAAGCGATCGCATCTGCGTCTTCCATACTGTAAAGTGGACGTTAACAACTCGGCTAAGGCAACAGATTGAGTAAACTAGCAATAGGATTGTCGTCATTTAGCCAACCATACCAGTGTGATGTTTCCCCACCTGCTTTCTTCTCCTAAAAAACGCCTTGTGCGAGCCATCAGTGGCATCGCCCTGCTCGTGTTTGGTACAGCCACCTTAGTCGGCATAAGCCGGACGGTACGAGCGCAAGCCCCTCCTTCCCCCCAAAGTCCACTGACGGTTCGCTCTGACATCCAAGAAGCCAACTCAGAAACGGGTGTCGTGACTGCTAGAGGCAATGTACAATTTTTCTATCCCGCTCGTCAAATGCAAGGGACAGCAGCGCAAGCCCAGTATTACAGCCGCGAACGCCGCCTCGTCCTCACGGGGAATGTCTATGTCCTGCAAGAGGGCAACAGTATGCGCTCCGAAATTATGACCTACCTGATTGATGAAGGGCGTTTCATCGCCACACCTCAATCTAACCAACAGGTCGAATCGATCTATTTGGTGACGGAAGAAACCGAAGAAGAATCGCCTGCACCCGCGCCTTTAGTCCCTACTCCCCCCTTACTTGGCCCCGCGCCTCCCTTGAGTGCGCCGTCAAACCCTTAAATTGTTTCTACTTTTTTCAACGCCGTGACCTTAGTTTTAGAAAATATTCATAAAGCCTACGGAAAGCGATTTGTCGTCAACCGAGTTAATCTCAAGGTTGCGCCCGGTGAAATTGTTGGATTGCTCGGCCCCAATGGAGCAGGGAAAACCACGACGTTTTATATTGCCACCGGACTGATTAAACCTAATCCTGGCAGAGTCTGGCTCAATCAGCAAGATATCACCCCTTTACCTCTAAACAAACGGGCTAAATTAGGGATTGGCTACTTGACTCAGCAGGCGAGTATTTTTCGCCACCTCTGCGTGCGCGACAACATTCAACTCGCTCTCGAACAGGCGGGCGTTCCTTTACGGCACCGAGAAAAACGCCTCTATCAATTATTGAGCGAATTTCACCTCGACAAAGTTGCTCGCACCCAAGGTTCCCAAGTGTCGGGAGGAGAGCGGCGGCGCACAGAATTGGCGAGAGCCTTGGCAGTAGGGCTAGAAGGGCCTCAATTTTTATTGTTAGATGAACCCTTTGCCGGAATCGATCCCATTGCCGTGTCAGAAATTCAGTCGATGATTGCTCAGTTGCGCGATCGCCAGATGGGCATTCTCATCACCGATCACAACGTCCGCGAAACGCTGGCGATTACTAATCGAGCTTACATTATGCGCGACGGACAGATCCTCGCTTCTGGCAGTGCCGAAGAACTCTACAACAATTCCCTAGTACGTCAGTATTATTTGGGCGAAAATTTCCAGCTTTAAGGAGAAGTCGGCAAAAGCGCATGAAAATTGGTCAATTGAGAGCTTATTTCTGGCGACTTCCAGGGATTTCGGTCATGGATCGCTACCTCATGCTCGAATTGCTGCTGCCTTTTTTCTTTGGCATGGGACTGTTTACCTCTTTGGGGGTGTCGATAGGGACGCTATTCGATCTCGTCCGCCGTGTGACCGAATCGGGATTGCCACTGGCGATCGCGCTTCAGATTCTGCTGTTGAAAATGCCAGGATTTATCGTTCTGGCCTTTCCCATGTCTATCTTACTGGCAACGCTGATGGCCTACAGCCGCCTTTCGAGTGACAGCGAACTGATTGCCTTACGTAGTATTGGGGTGAATGTCTATCGACTGGTGTTACCAGCAATTTTCTTTGGATTATTGGTGACAGGAGCCGCTTTTATCGTCAATGATATCATCACGCCTGCTGCTAACTATCAAGCCACCATTACCCTCGAAAAAGCTATCTCCAAAGAAAACCCGACCTTTAAAGAACGCAATATCATTTATCCCGAATACCGCAAAGTCAAGCTACCTGACGGCAATGAAGAAACGGTTTTGACGCGACTGTTTTACGCGGAGGAATTTAACGGCGAACAAATGACGGGATTGACGATTCTTGATCGCTCGCAAGACCAAGTCAACCAAATTGTCACTTCTCAATCGGCTACCTGGAACATTTCGAGCAATACTTGGGACTTTTTTAACGGCACGATTTATATCATTGCCCCAGATGGTTCCTACCGCAATATCGTCCGCTTTCAACACCAACAACTGGCCCTGCCTCGTGCCCCCCTCGATCTGGCCAATCGTGGTCGCGATTATGGGGAAATGAGCATCGTACAAGCGCAAGAATACTTGCAGGTCGTCAAACTCAGTGGCGATGAAAAAAAAGTTCGCAAGTTAAAAGTCCGCATTCAAGAAAAGTACGCGCTACCCTTTGTCTGTCTGGTGTTCGGACTGGTGGGGGCTGCCTTGGGGGTCAGGCCGCAAACGACTAACAGGGCGACCAGTTTTGGTATTTGTGTGGGGTTACTGTTTACCTATTATCTCCTGTCGTTCCTGACGAGTTCGATGGGTATTTGGGGAATTTTGTCACCCTTTATGGCGGCTTGGTTGCCCAATTTGTTAGGAATTGCAGTGGGTAGTTTATTATTAGTTCAATCAGCGCGATTGAGGTAGTAATATCAGTTAACAGTTATCAGTTATCAGTCATCAGTATATCTGACTCAGGGGTTGCCTTTCCCCTAGCTTGCGAACCAAAAAGAATTACTCGGTCTAGTTCATCTTGATAGATAGTTTCTAGATAATTCTCTATTAATTTATCCCTGATCTACACCAATTAACTCTAATCGCTCAAATTTATGAAAAGTGCGTTGTTAAATATTACCTACGAAATTCAACTTCAATCAGGGGAAAAGTTAACCCTACCTACCTCAATTGTTGAGAGTGTGGGTGAAGGAGAATGGATTATTACAATTCAGCCAAAATCTGCTGATTCTGTCATAAATCTTGATCATAGTGCATTTCTCAATGGCTACGCTTTAGAAGATGAAGGTTTATATGATGACTATCTAACCCCTCCAATAACCAAGATTCAACCCTTTCTACTTTTGCCTGCTCTTGACGAATTAAATCTAAAATATAATCATCTGGACTGTGATAACCGCCTTGAGTTACTTGTTTTTCAACAAAAGCTTGCATCGATTCCGGTAGGGTAATATTGAGCGAAAACATTCGTCATCTTTGTTATGTCAGACACCCAAGAATTAGTTATCGGTTGGCTCTATCCTACCCTCATGAGTACCTACGGCGATCGCGGCAATGTCATCTGCTTGCAACGTCGCTGTCAGTGGCGCGGACTCCCCGTCAAGGTCATCCCTCTCGACCGAGAAACCGACGCTTCTGCCTTCTGGGGAGTGGATTTAATCGTCGGTGGCGGGGCCCAAGACCGCCAACAAGAAATTGTCATGCGCGACCTCACAGGGGCCAAAGCACAAGCACTAAGGGATAAACTGGAAGGGGGAACGCCGGGGGTCTTTACTTGCGGTTCTCCCCAACTGCTAGGTCACTACTACGAACCTGCACTCGGTCAGCGCATCGAAGGATTGGCACTGCTCGATCTCGTCAGCAAGCATCCCGGCCCTGATGCCAAACGCTGCATTGGCAATCTAACCTTTGAAGTGACCGCTTCTCCTTTGTCGGAAGATTTAAGGCGAATGTTAGGAAAACCCCCTATTATTATTGGGTTTGAAAATCACGGCGGCAGGACGTATTTAGGCAACGTCCAACCCCTAGGAAAAGTCATGACGGGCTATGGTAATAATGGCGAAGACGGTACAGAAGGCGCGTTTTATCGCAATGCGATCGCGACCTATTCCCACGGCCCCTTACTGCCCAAAAATCCCTTTATCGGCGATTGGCTGATTCAAACTGCCCTACAACAAAAATATCAGACAGAAATCGTCTTAACTAAACTTGATGATTCGCTAGCCAATCAAGCGCGTCAAGCCATGTTCAAACGTCTAGACGTTTCAAAGAATTAACTTAAATTAAGCTCCCATTGCTGAATATTGCCGCAATCCCTTGCGCCATAGCCATCGATTGAGGGCAAAAAAGACCAGGCTCCAGCCTATCATCGTCAACACGCCACGCCAGAAATCAACCGGCAAACCCACTAAAATAGAAGCCGGAAAGTAGATTAAATAAGGAAACGGTGTCCATTGAATAATTTCGCGCAACCCAGGCGGAAAAACTGATAAAGGCGCGATATAACCCGACAGAAATATGAAAAACAAAAGCCAAAATTGCTCGATCGCGCTAGCTCGTTCCGTCCAAAAAGCAAACATCGCGAAGGTATACTGAATGACAAAGCGTAACAGTCCAGCCAGGGCGATCACCAAACTACACATTGCGAATTCTGTCCAGCTTGGCAACCAAAACGATTCAGGGTAGAGCCAAAAAAATAGCCCAATCAGCGCAAAAGTTAGCGGCAGTCGGGCGAGGCGTTCAGCTAGATGCATGGCAACGTGATGCCATACGGGATCGATCGGTTGCAGCAGTCGGAAAGAAAGCTTGCCTTCGACAACCTCTTTTTCAAATTCCCAAATGACCCAAACTACCGTCAATTGCCGCACAATAAACACGCTGAGAAAGTAACGCGCAAAATCGGCGGGTGCTAAACCGAATTTACCGGAAGCTGATGCTTCTATCCACACTCCCATTAAGATAATCGGTAAAGATCCCGAAAGTGCCCACAAAAACAACTCTGAGCGATACTGCATCATATTGGCATAGTAGGTCGATAAGAAAGCGGCGATTCTTGCTGGCAACCATTTCATATTAGTTAATAGTTAATAGTTAAGGATGACTCTGAGTGACGTTTTCGCCAATCCACTTTAAATAAGCTGGCAATCCTGCTGTAATAGGTAAGGCAATTATTTCGGGGACTTCGTAAGAATGAAGTTCTTGAATTTTTTGACAGAGGGCAGGAAAAACGTTTAAATTCGTTTTAATGATTAATTGCCACTCAGTATCAAGTTGAATTGCTCCTTGCCACCGATAAATCGAAGTCATGGGGGTAAAACTGACACAAGCAGCTAATTTTGCCTCAACTAAAGCAGTTGCGATCGCTTCTGCTTCTTCCTGGGAAGCGGCACTCACCAGAACAATTGCGTATTCTGTAAAGTCTGGCATCATGAAAATGGGTAATGGGTAATGAGTAATGGGTAATGGGTAATTGGCTTGGCTCAATCTGCACTGCTTCTAAAATAGCGCCTGTCAAATCGGCTCCTTCTAAATTGGCTTGGGTTAAATTCGCCCCAGTTAAGTTTGCTCCTCGCAAGTTGATTCCCTGTAAACGCGCTCCTTGCAAGTTAGCACCTGCCAAGTTAGCCCCTTGGAGGTTACTATTGCCCAGTTTTGCCCCACTGAGGTTAACGCCTGCTAAATCGGACTCACTTAAATCGACTTCTTTCAAGAAAGCGCGACTGAGGTTGGCACCGAACCAAGAAACGCCTGCTAGCTTAGCACAACTCAACCTTGCCTCTTGTAGGTTAGCCCAGGTCAAGTTAACATCGCATAGATTCGCCCCTCGTAGATTAACGCGCTGTAGCGTTGCCCCACACAAGTTAGCTTGCTGCAAATCAGCCGCCCGCAGGTTGGCATGAGATAAATTCGCGCCGCTCAATCTTGCCTTGACGAAATTTGACTGCACCATGAAAGCCCCAGTCAAGTTAGCTTTAGTGAGATCGGCTCCGACAAATTGAGCCTGACTGCTTTTGCTATAGGTCAAATCAGCCCAGTTTAATTGTGTGCCTGTTAAAATAGCTTTGGTTAAAAAAGTTCGGCTTAAATTGGCTCCCATTAAGTTAGCTTGACTCAGATCGACCGCAATCAGCATCGCTCGCGATAGATCGCTGCCATAGAGATTGATATCCGCAAAGTCTCGAACTCCTTTTTCGTAAGATCTAAGCAGTTGGCTAACTTTCATGCTCTTTATCAACTCCGGTTAGCAAGGGTTAAGCTAAGGTTTTTAACGAACCACTAGCTCGTCAATAGATGAACTTTAGCAAGGAATGATTGCCGTTCTGCCTCTAGAGCGATCGGCTGTATTTATCGATTTTAACGCTGTCTTAATTACTATTCGGTAATTATTAAAATACTGTAAAAAAACTTAGTTCTTTCGTCAAATAAATAACATTTTTTTGCATCAGTGTGAGTATATATAGCTAACCTAAATGATTTGTACAGTTTTGTGGAGGCTGTGACGGGCAAGATGCCCATCCCACATTTGTACAATTGATTTAGGCTTACTATATAGGGAAGTTAATCAATCTAATAATTTAATATCGGAGAAATTACTCAATACCCGTTTTGTGCTTTTGGTGGGCATTGCCCACCCTACAATTTATGTATAATTTATTTTGCACACTCACTTATCAGACAAAATAACAAAATTTTACGTTAGTTTTTACTAAGTAGCGGAGAGGGAATAGATTTGACCGTCCATCAAAATTCGCGTAATTCCTTTTCCGTAAAGATACGCGCAGGTTTTTTGCAAGAGGCGACCGTCAGGGACTTTAATCACCCGTTGAGAGCGGTTAGAAAAGCGCCTCGCAACTCGATGGTTGTCAAACACTGGCAGGGTTTTTTGTTGGACTTCTTCGACGGGAATTTTCCCTAAATGGCTAAATTCTTTTAAAGGGCGCGTAATTAACTCAGAGGCGCGATCAATCACGAGATAGCACGTTTTAGGAAAAGAAGCTGCCGACAGAGGCAACACTCGAATGTCAGCGTTGCGAGGCAGAGCAGGTAGATAGTGGGTGATGGGTTCTTCTTCCCAATCATCATCTTCATCATCTGCGTCGAGTTCATCGTCATCGTCATCGAGATCGCTGAGATCTTCTCCTAAGAGATCGCCGAGAGCGAATACGTCAACATCCGGGATTTCAACGTCTTCGGGATCTGGCTCATCTGGGGGTGGCACTTCCAACGGCAGAACGAACTGAGTCGGTTGCGCGCGAATGGCTGCTGCCTTGCCAGAGGAAACGGAAACTTGACGAGTAGACTCCGCCGCAATCGATTTGGCGCTTTGGAGCAAGGGTTCTTCTGGTTCAACGAAATCGTCATCGGTACTAGGAGAGGAAACAGGAACTTCGCTCTGAGGCTCGGCAGCACTCGATCTAGGGGTTCGAGCCAGGCGTTTTTCCTGAATGAGTTCCTCGTATTCAGTTTCTGCCAGACAGCTTTTTAAGAAGCGACTGATGGTCGAACTGCTGACTCCAAAGCGCTCGGCCAAGGTCGAGGTCGTTTCGGGGGTTTGGCGATAAAGCTTAAGAATTTCTTGTTTGTCTTCATCTGTCAGTTTTTTGGGACTCATCGGCTTTAGCTACTCTTGATAATTGTCTAACTTTTTCCCGGTCAAGACAGTTGAATCTGCTATGATAATCTGAAGTTTGTCCCGACTCGGTAAGCAATGCAAATTGCCACTCGATCTAGTCTATCGCTCGCGGATGTTTTTCACCTCAGCTTAGTTTCAAAAACTTTACGATTATGTCAATTGCACAAGCCCCCCCCGCCTTACTCGTGCTTGCTGACGGAACATCTTTTCTGGGTTGGTCGTTTGGCGCACAAGGAACCACGCTAGGAGAAGTCGTTTTTAATACGGGAATGACGGGATATCAGGAAGTTCTCACTGATCCGAGCTACTGCGGTCAGATTGTCACCTTTACCTATCCTGAATTAGGCAACGTTGGGGTCAACCCAGAAGACGAAGAATCTCACCGCCCTCACGTTAAAGGAGTTATTGCTCGCAATATCACTCACCGTCCGAGCAACTGGCGAGCAACTGAGTCTTTGCCTGACTATATGATACGCCACAATCTGGTCGGCATCTACGGACTGGATACTCGCGCCCTCACCCGCAAAATTCGCGCTTGTGGGGCAATGAATGGGGCAATTTCGACGGAAATTCTCGATCCAAATGCTTTATTGCGCCGGATTCAATCTGCTCCCCAAATGGCGGGTTTAAATTTGGTGACGGAAGTGACAACTCAGGAAGTTTATGAGTGGTCAACGCCAACGGATGATCATTGGGAGTTTCGTCCGGTAAAGGAGGCAACGGCGCAAGCAACGTTAACGGTGGTGGCGATCGATTTTGGCATCAAGCGCAATATTTTGCGCCGTTTAGCGAGTTATGGCTGTCGCGTCGTGGTGGTTCCCGCGCATACGCCGCCTGATGAGATTTTACAGTACAATCCCGACGGCATTTTTCTCTCTAACGGGCCCGGAGATCCGGCCGCCGTTCAAGAGGGAATAGAGACAGCGAAAGCCCTCTTGCAAGCCGAAAAGCCGACCTTTGGCATTTGCATGGGACACCAAATTTTGGGGTTGTCTTTGGGGGCGGAAACGTTCAAACTCAAGTTCGGCCATCGCGGACTCAATCAACCGGCAGGATTGCGCCAACAGGTCGAGATTACCAGCCAAAATCACGGTTTTGCTGTTACAGAAACTTCCTTAAGCCCTCAAATCGAAATTACTCACCTCAACCTCAACGATCGCACAGTTGCCGGATTGCGCCATAAGACTTTGCCCTTTTTCTCAGTGCAATACCACCCAGAAGCTAGCCCTGGGCCTCACGATGCCGATTACCTGTTCGAGCGTTTTGTTGAGTTGATGCGAGAGCGCAAACAAGCTTAACTCTATCAATTGAATCTAAGTTGATTAAGAGAAGGAATAAATGTATGAATTGGTATTTAACGGTTTTAAAGAAGTATGCAGTTTTCAGTGGGCGGGCACGGCGTAAAGAGTACTGGTATTTTGTTTTATTCAATGTTCTAATTTCTTTGGTGCTGGGTTTTATTGATGGTTTGCTAGGTTTAACACCTGAAGGTTCGGGGTTTGGTTTGCTAGGTGGATTCTACTCTTTAGCTGTTTTAATTCCTGGTATTGCGGTAGCAGTCAGAAGGCTACATGATACAGGTCGTAGTGGGTGGTGGTTATTGATTGGATTCATTCCGATTATCGGCGTTATTGTCTTGATCGTCTTTTTAGCGTCTGAAAGTCAGCCCGGACAGAATCAGTATAATTCGTAACCGTAATTACCGTACCAACTGTGCCACCAATCCAACGATTCCTCCGATTAAAACTAACCAAGCCGAGTTCACCTTAAAGCGAAACACGATCGCGACACTTACCACTGCTACAACCACTGTCAGCCAATCCACTAAGGCAGTACGTCCTAAAACGTAGGTGACTCCTGCCATCAGCCCTAGAGAAGCGGCATTGATTCCGTCTAAAAATCCACTCGCCCAAAAAGATTGCCGCAGTTTTGTCACCCAAGGATTGACGATCCAGACCAGCACAAAAGCAGGCAAGAAAATACCCACCGTGCCAGCGATCGCCCCGGCGTTACCTGCTAGCAGATAGCCAATAAAGGTAGCTGTTGTAAACACTGGGCCAGGCGTAACCTGACCGATCGCGATCGCATCGAGGAGTTGTTGGGAAGTAAGCCACTGATGGCGCTCTACCAAATCTCGTTGTAGAAAAGCCAGCAGGACATAGCCGCTACCATAGAGAACGCAGCCAATTTTGAGAAAAAAGAGGAAAACACTTGTCCAGGATAACGAAGCGGTGACAGGTGTTGCTCCTAGCTGAGCGATAACACCAGAAAAAGGCAATAAAAATATCCCTGCGCTATTTCCTTGGCGGTGTCGCAGAAGTTTGACTGTCATGACCGCCAACCCAACCGATAGCAGCAATAAGATCTCATTCATGCCCAAAAAGAAAGCAGCCGTTGCCACGATGCCGGCTAGGGTGGTGGGAATGTCTTTTGCCGCTTTCTTGCCCAAATTCCATAATGCTTGCACGATAATAGCCATAATTGCTGGCTTGATACCATACAACAGCCATTCTACTTGGGGAACGCGCTGATAACGCTCATAAATGGCTGCTAGCATCCAGACAATAGACATAGCGGGTAAGATAAAACAGCCACCCGCCACCAACAATCCCTTCCATCCCGCTCGCTCATAGCCGATATGAATCGCCAATTCTGTAGAGTTGGGGCCAGGTATTAAATTAGTGATTCCCAATAAGTCCAGCAGCTTCTCGCGGCTCATCCACTGCCGTCGCTTGACAACTTCATCCTCCATCATGGCGATATGAGCGGCAGGCCCGCCAAAGGCGATCGCGCCCAATTTCAGAAAAACGGCTGCCAATTCTTTAAGTTGCTGCTGTCGCTGATTAGTCATAATTTCTTCCCCGCCATTGTTTCGGTTTGCTCAAAGCTGATAAAAAGATTCTCAAAACCGCCAAGAGATCGGCAAAAGGAGACAGCCAAAAAAGCCAAGAAGCAGGAGCAGAGGTTGGTGAACGATAATAAGAGGGAGAAATAGCGAATAAAAGGGCAAAACGAATCAATAATAAGCCTAAATTGAGTGCGATCGCTGCCTGGAGTGTGCCAAAAGAATAGCCGAATTGCCAACAAATTCCCAAAAAGATTAAGGCAGGCAAGGGTAATGCTTGCACCAGCCACAAAACGCCCAAATCGCCCCACAGTTGAGCCGCAGAGGAGGCATCTTTAAGATCGAGCGATCGCCCCCATTCTCGCCAAGTTTCCCTCATTCCTTCATACATTCTCACGCGAATCACCTTCGCCCCATCGAGAAATCCCACCTTAAACCCCCGCATTGCTGCCTGACGCGCCAAGGTGACATCATCACAAAAGGAACTCGCTGCACTGCTGTAGCCGCCTAATCGTTCCAACACGGTACGGCGAACCAAAAAGCACTGTCCGTTAGCCATCACTCGTTCGGGGGCTTGTTTTCTGACTCCTGCCGCATCAAAGCGATATAAAAGTGTCATCAATAAGGCACTTTGCAACCACCATTCCCCCGGATATTGCAAGATGAATTGAGGAGAGAGCGATAGCACATCGTAACCTTCTGCTTGCGCTGCCACGAGTAAACTAGCGACTAATCCAGGTTGCGGTTGAGTATCGGCATCAATACCCAAAATCCATTCACTGCGGGGCGAACTGGACAAAAATCCGGTGTGTAAAGCCCAAGGACGACCCACCCACCCCGACGGCAGGGGATCGTCCGTTATCAGGCGAAAACGTGGGTCTTGCCGTGCTGCGTCTTTAACCTTTTGCTGCGTTCCGTCTGTGGAGTCGCTGTCAACGACAATCACTTCTCGCACTTCGTAGCTTTGCCGACTCAATCCCGCTAAACAAGGGCTAATTCGTTGGACTTCGTTGAGGGTAGGAACGACGATACTTACTTTTCCTAGCATTTCCGGGGAGGGTTGGCGAGGTATTAGGGGAGGGCGGCGGTTTGCTCCCTTAAACAGGCGCGAGAGAAGGATAGCAGTAGCAGTTCCTTGAAAAACTAATATGTTTAGGGAAATAAACCCTAAAATTAACTCAAATAGCACTTAGAATAGCTCCTATAACGTTTAGAGTAACTCCTTAAGTCAAGCTATACAAAGCTCTAAACCAAGTTACAAATCTTTGAGCGTTCGGGTGATTAGGATTCAAAATACGTTCCATAATCGCTTGATGTAGTTGTCGTCCTGGAGGGTTTTGCCAAGCTAGCCAAGTATAAATATTTGCTTTATCAAGATGAGCGTCTGTAAACACTGCGCCTTTACTTTTTGCTTCTTGGGCTACTTCTTGAGCAAACTGCCAAAGTGTTTCATTCCCTATTGGGATCATGTATGTCAAGAAAGTTTCTAACATACCACGCATATTATTATCAGGCATCATCCAAATTCCAAACTTAATTCCATTAAAAATGGGATGTATCAAGCCTTCTTCTGGTAAATCTTCTGGAATATCTGAAATACTCTTTAGACTAGCACTTCTAATGCTTTGCCAACGCCCTAAAGGATTGTCATCTGCATCAATCATTATTCCAAGAACAGAAAGCCCAGAAGCTTGTAATTCAGTCGAAATTACATCTGGATCTACTAAGTTTTGATAGCCATCATAGTCACGAATATAGACAACCGGATTTTTTCTTGTTCCCCAATTCACACCATTTGCTTCAATTAGCTCTGGTATGACACGAACATCTTGCTTTCCCTCGACAAGAAGAACCTTGGAATGAATTTCAGCCATTCTTCAGCGTACCTCAATTCCTCGTTCGGCAGCGATGACAACTTGCCGTTCAGTAAAGACAATACTGCTTGGTTTGTCTTTTTCAATCCTTTGAATTGTAATACCTTCTTCACTTGGGTTTTCAGTGTTTGCAATTGCAGCTAGGCTTGTCCAGCAGTCACTATTATGGGTTGTAGCGAAAACTTGAACGTTAAGTCGCTTGGCTGTTTCCCAGATTAATTTCCACATATCAGACATTGCACTGTAGTGAAGTCCAGCGTCAATTTCATCAACTAATAAAACACCATCTCTTGCATTGACAATTGCCAACGTCAGCCCTAATATTCGTCGCATTCCATCTCCCATATTGCCCAAGGGAATGCGTTGATTACTGCTAGCTAAACGTATAATCAATCCGCCAGGTAAGTCTAATGGTAGCAGGGATTTTCCGGAGCCAACTGATGCAATTCGCTCAACCCTTGGTTCGATTATTTGCAGCGATTCAATAATCATGTCTTCTTCTGGCATGAGAACAATCTGATCAAACAATTCCATCATGTCCTCATTTGTAAGAGAAGATGTTGTAACATACTGTGTCTTGACTCCCCAAGGGTTTGATTCTTCTTCCCTGAAATTAGTAGACAAGCTTTGGTGAGTAGACAGAGGCACATAGAAGGCTTCATCCTCCCATCCATCCTCCGAGCCAAAATAATGAACAGCTAGTGTTAATGAACCAGTATTTTCATATTCATATACTTGATCGCTAGATACTATGTACAAAACGAGTTTTTTGTCGATGTTGCGAGCAGAGCCGAATATCGAGAATTCGCTGCCTACTTTAATCTCGTGTCCATAAAATAGATGACGGATATCAAGCTCTTTATTGTTACCCTTCCCAGCAAGCCAGTTATATTCACCTCGACCGATCATCATCTCTTGTAATACTTTGGAGAAGTTTTGGGAGCAAAGAAGCTGAACAGCTTCTAAAATCGATGTTTTACCACTATTGTTAGTACCAACAAGCAAATTTAATCTGCCAAGCTGCTGAAGCTCGAATGTTTGGAAACAACGAAAGTTTTCAATTTTTAATGACCTCAGCATAATGGGATGAAACCGCGCAAGGTGAGTATGTGGTAATAGGATAAGCGATATTGTCACTCCCTAGCACACTACCTCAGTCATGAACTAAGCCGCCACACACCCAAAGGTTATCTGTAGCGACTCAACCTGCGCCAAAATGCATTTTTTAGGATTAATACTCTCTAACTGCCTCTAAATCGACTGGTTCTGAGGCTAAAGCAGGGAAAATCGGAGAAGTCTCAGCCAGTTTGTAGAGAAGTAAAGCAGGAATTAAGCCCAAAATAACTCCTAACAAAATGGGCAGATAAATTCCAGCCGCCAGGCTCATGATTGCAGCAAAGGCAAAGTTACTCACGTAGATGGCTAACGGCAAAGCCAAATCTGTGCTGGGTAGAGTTAGCGGTTTCACTCTCCACAGTAACGTCGCGACGCTCATAAAAACTGCACCTGTCCCCATCCAACCCGCAAAATTTTGATAGGGCATCCCAAAAAAAGCGCCTGGTTGATCCCACACCCAAAAAGGTAGCGCAGTCTGGCTCATGGCGGGATCTAGGACGAAATCCCAAGCGGTTAAGAGCATCGCAGCGATCGCGATCGATCCAATAGCTTGTAACCCTTTAAATCGAGCTAATCCGGCACGAGTGATTAAATAAGCACTAAATCCTAAGTAAAACCAAGAAAGGGGAATCGTAAAAGGGACTAATCCCGCAATTTTGTAGCCTAATCCGGTTAAATAGCGATAGTGGCCGAAGGGAAAGCCGGTACTGGTTCCGAGCAACTCACTGCCCAAGGAAATGCCAATGGCGGGAAGCATGAATCCCAAGCAGTGCCAAATTCCTAACGTCCGATAGGCATAAATGGTAACGGCAGCCATGCCGAGCAGCATATAGGCAACGCCTCCCCCTGCCATCGACCAACGAAACGCTTCAATGCCAATCGCTGGCAAGCTGGCAATAAAATCGGGATGGGGTAAGACCAGTAAGAGTCCGGCGAGTCCGAAAGCCATAGACAGAACGTGTCCGATGGCGAGAGCGCGTTCGAGGCGAATTAAGTTACTCATCAATCACTAACAATCACGATGAAGGGAATCCTTAATAGTTTACAAATCTTTATTAATATTTGTTATAGGTTGCTCTCGTTGAGATCTTCCCAATCCTGGAAAAACGGGTAAGATAAAGGCAGTATGCGACCCTAGGATTGGCGATTTAATGACTCCTACATTGCCTGACCCGCCGAAAATTTTCATTCGTCCCGTACAGTACCGGGATGTCGAGCGCCTCGAAAGCCTCATGGCTCAAACTGAACAAGATCAGCAACCTGCCTGCTCGGTTTCCTTTCGCGAACAAGTGCAGCAAGTCCGGCGTTGGTACGGACTGCTTAAATTCCTCAGTTGGTTCCCCAATCCCTTCCAACACCAATTTGCGGTTTATGTTGCCGAGGCACAAACCCCTGCCGAGTCGGAAACTGCCCTGCGCGGGTTCGTTCAGGTGTCGCCTTTCAACAACAGCCGCAGCACTTGGCGCGTCGAACGCTCAGTTGTCGCTTCAGAAGAAGACGCAAGCGAAATGATGTCCGATCCCAAGGGAGTCGGATCGCAACTGCTTCGTTACTGTTTTGAAGCGATTTGGGAAGCGCGGACGTGGGTGCTAGAGGTCAACATTCATCAGAAAGAAACTTTAGCCCTCTACCGTCAAAATGGCTTTCAACCCCTGGCCCAACTGACGTACTGGTCGCTGGCATCTGACTTACTCGCAGACTTGGCCGGGCGCGATCCGGATCTGCCTAACCTGCTCCCAGTCAGCAATGCAGATGCTCAACTGCTCTACCAACTCGATTGCGTTTCCATGCCGCCTCTGTTGCGCCAAGTTTTTGACCGTCACTTCCAAGATTTTAAAACCCGTTTCCTCGTCTCCTGTATTGATAAAGTTCAGCAGTGGTTGCACCGACGAGAAGTCGTGAGAGGCTATGTCTTTGAACCCCAGCGCAAAGCGGCGATCGGTTATTTTCAGCTTATTTCAACCAAAGATGGCTCTCGCCCTCATCAAGCGCAGTTAACCGTACACCCGGCTTATACTTGGCTTTATCCCAAGTTATTGGCTAAAATGGCGCAAATCGTCCAGAATGTTGCTCCTCAATCTCTTGAACTCAGTTCAGCAGACTACCAGCACGAACGGGAAGAATATCTAGAAAAACTAGGGGCGCAGCGTGTCGAACACACCCTACTCATGTCGCGTTCAGTCTGGCACAAACTCAAAGAAGCCAAACAGGAAGGACTAGCTATCTCTGAGATGTTACAGAAATTGCAACCTGTCGGGCGCACGCCTATTCCCAGCCGGATGTCTTGGTCTAAAAACCCTTTGAATCCATCGTCAAATACCCCAGAGGCAGCCAATGGAGCATCTTTTCCTACAGACTTCCCCTCAGTCAACAACGGTCATTCAACTTCTGCCGAACCTGCCGATGTCCAAGAGCAAAAATCGGAAAAGTAATTCAAAACGTAAATAATGCAGCGAATTTCGGTTTTGGGGTTAGATGTTGGTCAAAAGCGCATTGGCGTAGCGGGATGCGATGGATTGGGGCTAATTGCAACGGGATTGACCACGATTGTTCGTACTTCTTTTCAAGCGGATGTTGAACAAATTAAACAACTCGTAGACGAACGCGAAGCCAGCCTTTTCGTTATCGGTTTGCCCTACACGATGGATGGAAATTTAGGATTTCAAGCCAGAAAAGTACAAAAATTCGCTCATCGGCTCTCTCATTACTTACCACTACCGATTGAATATGTAGACGAACGTTTAACCTCAGTTCAAGCCGAAGAACAGCTAAGAACCTGGCAAAAAGGCTTTTCCCCTCGCTACGATAAAGGGGCGATTGATCGTCAAGCAGCCGCCATTATTCTCCAGCAATGGTTGGACTGTCGGCGCACCAGTAATCAGTGTACTGAAAATAACACTAGAAACAGTGAAAACCCTTTTCGTCTTTGAGTTTGCGATCAAAAGTAGCTGTTTCTCTTGAACCAGCTTGAAGTGCGATCGCCCCAATTAAATAATCGGAAAAATCCGCTCGTCCCTGTTTAGTGCGCTGCAAGGCTTGATAGACGACGGAGTGATTTTCAAACTCAAAGGTGGGACTTTGTAGCATGGCTTCTAGGGTTTTGAGAATTTCGTTTTTACTGTATT
This sequence comes from Microcystaceae cyanobacterium, assembly GCA_041743025.1. Lineage (GTDB taxonomy): Bacteria > Cyanobacteriota > Cyanobacteriia > Cyanobacteriales > Microcystaceae > JBGTNM01. Next base: position 39,347 of record JBGTNM010000408.1, read on the forward strand.
GATAAGGTTTTCCTTTTAAAACCCAGACTATTTCACAGAGAACAATATTGGCAATAAAGCACTGTTCGCCACGCTGAATAAGTTGGGTTGCTTGCTGCCATTGGGTTTCATTATCCTTGGTCAGGTAGCGAATGAGAACATTAGTATCAAGACCAATCACTTGCTCTCTGTTGGATTGCCGTTTCCATTTCTTCTAAAGTGGCTGCTTTCATGCCAGAACGGTGTAGTACTCCTGATAAGGCTTCGACAGGAACTTTGAGGGGGATGACCTTGACCTCTCCATTTTCACCAATGACAAAATCAACCTTATTGCCAGTTTCGAGTTTTAGGTAATCTCTAATTTCCTTGGGGATGGTGATTTGCCCTTTACTGGTGATGGTTGCACTAGCCATTACTTAAATTCTTTAATAATACTCCTTACCTTATTGTAAGGCATTACTTGTAACTGTCGAGCTTTTTTTACAATCAATATCAGGCACAATAAAGGAAAATGTACCGCAAAAATGAGCTATGAGTACCCAACTAATCATCAGCTTACCTGATGAAATCTATCAGCGAGTCCAACAATTAGCCCAGCAGTATAACCGCGATGTTTCGGATATCCTAATTGATACCATTCAACTTTTTTTGCCTTTATTAAGTCTGCAATCTCAGTTCCAAGAACCTATCTCTACACTTTCTGATGAGCAAGTTATCTCGTTAACTAAATTACAAATGGAAACAGAACAAGACCAAAAATTAAGCGATTTACTCGATCAACAACAAGCAGGAATGTTAACCGAAATTGAACAACTAGAACTACAAGCTTTAATGCAAGTTTATCAAGCAGGATTATTACGAAAAGCGACAGCTTTAAGTGAAGCGGTTAAACGTGGATTAATTGCACCCTTGAGCGCATGAGTAGCTACATTTCTGAAGAAGTGAAAGCGAGAGTTAGACGGGATGCCAAAGAGCAATGTGGCTATTGCCGAAGTCTCCAGAGATATGTGCTAGGACTGTTAGAAATTGAGCATATTACTCCCAAGGCATTCGCTGGAACAGATGATGAGGAGAATTTATGGCTGGCTTGTCGTTTATGTAATAGTTATAAGGGCATTCAAACCCAGGCAAAAGATCCTATTACAGGAACAACAGTTCTTTTATTTAATCCTCGTCAACAAAAATGGACTGAACATTTTACTTGGACAGAAGACGGAGCTTATATTGAAGGGATTACTCCTTGTGGACGTGCTACGGTAGAAGCGTTACAGCTTAATAATAAAATTGCGGTAGCTGTTAGACAAGCTTGGGTTTCTGCGGGTTGGCATCCACCAGAAGAATAAAAAAAAGCCCAGGTCTAATAGCTGAGTAATCACTTAGAAAAAGATGTTACTACAATTTGTTTATTGTTGAGTAACGATCGCTTTCTCTCATCGCCGTTTACTTGCCTGGCATAAACTCATCAATCCAAGTCGTTTTTAACTGTCCTTGCTGGTTCGTTTGCCAAATTTTGCCGCTTTCTACTTCCAATCCAGTCAACCATCCATCGCCATACACCCAAGTATCGAGACAAATCGCGTGACCAAGATTGACAGGTTTTCCGTCTTTTTGGCTAGTATGACCACAAATCATAATCTTACCCGAACAATGAGGAGCAGGGTTGTGGAATTTCTGCCAAAATAAGCAATATTCAGATTGTTTTTCCACTGGCAGGTCAGGCTCGAGGTTAGCATGAACAAAAATATAGTCTTCTATTTGCCACCAGTCCACACAGCTATTTTCAATAAAATGCCAATGTGCCTGCGGAATGTTTGCTAGAGAAACTTCCTGGTTTTCAGTGCTATACGACGCTAGTGTTTCATTTCCGCCAGCTTCCAGCCAAGATGTACATTCTAGCGGATTTTCAAGGGCCGCTAGCATTTCTACTTCATGATTGCCTTTGAGAGGAATGAGGCGATACGATCGCTGAAGATCGATTAAGCGATCAAGTACCCCTTTGCTGTCCGGCCCCTTATCTACATAATCGCCCAAGGTGACAATTGTATCATCAGGTTGCAGCCTAAGTGCTTGCAATAAGGTTTCAAAAGCAGTTGAACAGCCGTGAATGTCACTAATAGTTAGCGTTCGCATAAATCGCGTGTATTGAAAAACCCTACTTTTAGCGAACTCCCCTTAAGTTAAAATTGGGTTAAGAAATGATTGTGAAAGCCTCTGCTGGAGAAGTTGCGCTTGTTGCGTAATGGCTTGCCAATCTCTGGCAGCGACGGCTGAAGCGGGAAATAATTCACCGGCAAGTCCTACTGCGATCGCACCTGCGGTGATAAAATCTACCGCATTCTCTAAGGTCACGCCACCGGTTGGAATTAGGGGAATCTGTCCTAGCGGCCCCTGCAAACATTTAATATAACTCACGCCGCCAACCGCTTGAACGGGAAAGACCTTAACACAAGCGGCCCCCGCCTGCCAAGCCGTGACAATTTCGGTTGGAGATAAGGCCCCTGCCACGAGAGGAAGGTTCGCTTCGAGTGCCATTTGAATCAACTTTTCATTGACGTGTGGCGTAAAGCAAAATTGAGTACCTGCCGCGATCGCTTCGCGTAACTGAGCGGCGGTTAAAATGGTTCCCACGCCGATGGTACAGTGGGGTAGTTCTTCGCGCAAACGAGCAATAATCTCGGTGGGGTATTGGCTATTCCAGGTAATTTCAATCAAGCGCATACCGCCTGCTGCAACGGCTTTAGCCATTTCTAATCCCAAGTCTACCGCCGAACACCGGATAACCGCGATCGCTCGATATTGTTGCAGTTGCTTGCACCAAGCCAGGGAAAAATCTAACAAGGCGTGATTCCAATTATCGTTCTAAGTATTTTATAGTAACCAATGAAGAAGTCTAGCGATCGCGCATCATGATTTATCTCGATTCTGCTTTCATCACCGATGCGAAACTTATCCTGCAATGGGGATGGGTCAAAGGCATCACCACTAATCCCACGCTACTGGCAAAAAGTGAACTTTCCCCGCAAGAAACGCTCCAACAGTTGGCAGCTATCAGTCCTGGAGAACTCTACTATCAACTAACGGCAAGCGATTTTGAGACAATGCTAGCAGAAGGCAGGCAAGCCTACGAACTTATCGGACAAAAAACGGTTTTGAAAGTTCCGGCAACCCCTGTCGGTTTTCAAGTCGTTGCTTGTCTTTCGCGCGATATTGCCTGTTCGGTGACAGCGATTTACAGTCCAGCACAAGCAGTAGTCGCCAAAGAAGCGGGGGCAAAATATGCCATTGCTTATGTCAATCGTGCCACCCGACTGTTAGGGGATGGGTTAGCCTTGGTGCGAGAGATGGCGCAGGTACTCCAGGGGAGTTCGACTGAAATTTTAGCTGCCAGCTTGAAATCACCGCAAGAAGCGGCATCAGCCTTAAAAGCAGGGGCGCACCACCTCACTTTGCCATTGGATATTTTAGAGGTAATGGGCAAGCACGAACTCTCCGAGCAAACGGTTGAGGAATTTAACCAAGAAGGATGCGGTCTTAGTGAAAATTAAAGGCGATCGCTTTCCTTTTGTGCTAGCTTTGACATTCCTGGTTTTACTTTCAGTTATTTCTTTTATCAGTCAGAAAGCATAAGGAAGGGTTGGGCTGTTTCTCATCAACCAAGCAGGGCAAATGAAATGCTTTGCTTTTGCGAGATATGTTACTGACAAAGACAATTATGGGAATACTCATTTTATACCGAGTTTTTACCACACAGATCAAATGAACGACGTTGATAAGGGTGAATCTCCAAGTCAGACTCCAAGCACTAGTTTTCACCAAAGTCAGCAACAGCATAAAACATCCGACTTCGGTGTAAGAGCAGATGTACAACATCTCATTGAAACCTATGCCCCGACAACAATCAGAGTAGAAAAAAAAGTAAACTGGAATCGAAGCAGGTACAAATGCTATGATGCATCAGGCAATTGCCTCGGTCGGGTTAAAGGCAAATTAGGTGATCGTTATTGGGTAGACCGAGCGGGGTATAAACATTACTAAAGACTGAAATAATTCTTTATAATTTAAGGGAGTAATCGCTCGCTCACTATCGATACTCTAAGCAGAAGTACTTAATTAAAATGTTTTCTAAAAAATTACTAGAAATTGAATCTTCTATCCGTTCTTTATCACTAGAAGAACAACAATGGTTACTGGAACGGATCAGAAAACAAATACAAGAAAGAAATCAACTATCTGAAAAATTTGCTGATACTGCTTATTTAGAAGCACAAATTAAAACAATGGCTAAAGATCCAGATATTCAAACAGAAATAGTAGCAATTAATGAAGAATTTTCTGTTACAGAAATGGATGGCTTATCAGGATTATGACCATCGAGAGAGGACAAATATATTTTGTCAATCTTAATCCAGCACAAGGGAGAGAGCAAGCTGGAAAAAGACCTGTTTTAGTTCTTTCAATTGATGCTATTAATCAATCTCCTTTAGTAATAACAGTAGTTGTAGGAACTAAAGGAGAAAATATTCGACAAGATTTTCCAACTAACGTGCGCGTCTCGCCTGAAGATAGTGGACTTCCTATGGAAACAGTATTTCTCTGTTTTCAAATTCGCTCCCTAGATCGAACCCGATTCTCTGAGCGCCCTTCTGGACAATTATCGCACACTAAAATGCTAGAAATTGAAGCAACTGTGCGTTATTGTATAGGTCTTTGACACTTCCATCCCCACCCCCTCACTTCTCCAAACTTAATAATCTTGCCTGACAAGTAGTAATTTTTCGGGATTGCTAGGGAACTTTAAGAATAGATGACGTTGAATTCGACTGAATCAATGCCTGGAAAATGCGCTATCGGTGCGAGTGAATGAGCTACTGTGTAAATCCCTCTTGTCCTCAACCTAAAAACCTCAATGAAGTTTCGCTTTGTCAAGCTTGCGGTTCGCCGTTACGGTTGAAAAATCGCTATCAACCGCTCGGTATCCTCGGCAAAGGCGGTTTTGGGGCAACTTTTGCGACTGCCGATTTGTCTCTACCCGGTACGCCGATTTGCGTTGTCAAACAGTTGCGTCCTGCCACAGACGATCCTCATGTTTTCAAGATGGCGAAGGAATTATTTGAACGCGAAGCCGAAACCCTCGGCAAAGTGGGCATTCATCCTCAAGTGCCTCGCTTGCTGGACTATTTTGAAGACAACCAGCAATTCTACCTCGTCCAAGAATACGTCAAAGGTCCCAATCTACACCAAGAAGTGCGGAAAAAAGGGCCGTTTAGCGAAGCAGGGATCAAACAATTTTTGAGCGAACTGCTGCCCATCCTGCACTACATCCACGAACAGAAAGTCATTCACCGCGATCTTAAACCCGCCAACCTCATCCGCCGTCAAAACGATCGCAAGCTGGTTCTGATTGATTTCGGGGCAGTCAAAAATCAGGTCAACTCCGTTGTCGCTAGTAATACTTCTGCCCAAACTGCTCTGACTGCCTTTGCCGTTGGAACGGCGGGATTTGCTCCTCCCGAACAAATGGCGATGCGCCCTGTTTATGCTAGCGACATCTATGCAGTTGGCGTGACCTGCGTTTATTTAATGACCGCTAAAACGCCCAAAGACATCGGTTGTGACCCAGATACGGGCGAAATTGCCTGGGAACCCTTTGTTCAAATTAGTGAGCCTTTCTCTAAGGTACTCAAAAAAATGTTAGAGGTGTCGGTCAAACACCGCTATAAGTCCGCCCAGGATGTCCTAGCAGCCCTAGAAATGGCTCCTTATGAGGAGGGGATGCTACAGGGATTGACAGCTATTCCTACCGCCTTCAACGCACCTCCCAGTACGGGAGTTGCTAATCCCTCATCTGCAACGGGAAGTTTCGGGCGATCGCCTAACACTGAACTCTCTGGAGGAGACTCTATTTCAGCGATTGAGACAGGTATCAGTCGCGCTCAACCTACCACCCATTTCGGCGGCGGTGCGCCAGCAGGCAACGCTAATTATAATATCGCTCAAAGTCAAACGGTCGGTCGCCGTCGCCCTCGTCCTAGTGAAAGTCCCCTTATTAAACAACCGACCCAATGGAATGCCAAAATGATTTTAGAGGCTTATGCCAAAGGAAAGCGGGACTTTACACAACAGGAGTTAAGCGAGCTTAATCTGGCGAAAGCGTTCTTGCCAGGGATTAGTTTTTATGAATCTAAACTCGGTCGTGCTAATTTTCAAGGAGCAGAATTGTCTCGTGCTGATTTTGGCAAAGCGCATCTGTCTCAGGCGACGATGGTTAATGCCAATCTCGACGATGCTTACCTCGGTTATGCCGATCTGAGTGGTGCAGATTTGCGAGGAGCCAATTTAGCGGGTGCAAACCTCAAATATGCTAACTTGCAAAGAGCTAATTTTTGTGGAGTGGATCTCAGTTCGGCGCAAGTAACCGAAGCTCAAGTAGCGATGGCAAAAACTAACTGGCGGACAGTCATGCCGACTGGCAAACGCGGTTTTTGGTAATTAATCAAAACTATTAACTATTAACTATTAACTATTGTTGTACCAGCGCAACAGCACCCTAGCGAGCCGTTGAGGATCGTGGCGAACTCGTCCGGTGGTTTCTTCTTCGTCGAGGACGTTGGCGAGGACGAGACGGCAACCTAAATTGGCGACCTCCTCGCGATCGAGAAAGACGGGATGACAGCTTTCTTTGGCATAACGTTGCAAGGCATAGGCAGAAGGTGGCTGACGCTGTACTAAAACGGCATCGAACAAGCGGCGATCGCAAGCCTTGTTGATCGCTCGGATATGATCGGATACGCTGTATCCTTCGGTTTCTCCCAACTCGGTCATGATATTGCAAACATAGATGCGGGGTGCTTTAATCTGAGCGAGAACTTCTCGAATCTGAGGAACCAAAAGGTTAGGAATGATGCTGGTGTAAAGACTTCCTGGCCCGATAATAATGTAGTCGGCTTCCTCAAGCGCCTTTAGCGCGGCAGGCAACGCTGGCGGATCGCTTGGCGTACAACCAATGCGCTGGATGTGTCCTCTCGATCCGCTAATGTGAGATTCCCCTTCAATCAGCCGTCCGTCGGTCAATTCCGCCCACAAACGCACGTCACTGAGCGTCGCGGGTAACACCTTTCCTCGCACCGCCAGTACTTTAGAACTAGCCACGCTTGCTTGTTCCAAGTCTCCAGTAATTTCGGTCATGGCGGTTAAAAACAAGTTGCCAAAACTATGGCCACTCAAACCGTCGCCTGCTTTGAAGCGATATTGAAACAATTCAGTCAGCAGTTTTTCCTCATCAGCTAAAGCAGCAACACAGTTGCGAATGTCTCCTGGCGGTAGCACGCCAATTTCTCGTCGCAACCGTCCTGACGACCCTCCATCATCGGCAACGGTGACAATGGCAGTAATATTAGCGCTGTAGTGTTTGAGTCCCCGCAACAGCGTTGAGAGTCCTGTTCCTCCCCCAATGGCGACAATTTTCGGGCCGCGATTGAGACGGCGGTGAGTCCACAACAAATCGACCAATTCTCCTTCGCCTTCAGGGTTGAGAGCTTCGCTAATCGATTGTACTGTCCCTCGTTGTCCCCAAAAAACCAGCAATAATCCTGCCAAGATGACCAGTGGCCCGGAAATGTAGTTGGGAACGACGTTGGTAATAAACTCCAGTAACGTTGCTATCAATTCCAATAGGCGATTGATGGGAGTTAATTTGACCCAAATGGCCGTTCCCAATAGCGTACAAATCAGACCTGTCGTGCTGATGAGCAACCAGCGCTTGACCGACAGTCCTGGTGAGAGCCATTTAAACCATCGGTTGACAGGATTAGAGGTGCGTTGGCTCATCGTTGCCCATTTTCGCTGCTCGGCTTTGATTTTACGCAAGGTTTTTTCAATCGGAGTCGTCATGATGGATGCTTTGAAGGGGCTTCGCATGGCAAAGACAATCAAACGGGCAACGAATATAAAATTTTATCGGGTTTTGGCATAATTGTATGTCAGATAGCCGCCTTAATGCTATGTAAACCTAGCAGGTTCATCATCTGTCTAGTGGGTTAATTTTAGAGAATGTTTGGAAAGTCAATTATCCGCACTATCGCTTTCTCTCAACGATGATTTAATGGGGTTATCCCCCGCCACAACCTCCGCCGCAGCCACCACTGCAACCCCCATTGCATCTGCTTTCTAGCTTTTCTTGTCACCCCGTCAGATCAATTACAACACCTTATTCCTGGACTTTTAGAAGCGATTCTTGCTTTAATTTGGTCACAAAGGATGGATTGGTTTTTTGGGGTGGATATGGGGGTCTATTATCATCCTGATGAACTTGCTATTGTACCGGATGGCTTTTTAAGTGTGGGAGTTCCCCGTATTATTGATTCAGATTTGCGCTTATCTTATGTGTTGTGGGAAGAACAAAAAGTGCCGATTTTGGTCTTAGAAGTGGTTTCTCATAAGAGGCGAAAAGAATATACCCAAAAGAAAGAAGATTATGCTCAGATGGGGGTTTTATATTATGTGATTTATAACCCGTTACGCAAACGGAAACCCCGTT
>JBGTNM010000409.1:0-11593 GCA_041743025.1 Microcystaceae cyanobacterium
TTCGCCAAATTGCTAAGGAATTTTCTGAACACTACCCCGAACATAATTGCACTTTTGTTGTCGTTGGTGGGTGTTGTGAACCGCAACAGGCAGAAAATTTTCTGTCGCTGGGTAAGGTAGAATATGCTATGCTATCGGCAATTTATCAAAAAGCGGCGTTAATTTTGTCTCCTATTCTTGCCGGAACGGGGACTTCCCTCAAAACAGTTGAAGCAATGGCTTATGGTAAAGTCATTCTTGGTACGCAGGTAGCCTTTCGAGGTTATCCAGTGCGATCGGAATATAACTGCATCATCTGTGATAATCTGACTCAGTATTCTGCGATCGCTGCTAGCTTACTTTATGTGCCTGAACGGTTGCAGGAAATCGGACAAAATGCGCGGGAATTTGCCAAAGCTTATGATTATAGAAACTTGTATGAGGGGTATAAAAAATTAATTAGGTAATCGGTACTATGATTTTAATGATTGAATGAGGACTATGATTAGGGAAAAAATTTATCAAAGTATCATCATTTAATCAGAGTCGGTAATAGATAATAGGTCAATATGAAAATTTTAATTGCTGATTTCGATTTGTATGAGAATGTAGGAGGCGGACAGACTTTTTACCGCAAGATTATTAACCAAAATCCTCAGATCCAGTTTTTTTATCTGCTTCAGCAGGAATCACCAGAGCTTTCACGACCTCAAAACGTTAGTGTTATTCCCTACCAACAGGTTTATTTATTATCTAATTTCAAAAACTCTTTGGATGTTACGCCGCCTCGTTGGAGTTATCGCTCTTTTGTGATTGCGAGTAATATTGCCGCTTCCGTTACTGGACAATCTTTTGATATTGTAGAAATTCCCGACTATCAGCAGTGGGGGATTTTTTTAAGACCTGCTTTAAAACATTTTGGGGTTAACTTTGAAAAGCTTGTTCTTTCCTTACATGGTAAGATTTCGACGACAATTTGTTTAAATTGGTTTAGTCAAGGGCAAAAAAATATTTCTCTAGACTTAGAGGAAAAAATGCAATACAAAACGGTCGATCTGCGTTACGGTATTAGCAAAAGTTATATTGACGAATGGCAGAATTTAGTTAATATTCCAGCACACTATTTTAATCCCCTACATTTTATCGATTTACCCCAACCCATTGCACCTGAAGAAAGTAGCGATCTGCCGGATCTAAACTTTATTGGCAGGACAGAAAAGCGCAAGGGGCCAGATATTTTTGTAGAATTGGCCTGGTGGTTGCCTCGTTCTAGCTATCGTAACGCGAATATTATCGGGCCGCACAGTTACGATGCTGATGGTAACTCCTCGGAAAGCAAGCTTCAACAGATGATTGGCAATCGCCTCAGAGATATTCGCCTCCTTCCCCCAAAGCGTCGCGAAGAACTGTTCGAGGTTTTTGCTAGCAAGTCTATTACTTTCGTGCCATCTCGTTACGATACTCTCAATCTCGTCGCGCTAGAGTCCCTCTTTTCAGGATGTCCGACAGCGATAGGACATGAAGCAGGGGTTTGCCGCTTTTTAAGAGAAAATTTTCCTAGAATTTCCTTTATTTCCATCGATACAAACGATATTCAGGCTTGTTTGCCTGCTTTGCAAGAGGTTCTCAATCACTATGATGACTATCGGCAACAATTAATTGACGCGCTGTTGATGGCGAAGGTGGAAACCGACGATCCGCCGCTAAGCGAAATTTACCAAAGCGAGGCGCAAGGCGATCGCTACGTGCGTGATGAATTAGATAAATGGTACACTCAATTAACGGGATTTTGGGAAAAAACGTTCGTTTCCGAACAAAGTTGGCGCACTCAAGCAGTTCGTAATCTCAACCGCTACGCCATTCCGACTTACAAGCGATGGCGCCAGGAAACCAAAACCAAGTTAACTCGCGTCTTAAGCGACTCTCAGTCAGCGCAACTGGTTAGATCTCCTTTTTTATTCAGGCGATATCAGCAGGTATTCAACCAAGCTGAAGCAACCTCCAAAGATATTAACGATAAGCTGCTAGAATGCTGGAATTTGTGCGAAACTATCGATCCTGATAAGAAAGGCATCCGCGCTAAACTACAAAGTGGCTACCGCATCGATCGCGCTCGACTGTGGCGGCAAATTGCCAGACTCGAACAACTACGCGGTAACGATTTAATTGCTGCTACTTATCAATTGCGGGTAATACGCTTGTTAGGAGGCGATCGCTTTGGCGATTTGTCGTTCGTTTTGCCAACCCTGCACGAACAAGGGTTTTCTCAGGAGGCGGTAGCAGTCGAGGCGATCTATGGGATAGGAACGGAGATTGAGCGAGAAAAGCATGGCTTAAACCTGCTTGAGCAAGCCTATCAAAGGAATTTAAATAATAACACTTGGGAATACGAATTTATCGACGACAGGCGCGAGAGACCTACCTACCGTGCTAGCGTTATCGTCTCTCTGTACAATGCCGCAGACAAGTTACCCCTATTTTTAAAAACGTTACAATATCAAACCCTCATTCAAGCGCAACAAGCAGAAGTCATTCTAGTTGATAGTGGTTCTCCAGGCGACGAATATAAGATTTTTCAGCAATTAGCACCCGAATTAAACATTCCTCTGCTTTACGCTCGCTCTCGCAATCGAGAAACGATTCAAAGTGCCTGGAATCGCGGAATTTCTCTGTCTTGCAGTCCCTATCTATCATTTTTGGGAGTAGACGAATCGATTATTTCTGACTGTTTAGAAGTCCTAGCAACGGAACTTGATCGCGATTCCTCCGTCGATTGGGTCATTGGTCACAGTGTCGTTACTAACGTAGATACAGAAGGGAGGTGGGTAGGTGATATTATGCCTTATGATCGCCGAGGATACCAGCAGGATTTAGTATATCTCGAAACCTGCTACTTGTCTTGGGTGGGAGCTATCTACCGCCGCTCAATTCATGATCGCTTTGGTTATTATGATGCCAGTTTTCGGGGTGCAGGCGATACAGAATTTAAAAGTCGAGTGCTGCCTTACATTAAATCAAAAGTTGTTGATCGCACGTTAGGCGTATTCTGGAACTATCCTGACGAACGCACAACCCAAAGTCCGAGGATAGAAATAGAGGATATGCGATCGTGGTACTTACACCGTACACTAGCGGGAATTAAATACGCCTTTGCTAATAGAAGTATTCAAGCAGTAGAAAACTTGCTCTATGCTGCTTTATGCTACCGAAAATCTTACTGTGGACACATCAGCAGTGATTTTGAGTACGCTTACAACTTAAGTTTATTTTTGCAACAACAGCAACCCGATTCGCCTGCCTTGAAATATTTCGACGGCATTCAAACGCTGCTCAATGCCTATCGTTCCCTCGATTGGATTTCACCTATGTCTCAATTTTCTCCGCTTTCAACCTTGCTGCAAACACGCAAATTAGTCCAACAGGTAGAAAAAGAACATCGAACGCTTTGGCGAAGTGAAAATCATCCCGGATTTCAACCAACTTACCAGATTTTTCACGATAACCGTCACGAACAACACGCTTTCTTATGGTTTACCGAGATGAATAAGTAGGGATTTTATCGATGATCAAGACCCTTAAACAATGGCTGAGAGCGCGTTTAGCAAAAGCTTTGGCAAGCGAAATAGAGCAAGAGCTTGCTGTCAATCAAAATTTCAAAAACTTATACTTATCTCTCAATGACAAAATCTGGGAAGCTCGGCAAGCTATTGAACAAAACTTAGCTGAAAATGTCTACTTTTATCCAGTAGAACCTTGGTATCGAGACAATTACTGGGAACCTAACGTTCAACTCGCGCTGCGAGATTTGTGCTGTCTTGGGGATGTCGTTTTTGATGTTGGGGCAAATTTTGGCGGTTTAACCACTGTTATGTCTCGTTTAGTGGGACAAGAAGGAGTTGTCTGTGCTTTTGAAGCAAGTCCTCGCATTATCGACAAATGTCAGAGCAATCTTGTGCTAAATGGTTGTCATAATGTTCAAGTTTTTTTCGCCGCCGTTTACCGTCAATCTTATCAAACAGTGCCTATTTATCTAGGAACCCATCTCAATGATAGCATTTATGCGACTGATGCAGATAAAATAGCGGCTTATCATGTCCCCACAATTGCGCTAGATGATTTTGTTTCCTATACTGGATTAGTTCCTAATTTAGTCAAAATGGATATTGAAGGAGCAGAATTCGATGCTGTTCAAGGAATGCTCAAAACCATTTCGACAGCAAAACCACACTTGATTTTGGAAACGCAACCTCATGATAACCAATGTCTTAATTTACTGAGAGATAAAGGGTATATTGCGATTGATTTATCTACCTATCAAGAAATTAATGGTTCTGAAGATTATCCCACAGGGGTTACCATAGCTAATAATCTTTACATTCACCAAACGCGAATCAATCAAGTTATCTATCAACCTCCTTTCAAGTTTATTGAGGTTGCAAGTCTTAATCAGGAAAACTTCGTTACTCATGAAGATCATTCTATTTCTCTAAAAACGCCAGTGAAGTTAGAAAAAGGACGTTATCTTATTGTCGTAGATTTCACGGCTCAAGGCACAGATAACGAACTGACTTGTGGCATAAAAGTAGACAGTCGTATTATCTTCCGCTATCATGCCTACAGTCAACTACTAGCAGGTAGTTATCGTCACTGGGTAGTTCATTTATTTGAACCTGCGTCCCTCAATATTTACTTTCAATTTCTTAAGGAGACAGACGATGAAACATTACTAGTCAAGGGGTGTAAAATTAGTGAAATACAAGACTTTAAAGATTTAAAACCTCCTCTTTATTGTTAACAAAACGCTTTATTATGCTTTTTGATAGCCAATTTTATTTATCTCACAACCCTGACATCAATGCTGGAAAGATTTCCTTATTTTCCCCCTCTCTCAATCCCTAAACTAAAACAATACAAGCTGCTCAATGTCTTACTAGCTGTCGTTTTAGTTGCCTCTGTGGTGGGGTTATTTGCTCTACGTATCTACGCTGTTTATGAATCGGTTCCTATCCGAACATGGGATGATATGCAGCATCGAGAATACGCGCTTAGAGGAGTCGAGTTTCCTGGACTGACGGCAATGGGCGCACTTGATGATATTCTCTTTCCTAACGGCAAACTATTTGTCGGACACCGCACCGTAGGCTATCATGCTTGGTTGCTATTGGGGTTGAAACTGTCGCTATCCGGCAACTCAGAACAGACATTGCAACTGGTTAATGTTGTCCTGTTTATCATTCAAGCAATTGTACTTTTCTTATTCGCACGTTGGGCAACCCGCAATTCTTTGATATCGGGAACGCTGACATTTCTCTACCTCTCATCGCCCATTGTTTTCGGCATGAACCGTTGGATAATGACCGAAAATCACGTATTTACAGCTTTACTCGTGTTGGGTTACGTTCCTTGTTGGTTGGTAACTCGGCAGGCACAAGGCAACATCAGAAGGGAAATTTTGTATGGATTTGTAGCCGCTTGGTTGATGGGGATGTTTGCTGGACTTAGGGAGTATGCCACCATTAGTTATCTTGCTATCTCTGGGGCAACTTTTTTGGCACTTTATCGGCAAAAACGCTGGGATGCTCTCTTGGGTTTTGCTTTTACTTGGTTGGCGTTTACTGGGATTCTGCTAGAGGCTTGGGCGCGGTTAATTCCTTCAATGGTTTATCGGACTGCACTTTCAGAATATTTCCATCCGATGACGCGATGGATTCCTCACGTTATTTCTTACTCTTCTGGCCCTGCGTTAACGATAGGATTGGGTTTGTTAACTCTACTGCTATTCTATCAATTATTGCACAGATTTAGTCAATGGATGGATAAAAAGCTGTTAAATTGGCAAGAGATAAAAACGCATTTAAGTCCTCTCGGTATTATTTGGATTGTCTATCTGAGTTTATTGCTTTTGTACTGCGTTGCGATTTTGAAATCAGAAAACCGTTCCATTCGGTGTTCAATCCCCCTGTTGGTGTCTCTTATGAACGCCTTACTGCTGGGCATTAAGCTTTATTGTCCCGTACAAATTTGGCAGAAATCGCTTGCTAATTTGTTGTGTCTGACGTTAATTATTAGCTCTTGGACAGTGCTTCATCATCAACTCTTTGTTGCCTTTGAGGGTGGGAGAAGCTACAAGCATCACGCTCATAATCTAGAATACTACAACTATCCTTTGGGATTGCCAAAACTCAATCATCCCAGCGAACTTCATACTTACTAATAAGTCAACTGATTCGGGGATTGACTATTGTGACGGCTCGCAGTATTTTCTTATTAGTATAAAAAACCTTTTAAAACAATGTTAATACCGGTACTCGGTTTATTGTTAGGAATTACTTTAATGCTCATTGCCTTTTTAGTTTTTAAAGGGCGATATTTTGTTAAATATATTCCCTTTGTTGCTCGCTTTAAAGAAAATTCGGGAGTTGCTGTCGGGAGCAGCTTGATTGCAGTTGCTTTAATGCTGGGTATCTTTGGCTATTTAGGCTATCTCAACGCTGACAGCTTACGACAACTGAGAATTGGGCTTGGAATCATTGGTTTAATCATAATTTTAACATCTATTTTCAACCGCGATCGCCCTCTACAATTCTGGAAAACTGACGGAGTTCTAAACTTATTTGCTGCTTTACTAGTAGGTACTTTATTTATAAAATGCCTGATTTTTGTTGATCAAAATGGCGATACTTGGATGTATCATTTACCCTTTGCAGCCCGCTTTTGGGGAATGATTACTGAAAAAGAGTATATATTTGAATACGAAAGAGAACATATTTATCAAGGATTTCCCTTATTAGCTAATTTCTTTCAAGGATTATTTTGGAAACTCTTTGGATTAGAAAATCCTCAAGGTGCTAACTTAGTCAGTTTTCTTAGTTTAATTACCTATTTTGTTTTCCTGCGTTCCTATCTCAAAATTCCCCTTTATCTCTCGGCAATTGCACTCCTCGCTGTCCCTCTGATTCATATTGCTGCTACTGCTGGTTATGTGGATTTATTTGGCAACATTTGGCTAGCGATCGCAATCATCACAACCTACTTACTTTATGTTAAAGATGATGTTTTAAACTGGAAAACTGTCCTCATTTTAGTCTTAGCTTCGGCGGGGGCAGCAAACACAAAATTCTTACTTGTTCCTCCCCTTTTTATTGTCTTATTTTTAGCTGTTTTAAGAGTCCTTTATTTAGCTTGGCTTCAACAAGAACATTTTATTAAAAACGTTATTAAAATATTAACTGTTTCAGCTTTATCTAGCCTCATTATTTTTGCGACAGAAGTTAAAAACCTCGTTGTTTTTGGCAATCCTTTTTATCCTCTCAGAGTCGCGATCGCAGGCATGGTTCTCAATCACGCGATTGTCCCTTCAAGCGATTATATGTCTCCAAAGCTACAAGCCATGTTTCCCTATCAAAGATGGCTTTATTCTCTTTTAGAAATTGGGGCGTTTAGCGATCAAAGACCTTGGCCTTGGACAATTGCGATGGATTTTGTTCCCTTAGAAGATGATACGTTTGGCATGGGGGGATATTTCGCTTTTTATGTGGTTTTTAATGTCATTTTATTCATTTTCCTCTGTTGGCAGACTCGTCAGTTTCGGGAGACAAAAGGAGCGATCGCCATGGTTATTTTAATGACTATATTAACGCCATTACTTCCCTTTGCCTATCAACTTAGGTACTATTTTTATTGGTTTATTGTTTTAATCACTTTTAATCTCTATTTACTGCTTTTATATCAACAATTACCCTCTCGATTCCAATGGATCGAGCAGCGTACTTTTGGGTTGGTTGCTGTGGCAGTCATTATGGTATTTTGTATTCAAACTCGCTGGGATTATACTAAACCAAGAAATAATCCGCTATCTGCCTATCTCAATCAGGCAATTAAGCCAGAAGTTTTACAACAAATCAAGGATGGTGATAAAGTATGTTTAGTCGGATTTTCACCCCATACTTTTCTTTACAATGCGAAGTTTCATTACCCCAAAACTTACAATATAAAATCAGAGTACTTTGATCTAACTTATTGTGGTTCTCGAAAAATTATTGAAAATAAAACTTGAGCTTAAAACCTATGTTTAATCCTCCAGATTCGCCAGAATTGTCAATCGTCATGCCTTGCTTAAATGAAGTCAAGACGCTACCTCCCTGCATTGAAAAAGCCAAAGAAGCTATCCGCCGTTTGGGGATAACTGGTGAAATTGTCGTGGCGGACAATGGTTCTACCGATGGTTCTCAGGAGTTGGCTGAGTATTTGGGGGCAAGAGTAGTGGATGTGCCTGTGAGAGGCTACGGCGCGGCGTTAATTTGGGGTATTCGGGAGACAAAAAGCAAGTATATTGTCATGGGCGATGCGGATGACTCCTACGACTTCCGAGAAGCAGCCCCGATGGTGGAAAAATTAATGTTAGGCTATGACCTGTGTATGGGAACTCGTTTGCGAGGCAAAATTATGCCAGGGGCAATGCCTTGGAAAAACCGTTATTTGGGGACTCCGGTACTAACTGCTATCGTCAACGGATTGTATCGCTCGTCTTTTTCGGATGTTAATTGTGGGATGCGAGCGTTTACTAAAGAAGCGTTTTTTAGAATGGGATTAGAATCGCGAGGCATGGAATTTGCTTCAGAAATGCTCGTTAAAGCCGCAATTTTACGCCTAAAAACCACCGAAATGCCGATTACTTTACATAAAGACGGACGAGATCGCCCTCCTCACCTCAAACCTTGGGCAGACGGCTGGCGGCATCTTAAATATATCTTACTGTTTGCGCCCAAATTTGTCTACTGGTTGCCAGGTTTATTATCGATTGTGATTGGGGCAATTTTAGCGATCGTTTTGAATACTAAACCGGGTGGGGAACCAGTTTCTTTGGCAGGTTTCTGGTTAAATGACCACTGGATTATCGTCGCAGCGTTGTTATTTTTAATCGGCTATGAACTCCTTTGGACGGGATTGCTAGCTTATTTATACACCCTCACCCATCGGCTGCTCAAGCGATCGCCCAATGTCGAACGGTTGATTCGTTTAGTTAGTTTAGAGCGGATTATTTTTCTGTCGATTATATTAGTAACTGCTGGGTTAGTCATTGAATTTTCAGTCGTTAAAGCCTGGGCAAGTGGAGATTTTGGTTCTCTCAATGCCTTCCGCCCTGCTGTGACAGGAATGGCATTAATTCTAATGAGCAGTGAAACGCTATTTAATGGTTTATTCTATGCTGTTTTAGCTGAGAAATATGAAAATCAACTATTAAAGTTATAGGAAACAGTAGGGTGGGCGATGCCCACCCATGTCTTCTAGATTGTATTATTCCAAGGGGAAACAAATAAATGCTAAAGTCTAATAAAAAGAAAATTTTTAGCAAAAAAAAAGAAGATTTTTTCAATCGTTTACTCACTAACATTACTCAAATTAGAGCCGTTAGATTTCTAGGAGTTGGTGGACTGTGTGCGGCTCTTAGTATTCTTTGTATGTATATGTTTACAAGTGTTTTAGTCATTAATTATCTTATTTCAACAATTATTACTATTATAACAACCAATTTTATCGGATTTTATTTAAATAAATATTATACGTTTAGAACTCATCAAAAAAGATTCTGGCGAGAATTATGGAAATATTACAGCGTCATGATGTCTAGCTATGTTTTAAATGTTTTAGCAATGTACGTGCTAGTAGATGTTTGCAAAATATGGTATTTATGGGCTACCATTATCTTAATATTTGTCTTAACTCCTTATAATTATTTATTTCATAAGCTGTGGAGCTTTAAAAAATAAAAATCAATATTTTTTCTTAATATTCTTTGTGCCTTTGTGGTTAACATAAAATCCATCCAATCTATTTAGAATTACTATATGTCAAACCCAAAAAATTGTTCACAAATCGCTCTATTATTAGTAACTCATTATTATCCCGCTCATCGAGGAGGCGTTGAAATTGTTGCCGGAAAATTAGCGGAATATTTAAGCCAAGAATATTCTGTTAATATTACTTGGGCTGCCAGTAATACTGACTCGCCTCCTTTAGAAAATACAGGTATTAAATACCTATCGATGAAAGCGTTTAATTGGACTGAAAATCGTATTGGTATTCCCTATCCATTTTGGGATATACAGTCTCTTTTGCAACTATATAGGGAAGTTAAGAAAGCAGATATTATTCATTTTCATGACTATCTTTATTTCGGTAACTTATTTACCTTTTTTGTAGCAAAAATTCTACGAAAACCGATTGTTATTACACAACATATTGGTTGGATACCTTATCGCAATCCTTTATTTAGCAATCTTTTAAGCTTCCTTAATAACACTTTAGGTAGCTTGATTTTAAGAAATACTCATCAAGTCATTTTTATTAGTCAAGTTGTCCAAGACTATTTTGTACAAAAAACTCGCTTTCGCTGTCCGCCTTTACTCATTCCTAATGGAGTAGATACTCAAATTTTTTACCCAGCAAGCTCAGCCGAACGGCAGCAAATTCGACAAGAATTAGGATTATCAGTCAATCAACCGCTATTGCTTTTTGTCGGTCGATTTGTTGAAAAAAAGGGACTGCATATCTTGCATCAATTGGCTGCTAAATTGCCGGAAATTCAGTGGACATTTGCTGGTTGGGGCGCGATTGACCCTGATGAGTGGAAATTGCCCAACGTCACTGTTTTTCGGGGATTAAGTGGTAAAACGCTAGCTCCTCTCTATCAATGCGCCGATTTACTGGTTTTACCAAGTATAGGAGAAGGGTTTCCTTTGGTTGTACAAGAAGCGATGGCTTGCGGAACGCCAGCAATGGTTGCACCAGAAACAGCATACGCTTATCCTCCTGCCAGTGATCTTATCTTAACAACTCCCGTCGAGGGTGAAAGAGCAATTGAGCAATGGTTAGAGAGTCTCCAGGCTATTTTAGAAGATGTTTCAAGCCTAGAACAACAGCGATCGCAGTTGGCTGACTTTGCTCATCAACATTGGTGTTGGCAAACCACTGTGCAAAGATATTATCGGGTTTTGGCTCTCCCTTACTCTTGGGGATAATAAAATAGAGATGAATTATAATATTCGTATCATTAGCGCACGTCTAGCTACTAAGCGCGAAAGGCAAGTTTATGAGCAAGAGTAACCCCCATCAAGATTTAGAGCTACCTGACGAGCTAGAAATGCAAGAGGAATACGATTTTACTCAGGCAGTCAGAGGAAATAAATATTATGAGAGTTATTGTCGCTCAAAAGGAAAAATTCCTGTGAAAATTACTTCTGAGACTGGCGATAGAGAGGTTTATCTCAGAAAAATTGAGACTAAGGCGATGATTACTTCTGATGGTCAATTGACGGCGCAAATTCCTTCAGATTTCACGCCTGGGTTACATCGAGTAACTTTGATCATAGAAGAAGATGAAATATCTTCTTTGAGTAGTGACGTAAGTTGCTAGTTATAAGCCTAGCTTTTGTCGATCCCCCTAAATCCCCCTTAAAAAGGGGGGACTTTTAAGGCAGGGCTTCCTCTGACTTCGTCAATTTGTTTGACTGTCGATTCTACTGCGCCAGAAGCAATGGCACAAATCTCTTCTTGCTGATAATAATCATCATTAATAATTCGCTGGCGATGAGTCTCCCAATAATGACAAAAA
>JBGTNM010000410.1:0-20381 GCA_041743025.1 Microcystaceae cyanobacterium
CAATCTCTAAAAGTCCTAAAAAAAGCAAGACATAGGGAAATAAAGTAACAATTAATATGCCCATCAAAATATAGTTTTCTCCAGGTAATTTCAACCGTGCGAGTACATAAGCAGCAGGCGCACCGATCGCCAGACACAATCCAGTTGAGATAACAGCTACCAACACACTATTTAAAAGATAAAAGAAAAAAGGACGGCGAGTGAATAACTCAATGTAATGCTTGAAAGTAATCTGAGAAGGCCAATAAACATTAGGAATCGCTGAAATTTCTGAATTGGATTTAATAGACGTGAGAAACTGCCAAATAATAGGTGTGAGAAAAAAAACTAAAATCGCCAGGATACTTAATCCTAATAATAGAGTTTTTAAATTAAATTTAATCAATTTAAGATACCTGTAGATGAGAATGGGTAAGCTAAAATATAGGATGAATTGAGAACGTATCTGACTGAGCATACTAACCATTCGACTGTATTTTGCGGTTAGCTATCGTGTCCACTTGACGAGCAACATCCCTTAAAATAGCAACTTTTTCTTCTTTTTGGCTCAATACGGCAAAAGGTAACAATCCAGGGTAAGAAAAAAATATTTCGGTAGGTTGTTCCCAAAAGCGAATAATATTAAATCGATGCTCGGTGGTTTCCAAAGTGAAAGTATCTTGATAGACTAAGGCTGAGGCTGCTTTTCGCAAATAAATTACGACTTGAACCATTCTTTTTTGAGGATAACGGCGATTTTTAATATTTTCTGCCAGTAGTGGGAATACTCAACCAATCACTCAATTCTGCTGCTATCCAATCCATTTCGGGTTCAGAAAGGTTGAATTTATAAGTTTGTTGTCCGGCTAAAATCGATAAAGACGCAGGAACTTCGACGCGATCGCCATCTGAATCTTTTTTAGAAGTTTTTTCTTGTCTTTCAATTCTATAAATATCTGTTCGATGAGAAGGTTTAGGATAAGTCCATTTGCAGCCTAGCATTTCTATTGTTTGCGTAATGTTTTTGGTATCAATTAACAAGCGGATTTTGCCAAATAAAGGAAAAAGAATGCTAGCCACCATTGAAATTCCCGCACCCCAAAAAGGAAGAGAAAATAACAGGAATACAATTTTAAAAGGAAAGGGAATAAAGAACGCTGCTCCCGTCCAGAAAATCAAAAAAGTATTCCAGGCAGTCGCAAACAATCCTATGCCAATAAGACTAGGATGAAAACCAGATGGTGGAATGAGAATTTCAAGGCGATCGCTACTTTTATTTAACACAATTTTACTACTCATCGGTTGAATTACCTTTGGTAGTAACGTCAGTGCTTCAGCCGTTTCTAAAGCGATTAAAGCAGCTTCTGCCGACTTAAAACGGCGTTCTAAACTCGGTTCTACCATTCGCTGCAACCAGTGGATAAAACCAGGATTTTGTTGAATTAAATTTTCAAATTGAATTCGTCCTTCTTGAGTCGGTAAATCGGCAGGATGCGTACCCGTTAGTAAGTAAATAAATGTCGCTCCTAAACTGTAAAGATCGGAAGCAGGAACGGCGCGTCCACCAAATTGTTCGGGAGGCATATAGCCATAAGTTCCAACAATAGTTATCGTCGCACCTTCTCTAGCAGCAACCGTTTGAACTGCTCCGAAATCAACTAAATAAACTTGTCCTATCGAATTACCAGAACGATTGTTTGATAAAATATTGCTCGGCTTAATATCTCGATGGATAATGCAAGGACTGTGACTGTGTAAATATTGAAGAATTTCTAGTAAAGATTTAGCCAATTGTCTGATTTCGGGTTCACTAAAAAATCGTCCTTTTTGAAGATGCTCTTCGAGTGAGCTTGCTTCAATATAAGTCTGAATAAGGGCAAACCCTTTGCAATCAGGTAAATCCACCTCAAAATAATCTAAATACTGAGGGATAGATGGATGGGAAAGGGTTTGTAAAACAGCCGCTTCCCGCTCAAATAATTTTAAATGCTCCCAGGCAAAATCAGGGGTAAAAAGTAGTAGTTTAACAACGGCTAACTGTGCGGTTTCGAGATCGCGAGCTAGATAAGTTCTCCTGCCGGCTTGTTTACCTAGCTGCTGTTGAATTTGATAGCGCTCCT
This sequence comes from Microcystaceae cyanobacterium, assembly GCA_041743025.1. Taxonomy (GTDB): domain Bacteria; phylum Cyanobacteriota; class Cyanobacteriia; order Cyanobacteriales; family Microcystaceae; genus JBGTNM01. The sequence goes on from JBGTNM010000410.1 coordinate 2,100, forward strand.
TTAAAATTTGATCTATCATTATTTTACGGCTCTCCCTCATTCACCTAGAAATCGATAAAGCTAGTATTCCCAAAATCTCTCTCAACATTACAGAGTAAAATCTTATCTTAAGTATCAGATTATTTTGATTTTATCAACAAAGCTTAATAAAGTTTAACTTTTATGCTCGCTCTTTCAATTGATTTGCAAACTAAGCTTTCAACACCTTTAAAAATCGGCTCAATAAAGCTCAAAAGTCGCGTTTTCCAAGCACCTTTATCAGGCGTTACCGATTTGGTCTTTCGTCGGTTGGTAAGGCGTTACGCGCCAGAATCAATGCTGTATACCGAGATGGTGAGTGCCACCGAACTTCACCATCTCAAACAGTTGCCTAAAATCATGGAGATTGATGTCAACGAACAACCGATTAGCATTCAATTGTTTGATTGTCGCCCGGATTTTATGGCAGAAGCCGCCCAAAAAGCGGTTGCTGAAGGTGCAATCACCATTGATATTAATATGGGCTGTCCGGTGAATAAAATTACCAAAAAAGGAGGCGGATCTTCGCTGTTACGGCAACCTGAAATAGCCGAAGCGATTGTGAAAACAGTCGTACAATCTGTCTTGGTTCCCGTCACGGTGAAAACGCGCATTGGTTGGGACGAACAAGAAATTGTTATTCTCGATTTTGCCAAAAGAATGGAAGCGGCGGGTGCTGCCATGTTAACCGTTCACGGACGAACTCGCGCTCAAGGCTATCAAGGAATAGCGCGATGGGATTGGATTGGCAAAGTTAAGGAAATTTTAAGCATTCCCGTGATTGCTAACGGCGATATATTTTCAGTTGAAGCAGCAGTCAAATGTCTCAAAGAAACGGGGGCTGATGGGGTAATGTGTTCTAGAGGAACGCTGGGCTATCCTTTTTTAGTGGGAGAAATTGATACATTTTTGCGCTCAGGTGACAGAAAAACCGCGCCTTCTGCGGTTGAGCGTTTAGAATGCGCTAAAGAACACCTAAGAGGACTGTGGGAATACAAAGGAACTCGCGGCATTTACCAAGCCAGAAAGCACCTTGCCTGGTATTGTAAAGGATTTGCGGGAGCATCAGCCTTGCGCGATCGCTTATTCACCCTCGAAAGCGTAGCCGAGGGCGAACAGCTTTTAGAAGATGCCATTGAGCGGTGTTCTTCGGTTCAATGACAGCAAGCCGTTTAAAACATTACCGTTTTCTTCACCTTTTTTTGTAAAACTTAGACAAATCTCTTTAAATAAAGGTTACAATGTCTGTTTTTTTAAGTATCCTAAAATCACCCATTTTATATCCATCATGCGTAAAATTCGGGTTGCCCTCATCGAAGATGACGAATTGACTCGCCTGAGTCTGCGGACTGCCTTGGGAGGATATCCAGATATTGCCTGGGTGGGAGAAACCGCTAACGGCATTGACGGACTCCAGCTTCTGCGCGAACAGCAACCGGATGTTGCCATTGTTGATATTGGACTTCCCGATATTGATGGCATCGAGTTGACAAAGCGCTACAAATCCTCTTTACCCCCTCACGAAACCAAGATTCTCATTTTGACCCTGTATGACCGAGAGGAGGAAGTTTTAGCGGCTTTTACCGCCGGTGCGGATTCCTACTGTATGAAAGATATCCGCCTGGAATTGCTGCTAGAAGCTTTAAGAGCGACCTATCAGGGGAATGCTTGGATCGATCCAGCGATCGCTCGCATTATCCTTGCCAGAGCCAATGTTAGCCCCTCTTATACCCTACAAACCCTAAATTTACCTGATGTCTCCCCCTTAACCGAGCGAGAATTAGAAGTGTTGCAATTGATTGTTAACGGTAACAGCAACGCCGCGATTTCTGAAAAACTATACATCACTGTCGGGACAGTCAAAACTCACGTTCGCAATATTCTCAATAAATTATGTGCCGACGATCGCACGCAAGCGGCTGTCCTTGCCTTGCGCTCTGGTTTGGTTGGGTAGAATTTAGTTAATAGTTAATAGTTAACCAATTACCGATGACCACATTATGTTAAGCACCATTTCAATTCCTGAAATGCTGCAACAGCAGCGACAATTTTTTGCGACTGGGAAAACGCAAGACTTGAATTTTCGTCTCGAACAACTCAAACGCCTCAAAAGTGCGATTCAAACCTATGAAGCAGACATCTTTGAAGCACTGGGGACAGATTTTAGAAAACCCAGTTTTGAAAGCTATTTAGCCGAAGTTCGTGCTACCACTGAAGAAATCAACTACACGCTCAAACATCTCAAATCCTGGGTTAAACCTCGCCGCGCTGCTGTCAGTATCGCTCAGATTCCCGCCTCTGCTTTCATTCGTCCTGAACCCAAAGGAGTCGTGTTAATTATTGGCCCTTGGAACTATCCTTTTTATCTTATTTTAGCTCCTCTCGTCGGCGCGATCGCGGCTGGCAATAGTGCCATTCTCAAACCGTCTGAGATGACTCCCGCTACCTCTGGTTTGATAGCGCGTCTAGTCGCCCAAACCTTTGACCCTGCCTATATTAGCGTGATTGAGGGAGGAGTCGAAACCAGCCAACAGTTGCTCGCCCAAAAATTTGACCACATTTTCTTTACCGGCGGGACGGCAGTCGGCAAAATTATCATGGAAGCGGCGGCCAAACACTTGACCCCCGTTACCCTAGAATTGGGGGGAAAAAGTCCTTGCATCGTCGATAACGAAATAGATCTACGAGAAACCGCCAAACGCATCACTTGGGGCAAATTTCTCAATGCCGGACAAACCTGCGTCGCGCCTGATTATCTCTTAGTCAATCGCCAAATTAAATCTCCGTTGTTGGAGTCTCTTAAACAGAGCATTGGGGAATTTTATGGAGAGAATCCAGAAAAAAGTCCTGATTACGCCAGAATCGTCAATGATCGCCACTTCCAACGCCTGTCACAGTTTCTCAAGGAAGGAGAAATCGCGATTGGTGGAGAAACAAACGCCACAGAACGCTACATTGCACCAACGCTGACGGTTAATGTCCCACCCGCCTCTCCTCTCATGCAAGAGGAAATTTTTGGGCCAATTTTGCCCATTATGGAGTATGAAACCTTAGAAGAAGCTATTTCGTTCATTAAAAACCGCCCTAAACCCCTATCCCTTTACTTCTTTTCTAAAAACGCCAGCAAGCAACAGCAAGTTCTCGCCAATACCTCATCGGGGGGAGTCTGCCTCAACGATACAATTATGCACTTGGGGGTGACAGAATTACCCTTTGGTGGCGTGGGAGACAGTGGTATGGGAGCCTATCATGGTAAGACCAGTTTTGACACGTTTACCCATTACAAAAGCGTCCTCAAGCGTCCTTTTTGGGGAGAAACGAATTTACGCTATCCTCCTTATAAAAGTAAACTAGGCTGGGTCAAGCGATTGTTGGGGTAATCGGTAAAGTCAAGACCTTTTTTCGGAATTTTATAATAAAGTGATTTAAAACCCATTAGTCACAATATCTCTAGCATGGCCAGCGTCGTTTTAGAAAAAGTTTATAAAAGCTTTCCCCAGCGCGGTAAAACACCGATCACAAGTTCTTTGTCCACGCCTGTCCTAACCTTACCAGACGCTCTGGTAACGGCAGATGAACCCAGCGAGTCGCACAACGAGGCTAAACAGCGCGTTGATGTCCTGCGGAATATTAACTTAGCGGTCAATGAAGGGGAATTTATGGTACTCGTCGGCCCCTCTGGTTGCGGCAAAAGTACCCTCTTGCGCCTGATTGCCGGACTCGAAGAAGCAACGGCGGGAAATATTTGGATTGGCGATCGCTTGGTCAATGATCTGCCCCCCAAAGCGCGAGATATTGCCATGGTTTTTCAAAATTACGCCCTCTATCCCCATCTCAATGCTTACGATAATATCGCCTTCGGATTGCGGCGAATGTCTAGTGAGTCAATCGAGAGAGAAAATCGCTTTCCTGCTTGGTTAGAAAGAGCTTTAGTCGGAATGACGCGGAAATTACCCGAAAAGACGCGATATCTCTCAGCCAGCGAAAAAGCGATTCACAAAGAAGTGGTGCGCGTCTGTGAAATGCTACAAATTAATAACGATCTGCTTGAACGGCGGCCGAAAGACCTCTCTGGCGGGGAAAGTCAGCGCGTGGCCTTGGGTCGGGCGATCGCTCGCAATCCGCAAGTCTTCCTGATGGATGAACCTCTGTCGAACCTAGATAAAAATTTGCGGGACGAAACGCGAGCGGAAATTCTGCACCTCCATCGAAAATTGGGCATTACGACCATTTATGTCACTCACGACCAAACCGAAGCGATGACAATGGGCGATCGCATTGCTGTCTTGCAAAAAGGACAGATGCAACAGCTTGCCCCACCCTTAGAAATTTACAACCGTCCACTCAATCGCTTTGTCGCTAAATTTATGGGTTCGGCACCGATGAATTTTCTGCGCGTTAAGTTGGAAAGCACTTTACTCATCACTCATCCGCAGTTTCGCCTAACGCTACCGTCCGCTTGGGACGTTTCCCTGCAACGCTATCAAGGGCGAGAGATTGTTTTAGGCATCCGTCCCGAACATTTAACCCCCTCTCCCGCCGCCCCCAAAAATTTGCCCGTTCAGGTCAATTTAGTGGAGGCGTTGGGCCATGCAACCAGTATCAGTGCCGATCTTTTAGGCGAAAAAGACACTACATTACGGGTTCATCTTTCACCAGATTATTCAGTAGATATAGGCGATAAATTGTGGTTGTCGATGGATTTGTCCAAAATTCACTTATTCGACCCAGAGACAAATGAAGCCATAATGACATACCCACCGCTAAATCGGGGGACTTCTCCCGACATTTAGTTAAATTCTTTTTTGTTAACATAGAAGTCTACAGCCACCCGTTAGTAAAAGGGCGAACAGTCCGATTATTGTAACGGCAGAATCAATCAATCAACAGGGCAATTTTACCAGTAGTTGAACCTCGCTCAATGGCTTGATGGGCGGCGGCAGCTTCTGCAAGCGGGAAAGTCTGCCCCAAGTGAATTTTTAACTTGTCTTCGTCAATCCAGGTAGCACATTGAGTGAGAATGTCGCTTTGATGCTTTTGCGCCGCTACTAATCCCAATAAAGCAGGACTGAGCATCAATTCTAGGCTAATCCGTAAATTTCGGTTGCGAGCAACTTTGAGATTCCCTAGCGCGGCATCTGGTTCGAGAATCGTGACTAAATCGCCATAAACCTTCACCGCCGGACAAGTTTCAAAAAACGTTTTTCCCCCAACCGTATCAAAAGCGATATCAACCCCTTGCTCCTCCGTCCAATTTAAAACCGCTTGCACAAAATCAGTTTGCTGGTAAAAAATAGGATAATCTGCCCCAAACTGACGCACTAAACGTTCTTTATCCAACGTTCCCACAGTCGTACAGACTTTGGCTCCTTTTAGCTTAGCCAGTTGAATAGCAACGTGGCCGACTCCGCCAGCCCCCGCGTGAACGAGTACCGTCTGTCCCGCTTCTAATCTGGCGCGATCATAGAGTGCTTCCCAAGCGGTAATCAGTATCAATGGTGCGGCAGCAGCTTCGGCAAACGTGATGGATTTGGGTTTGGCGGCAACCGAATGTTCTTCGACGACGGCATATTGAGCGTAATTTCCTGTTCCCGACTGGCCCAGTCCTCCTGCACAAAAATAGACCTCATCGCCTGTTTTAAACTCTCGTACCTCAGAACCGACTGCTTCGACAATTCCTGTGCCATCACAGCCTAAAATCGCTGGCATTTGGTCGGGATAGAAGGTTCCCCGTTCGCGAAGTTTGGTATCGACGGGGTTAACTCCCGCCGCCTTGAGTCTGACGAGAATTTGCGTCGGAGTCGTCAGCTTAGGGTCGGGTAAATCTTGAAGTGTGAGAACGTCAGGCGTTCCGGGAGCAGTCATGGCGATCGCTTTCATCCCTTATCATCCTTACAATAACGGTAATACTTATTAGTAACACGGCAGTTAAGCCATAGTAATACAGGCTTCGATGCCTGTTAAATAACCAGCTTCTAGCTTGTTTGACTTGATTTGTACTTCTACAATAAGCCTAAAAACTTATCAATGGTTAACTGACAATCTCGTAAAATTTGAGAAAATAATCCTCTCCCGATGGTTTCTTGTCCGTGAACAGGAATTACAGTTTTTCTTCCATCGGGATGAATTAAAAAATGATGACTTCCTCTGATTCTAGCGACGCTAAAGCCTGTTTTTTTTAAGGCTGAAATCATTTTCTTGCCGGTGACTGCTGGAACGTGACTCATTTCTTGATTTCTACCCTTTGAAGACCAACAAACTCTAAGGGTTCAAAATCTTCATTTTCCATTTCTAAACAAAGTTCAATGGCTTCTTGAATGCGTTTCATTAATTCATCATAGCTTTTAGCTTGAGTATGACATCCTTTTAACGTGGGAACGGATGCGACTAAGTAGCCATCTGCATCTTTTTCGATGATTACATTAAAGTATTGGGTCATAATTTTCTCCTCTTTTTAATCAATTCCTTATTTAAGCCATGCTGATTAGATAGTATTATAGTTAGTTTTGATGAATCGACCTTTAAATTTGCCACTGTTATGCCCTTTTTCCGTCCTGACGATCGCCTTCATTCGCTCGGCAATCAAATACTTGAAGCCACTTTTGCCGAATTTTCCAACCTGGCCCGCAATCAACTCGCGCTGACTTGGATTGTTTACGATTCGCCTGTCATCGTCAATACAGGAGGAGCGATTTCGGCTGAGGAATTTTGGAAATATCCCGTTCGTGGTTTTAGCTATCGGGGAGTTGAGCTACTCTATCCGGCGAGTTTGGTCAAATTATTCTATTTAGTAGCGATTCATGAATGGCTTGAAAGTGGCATGGTTGCAGAATCGGCGGAGTTAAAACGAGCCATGCGAGACATGATTGTTATGTCAAGCAACGATGCAGCGAGTTTGGTGGTGGATGTCCTCACGGGAACAACTAGCGGCCCTGAGTTGCCTGCTGGCCCGCTTGAGACTTGGCAACACCAGCGCAATCTGATCAACCGCTACTATCAATCTCTGGGGTGGGAAGAATTAGCCAGCATCAATGTCAATCAAAAAACTTGGTGCGATGGTGCTTATGGGAGAGAACGCATCTTTTTAGGCGAAATGATGGACAATCGCAATATGTTGACGGCTGAAGCGGTATTAAGGCTCTTACACAGTATTATTGGCGGGGTAGCAGTGTCGTCAGCGCGATCGCAGGCTATGATGGCCGATCTTAAACGCAGTCTCAACCTTGCCGATTTCGTGACCATTGATGACGAAAATCAAATAACAGGTTTTTTAGGCGAAGGATTGCCTACTGAGGCGCAATTGTGGTCAAAAGCGGGTTGGACGAGTCAAGTCCGTCATGATGCTGCCTATATTGAAATTCCTAACCGACAGCCTTATTTACTCGTGGTGATGACAGAAGGGAAAGCTAACTGTCAAAATAAAGCGATTTTATCGTTTGTTTCTCAACGGGTGGGAGAAGCGATAGGTAACATCTAGCGAAATCTGCGGCAAAATAAAAGGGATATCAATATTCTCTCTAGCCATGTCTAAGCGCAAAAAACACAATCTCCAATGGCTCAAGGAAACTCTAGAGCTAAAAGAAGACAATAACTGGCAATCTAAGCCAGGAACTCAAATCTTTGTGGCTGGACGAGGAGCTTTGCGCTTTGATGTTCCCCAAAATTGGCATTTTGAACCCGATGAAAAATCGTTTCGCTTTCTCGACAAGAAACCACCCGATGATAATTGTCGTTTAGAAGCGTCCTTTAATTTATTGCCCCCCGGAGACTGGGCAGATTTTCCCTTGGTTCCGCTTTTAAAGCAGGTCGTTCAAGATGATGAGCGTAATATTATTGAACGAGGAGAAATTATTAAACACAAACGCCAAACAGCCCGCATTGTTTGGACTCAATTCAAATTTATCGATCCGCAAGAAGACCGCGAAGCTTATTCTCGCATTTGTCTAGGACTGGGATCGGGCGTTCAGTGTCTCATTACGTTTGACTACTGGGCAGATGAGGCGGAGGGACTGCTCCCTGTCTGGGATACCGTCATCGAATCGTTAGTTCTCGGTTTGTATATCCGCGATCCTAGAAGCGGACTCGCCTTCCCTGACTAATATCAGTGAACAGTTATCAGTTAAGCTGAGATGCATCTAATATTGAGTCAGCAATCTCTAAGTTGGAGTCTAAGACGATGGAGCCGATTTCTCTCATTCTCGCTGCGTTGGTTGCTGGTGCTGTTGCTGCTGCTAAGGATACGGCGGGAACAGCTGTTAAGGATGCTTATGATGGGTTAAAGACATTGATTAAGCAGAGGTTTGCTGACAATGAAGGCGCAAAAGTCGTGTTAGATGAACACGAAAAAGATCCAGAAACTTATGAAGCCGCACTGAAAAAGAAATTATCTGAGGCAGAGGTTGATCGGGATGAAGAAATTCTCAAGGTAGCACAAGAAGTTTTGCAGAAAGAAGACCCCCAAGGAGCGATCGCAGGTAAGTATAGTATTAATGTTGCAGGAGATATTAAAGGGGTTGTCGGAGATGTAAGCGGTGGAAATATCAATCAGACGATTAGTTAATTGTTAGTCAAGATATTAGAACAAGTATTAGATAAAAATTGATTGCTTGAGCAAATTAGATAAATGCAACAAATGTAGTTTATAATTAATCTAAAAGCATGAAGCTTATTAAATACTTATGATGCTAATTACTGTCAGCGAAAATATATTAATATTAGCTCCTGGCCATGAGGTTATTTTCCCTCATCAGACATGGGAAGATTATGAACGATTGCTTAATTTACGCCAATATAAAACACACCCTAAACTATATTTTAATGCCAAAACCCAAGAAATTCGACTGATGTCCCCCTTACCAAGTCATGGAAATCGTGTTGATACTCTAAGCGACTTAATAAAAATTATCTTACGTCGAAAAGGAAAAGATTGGCAGTGTTTTGACCCGATTACCCTTAAAATACCTTCTAAAGCGGGTTTAGAACCAGATACCTGTTTTTATATTGATAATAGACAAGCTATCTTAGGAAAAAATAAGATTGATCTAACAGTCGATCCTCCTCCTGATTTAGCGATAGAAGTTGATTTTAGTTCAATTACTGATGTAGAAGCGTATGAATTGCTTAAAATTCCCGAATTGTGGGTCTATCATCGTGAAAGCTTAAAAATTTATCTTTTGGAGGGGGAAAGTTATCAAGAAAGTGAAAAAAGTCGTCTATTTCCAGACATAAATATCAAGAAAATTTTACCCCATTATGTTGAATTAGGGTGGACTCAAGGAGCAAGCGTCGCGTTACGTCAATTTGAAGCTTTAGAAAACTTCAGCTAAGCAGCTTTTAATTTTCCCACGTCTCATGTATAGCAGAAGGCAGGAGGCAGAGGGCAGGAGGCAGAAGGGAAAACTTTGACGATAACTAGATTCTAGCTTTTAACAATGTCCTAACCTTTGCTTCGACTGATATAAATACTTTAACCGCCGAGTTCCAAACCTCAGCTTTCAAGTTCAGATCCTTAACGTTCAAGATTAGATCCTCAACATCCAAGTTCAGAATCTCAACGTTCAAGTTCAGAATCTCAACTTCCAAGTTCAGAATCTCAACGTTCAAGTTCAGATCCTCACCATCAAAGTTTAGAGCCTCAACGTCCGAGTTCCAAACCTGAACATCGGGGTTCATACCAAATTTGGTTCACTATTTGTGCTGAATACCTGCATGAGTATCTTAACAAGTTTGAAGCGATCGCGTCCGTATCGGGAACTTTGATATAGCATTGAGTCAGTAATCTCTAAGTTGGAGTATAAGGCAATGGAGCCGATTTCTCTCATTCTTGCTGCGTTGGTTGCTGGTGCGGTTGCTGCTGCTAAGGATACGGCGGGAACAGCTATTAAGGATGCTTACGAGGGGTTAAAGGCACTGATTAAGAAAAGGTTTGCAGGTGATGCCCTAGCACAAGCAATGATAGATGCGAAACCAGAAGATATTAAGAAAGCTGAAGGTTTGTTAAAAGATAAAATTGTCGAAGCGGGGGTTGATAAGGATGAAGAAATTCAAAAAGCAGCCCAAGAAATTATGCAAAAAGAAGATCCCGAAGGTTTTGAGGCAGGCAAATATAACACGAACGTAACCGTTGCGGGTGATGTATTTGGTGTTGCTGGTACAAGCACAGGCACGGTTAATATTGGCCCAGTAAATAAGGGAAAATAAATCATCTTTAACTGTGTTTAATCAAATTTAATTGAGGTCAAAGTGACTGAAAATCCTGCTAGAGTAACTGCCGAAGGTGATGTTTTGGGTGTTGCTGGTTCAAATACGGGAACAGTCAACATAACTTATATTTCTCAGACATCATCTGAGACTCAAATTCAGGCTTTAGACCTTATTGAACCATCGCCTTACCTGGGGTTAGAAAAGTTTGGAGTAGAAGACCATGATAAATTTTTTGGTCGAGATGAATGGATCGTAGATTTAACAGAACATTTAAAGAAAAAGAAGGTTCTTCTGCTTTTAGGTGCTTCTGGGAGCGGTAAATCATCTCTCATTCAAGCGGGGTTAATTCCGGCTTTAAGAAAAGAAAAAAGTTTTAGTTCGTTTCAGCTTCTCTCTTTTGTTCCCGATGTCAATCCCTTTGAATCTTTTTATGGTTGTTTGTTGGCAAAGTATAAACAAGAGAAAGCACAACTCGCTCGAAAGCTTGAGGAAAATACATTAATTAACGTTGTACAATCTTTGAAAAGCAATTCTCAGTGGCTGATATTTATCGATCAATTTGAGGAAGTATTTACCCGCACGCCAAAAACAGAACAGAGTGTTTTTATAAAAAGCCTGATTCAATTGATTGAAAAATCAGATGATTCTGTTAAAGTTGTCATGACAATGCGGGCTGATTTTCTCGACAAATTAAGTCCTTATCCCGACTTGGGAAAAATCCACGATCGCTACAGTCGGATGCTAACCGATATGGATGATGTTGAGTTAAGATTGGCGATCGCCGAACCTGCTGCGATAAATGGGGTAATCTTTGAGAAGGGATTAATTGACCAAATTATTGCCGATTTTCAGCAACAGGCGGGTTCTTTACCTCTTTTACAATACACGCTAGATTTGCTGTGGAAGAATGATGATATTCAAGATAGAGTTTTAAATACTAAAACGTATCAAGATTTGGAAGGAGTAACAGGCGCACTTCAGAAACAAGCTAATACCATATACGATAATTTTGATGGACAGCAACGAAAATCGGCAGAGCAAATTTTTCTAGAGTTAATTAGCTTAGAAGGCAAAGAACCCGTTAGTAGGAGAGCAGATAAAGCTATTTTTGAGCAGGATGACATACAAAAAGAAGTTCTCTATCAATTGATTGATAATCGCCTTTTAGTCAGTCGGGGAGAAGATGGGAAAGCGACGGTTGAAGTGGCACATGAAAAACTGCTCAGTTCTTGGCAAGTATTACAAGAGTTAATCCGAGAAAACGAACAAAACATTATTTTGAGAAATCGTTTATATGCTGATGCCAAACAGTGGGATGAGTTACGTCAGCAGGATTCACAAAAAGCAGAGGGTGAACTCTGGATTGGTTCTAAGTTAGCGCGGATTGTTGAGTTGAGGAAAGAACAATCTCTGCCTAATTTAGATGCTGCGGTCATTGCCTTTATTGATGCCAGTGTAGAAGAAAGAGACCGCATTCAAAAAGCGGAAATAGAACGACAGAAACGCGCTAAAAGAACAGCACAAGGTATTGCTGTGGGTTCAATGGTGGCGGTGATGATTAGTAGTGGTTTAGGTTGGACGGCTTGGCAAAAGACGAGACAGGCGGAATATAATCAAGCTGAATCTCTCGGTCGCTATGCTTTGTCTCTAGTAAAAAATGAAGGCAGAGACTTAGATGCTTTTATCACAGCACTTAAGGCGAGAAAAATCCTGCAAAACCATCACACCACCAACCCAGAGGTGATGAATGCTTTGCAGGAAGCACTCAGTCAGAGAAAGGAACGAAACCGCCTCACCGGACATCAAGATTTCGTCTACAGCGTCGCCATCACTCCCGATGGCAAGACTTTGGTTTCTGGGAGTGATGACAAGACCATCAAAGTCTGGAATCTAGAGACGGGGGGAGAACCGCGCACCCTCACCGGACATCAAGGTTACGTCACCAGCGTCGCTATCACCCCCGATGGCAAGACATTGGTTTCTGGGAGTGGGGACAACACCATCAAAGTCTGGGACTTGGATTTTGATTCTTTAATGAAGCGCAGTTGCAATTGGGTGCGGGGTTATTTAGAGAATCCTTATTCTGATGTTAGTAAAGATGATAGGCATTTGTGCGATGGTATTGGGGAGAAAAAGTAGGGTTCCCTAATCCGCCCCGAAATAAATTTCAGGACTAATAGCTTAAGTCCCTTAAAATGGACTAAGAAAGGAGATTTATTTTTCGCCACAGTGAGAACCGTCCGCTTCACCAACCCCGCCCTAAAAGGGACGGGGATTGACCGAACCAATTTGGACAACGCAAGCGGTGAATAGCCCTAATTAGCCGTTAAATGCTACAGACTTCCGAATGTTTCCCTAGTTCGGATTTCCTCTAAGCCCGATTGGTACGGGCGTTGCTAAAGACAAGCCATGTTTTTAACGGTGGGCAAAGGGACTTAAACTTTACTCTTGAGGATTATCTCCATGCAAAGAGTACCGGTAATATCTTCCAATAATCAACCATTAATGCCGACAAAACCAAGTCGGGCTAGACGATGGATCTCTGAAGGAAAAGCTATTGGTATATTCAGCGATCTGGGTATTTTTTATATCCAGTTAGTCGAATCGCCATCGGGTAATCAAACTCAACCTATTGCCGTAGGAATTGACCCTGGAAAATTGTTTTCTGGTATAGGTGTTCAATCTTCTTTATTTACTTTGTGGACGGCTCATTTAGAGCTACCCTTTAAGCGGGTTAGAGAACGGATGGATAACCGCAGACTAATGCGACGGGGAAGACGGGGAAGACGGATTAACCGTCAACTTCCTTTTGACCTGAGAGCGCATCGTCAAAAGCGATTCTCTAATCGAAAAAAGTCTAAGTTAGCACCGAGTATTAAAGCTAACCGTCAGCTAGAAATTAGAGTAGTTTCCGAACTATCTAAAATCTATCCTATTACTGATATTTACTTTGAATACGTCAAAGCGGATGTAGACTTAACTTCTGGCAGAAAACGGGCTAAATCGGGGAAAAGTTTCTCAGCAGTTATGGTAGGACAAAAATGGGCAATTGAACAATTGTCTAAATTGGCTACTGTGCATACTCGCTTTGGTTGGCAAACCTCTAATCTTAGAAAATACTTAGGGCTAGAAAAGTCTAAGAATAAAGCCACGAAAAGTCCAGAAAGTCATGCCAACGATGGTATTGCCTTAGCTTGTTTTCAGTTCTTAGATTACTTACCTTTTCAAACTGCCAGTTCCTACGGACACGAATGGAGGGGAAAAGTTTCAGTAACATCTGCTCCGTTTGCTGTAATAAAAAGACCTCCTGTTAGTCGTCGTCAACTCCATCTAATGGTTCCCTATAAAGGGGGATTGAGGCGGAAATATGGAGGAACAATTACAACAGTTGGTCTGAGAAAAGGTGACTTGGTTAATTCCCCCAAAGGAATTGGCTATGTTTCTGGTCAAACCAAAAATCAAATATCTGTCAGCGATGCTAACTGGAAACGGTTAGGACAGATAGCCTTTAGCAAAGTAACTTTAATTAGACGTTCAAACGGCTTAATTGTTAGTTGCTAAAGAAATATAAAGCCGTCCTCCGCTATCGCTCAAGGACGGGGTTTCTACCCAAATTTTCGATGAATGAGGGGGCTTGCGGCTTTCTGCGCTTTTTCTGTCAATTTTTCGGCTTAACCTGAACTCAGGTTACTGAACTTGCGCCCCGTGAGAGCGAGGCTCGCTTTGACTGGGATTAGGCACGTTGACAGGTGCGCTAAAGGCAGAGACTTGTCCGGCACTATAGGCATAAGGTAGAGGAGAACTGGCAATTAATGCCTTTAAGTTGGCTTCTATGACTGAGCGCGGTTGTTCGCCGAGGGTTTGAGCGATCGCTTCGCCTTGTGGGTTGAAAAAGACAAAGTGCGGAATGCCATCAACTCGATATTTCAAGATTTCGGGCAACCATTTGTTATTATCGACGTTCAGCATGACAAAATTAACAGAATTGGTGTATTTTTGCTTAATTTGGGCTAAGTCGTCAGCCATTGCCTGACAACTGGCACACCAATTGGCATAGAATTCAGTGAAGGTGGGTTTACCGTTAGTTAGGGCGATTTCGAGAGGGGTAGATTCTTTCGCCTGAGCTTCTAGAGAAACCGAATTAGACTGGGTTTGCACTCCTAGGAAAAAGGCTACACTGAGAGCAATAGCAGCGAAGGCAATTAACAAATTTCTCAAGCGAGTTCCGCTAGTATCTTCAGACATGGTGTTGCAAGCCGGGGATGTTAACTTTTGTCTCTAATGTACTTGATTTGCGCCGCTTGCAGTTGGTTTTTTACCATGAAAAAACGAGTCACTCTCACTTTTCCTCAACGTACCGTTCATATGCCTGTCACCTACCGACTGGCTAAAGATTTTAATATTGCTGCCAATATTATTCGCGCCCAAGTCGCCCCCAATCAGGTCGGCAAGCTGGTGCTAGAATTATCGGGAGATATCGACGAGCTAGAAGCGGCGATGGAATGGCTGCGATCGCAAGAAATTATCGTCTCGCTAGCTAATCGCGAAATTGCCATTAATGAGGAAAGCTGCGTTGATTGTGGGTTGTGTACAGGAGTCTGCCCGACAGAGGCGTTGATCCTCGACCCACAAAGCTTTAAACTCAATTTTAAGCGATCGCGCTGTGTCGTCTGCGAACAGTGCATTCCTACTTGTCCTGTTCAGGCGATTTCGACGAATTTCTAGAAAAATCTTGGCTAATGGGGGTTAAACAAACAAACAATTAACTTTACCCCCGCTTTTAAAGTATTCCTTAAAGCTTATTTAAATTAAGTCCAGCTTCTTGCGCCATTGTTTGGATGCCTTTCTTTTCTAAGGTTTTGATGGCTTTGGTCGAAAGGCGCAATTTTACCCAACGGTTGCCTTCTGACCACCAAATGCGCTTCCATTGCAAATTAACTTCTTGTAGCTTTTTGGTGCGGCGGTGCGAATGGGAAACCGCGTAGGCATTGTTCGCTTTTTTTCCGGTTAACTGGCATCGGCGGGACATAGATAACCTCCTGTTGGTAGGGTGAGTGCAATTTTCAAGTATAGCAAAATCAGGAAAATAATGATAACTACCGTATAATAAAGTTGTATCTCAAGCTCAATCTATATCTATTATCTTACATTTTTTAAGTCATGATTTGTACAGAGTATTACACAATAGCATGAAAATACAAGAAGAAATCAAGGAAAAAACTAAAGAGTTCCGCAAAGATAGTTATCCGATGTCAATTGGAGAAATTATTAGTCTTTACCGTAACGATGAAATTATCATAAATCCTGAATTTCAAAGATATTTCAGATGGAGTATTGCTCAGAAAAGTAGATTTATAGAATCTATTCTTTTAGGCATTCCCACTCCATCAATTTTTGTTTACCAACGAGAGGACGGTGTCTGGGAATTGGTAGATGGATTACAAAGAATTTCAACTATTTTTGAATTTGTTGGCGTATTAAAATCAGAAGATGAAGAAAATACTAAAAAGCCTTATTTGGTACTTGAAAAAACCAAATTATTGCCAAGTTTAGATAAAATTCAATGGGAAGGTTCTAAAGATGAAAATTACAATCTACCTAATCCTATTAAGCTAGATTTTAAGAGAGCTAAAATTCCAGTTGAAATTATCCAAAAAGTATCTGATGCAAATGCCAAGTTTGAGGTTTTTGAAAGACTTAATACAGGTGGTTCATTTTTATCTCATCAAGAAGTTCGTAATTGCTTATTAATAATGATTAATAAAGATGTTCATGATTGGCTATCCGAACTTGCTAATAATGAAGATTTTAAAAACTGCATTTCAATCTCAGAGAGACTAATTGAGGAGCGTTATGATATGGAACTTGTCCTAAGATATCTAGCTTGTTCCTACGAACTTTTAAAGAATAAAGATATGAATGAATATCTTACTGATTATTTAATGAGTTTATGCAAAGACAGTCAATTTAATTTTGAAGGTGAAAAGCAGAAATTTTCAAAGATTTTTTTATTGCTTAATCAAGCTACTGGAGATGATACTTTTAAAAAATTTAATGGTGCAGAATTTAAAGGAAAATTCCTTGAATCTTCTTACGAAGCAATTACAACTGGATTAGGAGCCAATATAAATGATTATCTAGATACCGCTACTGATATTAAAATTTTGAAAGAAAAAATACATCAAATGTGGTCAGATTCAAGATTTCTTAGCTATATTGGAGCGGGTTCTAATGCAAAATCTAGAATTCCTAAAATGGTACAATTTGGAAAAGAACACTTTCAAAAATGAGCAAGGATAATAGAACATTAGAAATGCTCCAAAATAATTTGGATGAAAATTTAAGCTGGAGAATAGAAGAACTTAGTATTATCAAAAATAAAATTCCGAGAGATAAAAATACTGAACAAAATACATTAATTAGAGCAGGAATAACTCTTTTATACGCTCACTGAGAAGGGTTTGTTAAGTATGCTGCTGAGTGTTATTTACAATTTGTTTCTTTGAGAAAATTAAAACATAATGAGCTTCAATTTTGCTTTCTAGCTTTATGCCTTAAAAAACAAATTAATGAATTAGAAACTAATAAATTTGAATTACAACAAGAGGCAGTTAGATTTTTAGTAAATGAACTAGATAAACGCGCTTATATTCCTTATGAAGGTATTATTGATACAAAATCAAACTTAAAATTTATGGTTTTTCGAGATATTTGTATTATTATAGGAATTGATTATAAAAAATATCAACTTAAAGAAAAAGCAATAGATGTTCAGCTTGTTAAACCAAGAAATGAAATTGCTCATGGAAAAAAGTATTTGTCTATAGATTATGATGAATATCTGAGTATTTATGATATAGTTACTCGAATGATGAGGGAGATTAAAGACGATATACTGAATTCTGCTATTAATGAGCAATATAAAAAGTAGTTATCCAGGCTGTAACAGACTTCCTCTCTAAATTTCTTGTTGAAAACGTTGTGCCTTCTCTTTGGTTTCCTTATTTTAAAAGCTTTGGTAGTATTAAAGGTCAAAGTCATTTTCTTCTTGAGCAACTGGCAGCCCTTAGTGATTAAGTGCAGTAAACTGGAATCTTTGTTGCTTCTGCTTTATGAATCTATTACTCGATCGCCTCGACCAGATTTTCTCTCATCTCGTCACTGCTAGCGAACGGGTTCTTTTTTTCTCGATTGGCGGATTGCCCTTGATTGTTCTCTGGTTGTTGGCAGGAGGACTGTTTTTGACCCTGCGGATGGGGTTTATTAACGTTTGGGGCTTTAAACACGCGATTGACATTGCTTTGGGCAAATACGATGAGTCTCAAGATAGCATTGCTGGCGAGGTATCTCCGTTTCAAGCGTTAGCGACTGCACTCTCTGGGAGTGTGGGATTGGGAAGCATTGCGGGAGTTGCCATTGCGATCCAAATAGGCGGCCCGGGGGCAGTTTTTTGGATGACGATGGCTGCATTGTTGGGGATGTCGGTTAAATTCGTTGAATGCACGTTAGGACTCAAGTATCGCCTGATCAAACCAGATGGCACAACCGTTGGCGGGCCGATGTATTACCTGTCTGTGGGTTTAGATAAATTAGGTTGGCCAAGATTGGGCAAGTTTTTGGCAGGTTTTTTGGCTTTGGCAGGCATTGGGGCGGCTTTTGGCGGAGGCAATATGTTCCAGTCTAATCAAGCGTTTGCTGCTGTTGTGGCGGCGTTTCCTTCCCTCTCGCATTATGACTGGCTGTTTGGGCTAAGTGCGGCTTTTTTGACTGGTTTGGTGGTGGTGGGAGGCATCAGCCGCATTGGAGTGGTCACTAGCAAGCTCGTTCCTCTGATGATGGGAATTTATATTTTTGGCTGTTTGTGGGTATTGGCGGTCAATTTTTGGGCAATTCCGAGCGCATTAAGTACCATCATCCAGGAGGCATTTTCCCCGACTGCTGTCGAAGGGGGCGCAATCGGTGTACTGGTGCAGGGAATTCGGCGCGGTGTCTTTTCTCATGGGGCGGGATTGGGAACAGCCGCGATCGCTCATGCCGTTGCCAGAACGCAGGAACCCATCC
>JBGTNM010000411.1:0-3776 GCA_041743025.1 Microcystaceae cyanobacterium
AGAAAAAAATTAAGTGAAGCGCGACGATCGCGACTGAGAAAAATGCTCGGAGAAAGTCTAATCCTTCAAAATGGGCGTCAGCTTGCTTTTGAAGATTAACATTACCCAAAGGTGTATTATCACTACTAGAAGATATAAACATAATGTATTTTTGAGGTAGATGTAAACGTTTTACTTCCTGTCAGAACCCTTAGAAATATTCTTAGAAGGAAATCTGCGACGACGATAGTACCAAGCTGAACCGGAAACTAAAAGAGCTACTAAAGATAGAGTCAGGAGCAAGGGTAAAAATTCACCTCTTGTCAAGGCCTTTAGCCCTGAACTGCCTAGTAATACAAATGGAAATACTCCTGGAACTGTGCCCAAAACAGTGCCGATGAGAAAATCCTTAAATCGAATAGATGTCAGACCAGCAACAAAATTGACTAAACCATAAGGAATAATGGGTTGAAGCCGGATAGCAAACATATAAAATAATCCGCCTGTTTGGATTTCTGCATCTAATGCCTGCCAACGGTTTGCTGCTTTTTTAGAAACTATCTCACGTCCTATAGTGCGGGTGAATACGAAGGCAATTACCGCTGCAGTCACTGCTCCAATACTGGTCCAGACTGTTCCCCACCATGGGCCAAAAATTGCCCCTCCTGTCAAATTTAAAGCAGTTGATGGCAAAATAAGAAATGTTGCTATAGTGTAGATTGAAATATAAACTACTGGAGCCCATGACCCTGCTTGACTCAACACAGACTGGAGCCTTTCGGGTTCAATAGCACCAATCAGATACATTGCCCCAGCCATCGCAACAAGACAAAATGCAGCAATTAGGCGAATCATAGAAGCGACCTATTCTCAGGCTTACTTTCAATTTGCACCTCTTTGGCAAGGTTTGAGCGAAACTGAGACTTGCTTAGACCTGGTACTGATGATTTATCAAACCCATAGAGATCGCGCACTAAATACAGTGGACGGCCTTTCACTTCTTCATATACCCGGCCTAAGTATTCTCCAATTACTCCAAGTGTAATTAACTGAACTCCTCCTAAAAATAAAACGGCAACCATTAGAGAGGCATAGCCAGGTAGATCGACTCCCTGAAAAAGTGTGCGAAAAATCAAAAAGCTAGCATAAAAAATAGATAGCATAGAAAAGCCTAATCCTATGTAGGTCCAAATTTTTAGCGGGAAAAGACTAAACGAAGTAATGCCGCCAATCGCAAAGTTCCATAGTTTCCAGTAATTCCACTTCGTTTCGCCTTTATAACGGGGAGCCCGGTCATAATATATTGCAGTCTGTTTAAAACCTACCCAGGCAAAAAGCCCTTTCATAAAGCGACTTCGTTCTGGCAGCAGTTTTAATGCATCTACAACCTTTCGATCCATAAGTCGAAAATCACCTGTATTACGAGGAATAGATACCCGACTCATGCGACCAATAACTCGATAAAAGCTATCAGCAGTGAATTTTTTGAGCCAGCTCTCACCCTGGCGCGATTGCCTTACAGCGTAAACCACATCGTAACCTTCCCTCCACTTTTCCAGCATTTTTCCAATCAACTCGGGCGGATCTTGTAAATCAGCATCAATCGGAACAACACCTCGCCCTGTCGAGTAATCTAATCCTGCGGTTAACGCTATCTCCTTACCAAAGTTGCGGGAAAGATTAACTACCTGAATAGTAGGATTCTGATTATGATGATCGATCAGAAATTTTAGTGTATCATCTTGGCTACCATCGTTCACACACACAATTTCATAGGTTATATCAAGACTGTCACAAACTGCCTTCAATCGCCCCAACAGATGGTCAACATTGGGTGCTTCATTGTAGAAGGGCACAACGATCGAGATATCGACCTTTTCCAAAATGGGAGAAACCGCCAACATATCCTTATTACCTTTTTACTGAGTTTTGGAATTTTTCTTCGGCAAATGCGTTCTTTTAGCAAAAACATTTAAAAGAATTAAAAGCGCCACAAATATAGAAAAAAATGTACTAATTAGCTGACTAATTTTCTCTTCTACAAGAGGTTCTAACGTCAAAAAGACTTCATGATCACCAGATGGAACCGAGATTTTAATCAAACCTAATTCGGAAAAATATAATGGTAGATTTTGTGATGAATCTTTGAGTTTTGCAGTCCATCCTGGATAGTAAAAATGGCGAACTTCAAGTGTACTGTTTGTAAGAGCATTCACTTGAAAAACTATTTTTCGAGGATGCCATTGCTTGATAGTCCAACTTGCTGTTCCTGAATCAACTTGTATTGCAGGAGTCGCTTCAGCTCTCCTGAAAAGAGACTTA
Source organism: Microcystaceae cyanobacterium (assembly GCA_041743025.1). Taxonomy (GTDB): domain Bacteria; phylum Cyanobacteriota; class Cyanobacteriia; order Cyanobacteriales; family Microcystaceae; genus JBGTNM01. The sequence goes on from JBGTNM010000411.1 coordinate 2,302, forward strand.
TCCTCAAATGGTTCCTTCGGAACCCATTGAGGACGATGCTCAGAGGGGCTTCGGGCAATTTTTAGAATGCTAGAAACCGTAGTGTCATCTAACCTTTCAAAAAAAACTCCTCTGAAGGTGTATTGAAAAGTACCTAAGAATATAGTGACGAGTAGCAAAAATCCTATCAAGAGAAATTTATGCTGTGAAAAGTTAATTGGCCTCCTAAGCGCAGATAGCCTCAATAGGATAACAGCCATTAGAAAAATTGATAATACTGTGTTTTGATTTCCCCAAAAATTAATGGTCTGTTGTAGAGGCAGAACATACAAAAATGCTAGAAGAAAAATGGTAGCTGTTAGAAGAATAACTGAGTAGAGTAAGGATTTTCTTTTCGACTTTTCTGCTGAAAATATCTTGGAAATAGGAAAGGTTTCTAATGAGGAAAACGCTAATGCGATAAGAGTCGCAATAGCAACAGTCAGAATGGCATTAAATCGCCAAGGAAATTGAATTTTTTGTACTAGTGGCAGCAACTCCCAAAAAGGCTTACTTAGAGGTAGTGTCATGAAAAATGAGAGCAGTGAAACGATTATCCAAAAGTTCCTGTCGTAACTAGAAGATGCCTTCAAATATTGATGGGCAACCTTCCAAGCACAAAAAGCTAACCCGAATGTTAGCACCGTTAATAATTCCAGATACCTCCAAAACTCTTTTAGTTCTTCCAAAAATGTATGCGTATTTGAAGTTGACAAATCTACCTTTGGACCTGTAAAAAGAAAGCTATTTTCATAGTAAAGATGACCAGTCGATGTGGCATCCATTGAAACTAAATTCTGGGTTGCTACTGCTGGAAACCAGTAAACTGAAGATAAACCAATCCCGACGGCTAAGGCTAAACCCAAATTAAATAGAATAGATTTCCAATAATGATTTCGATGTTCTGAAAATAAAATATAAGCAATTGAAATAGGGGAGAAAATTATAAATGTCAAAAAATGAGTCATAGCTAATAAGGCATAGCTAATTGCTAGTCCTATGACACCAAAAACTGAGCCTCTAATGATTTTTATGCTGAAGTATAAAATTAAAGGCATCCATACGAAAGACCAATATTCTGCGTAAGCAAAGCGTTCATAAAGATCAATTGCCAAATGATATGGCCATGCCATATATACAATAGAACCAACCAAAGCCGCATGGTTAGAAGCAATTTTTTTGAGCCAGAGATAAGCAGTCAGCCCAGAAGCGATTAAAGCGAGTGAACTAGAAAATCCAAGTTCGCTACACTGTGATGTACCGATATGGGATACGGGAGCAAGCAAGCTTGTGAAATAATAAGGTATCGGTGGATAAAAGAAGAAAGCAGGACTTCCTAGGCCAACATTCATATTTTGAAGCCAGCGAGGGTAAAACTCTCCCTCCCAAAAATGGCTTGAGAAGTTCTTGCTCCAAATTAAGTGAATCCAGAAGTCGTGACCAGCAAGACACCCATT
>JBGTNM010000412.1:0-9062 GCA_041743025.1 Microcystaceae cyanobacterium
AAAATTGATTAAACACTCTATTTGTTTTTCTCTTTCATTTTGATTAGCCTTCATTTGCTCTTTTTCTTTTATTTATTGACAAGACTTTTCTATTTTACCATATCAATTCATATTTACATCTCAAATGGAATTGCTATATAAAGGGTTTTAGTTGATGAATCCCCACTTTGGGGTAGTGGGGGTCGAAGGTTCAAATCCTTTCGCTCCGATTAGTAGAAACTCGCTATAGAAGCGGGTTTTTGCTTTGACTATCAGTCTTTCGAGTCCCTTGTCTCCTTATTTTTATCATATCTTCATCTGTCATCTGGGGATTGCGATCGCTTACTCTAACAACCTTTAGAGAATGCTTAGGAAGGATTTTCAACGGATTGTGCCGTCTGTCCGAAAAGAATCTGGCGACTTTCCTCGGTGACAACTGGGCGACTGGCAAACGACTGCCCTTTTTCATAAGCTTGCACGACGGCGGGTCGCTTTTGAATTGACTCAAACCATCTTTTTAAATTAGAAAAATTTTCTAGCTTCTGCTGCTGTTGTTCGTAGGGAACAATCCAAGGATAGCAGGCCATATCAGCAATAGAATATTCTCCCGCGATGTATTCTTGCCCTTCTAAATGCCGATTTAATACTCCATAAAGCCGATTTGTTTCACGTACATAACGATCAATAGCATAGGCAATCTTTTCGGGAGCATACTGACTAAAATGGTGATTCTGCCCCGCCATCGGGCCGAGTCCGCCTACCTGCCAAAACAGCCACTCTAGGACTGTTTTACGGTTTCTTAGGTCAGAAGAAAGAAATTCACCCGTTTTTTCTGCTAGATACAATAAAATAGTCCCCGACTCGAAAATAGGAAGCGGCTCTCCTTCGTCTGCGGGTGTCTGGTCAATAATGGCGGGCATCCGGTTATTGGGAGAAATTTTGAGAAAATCGGCTTGAAATTGCTCTCCAGCACCAATGTTGACCGGAATAATCTGGTAGTCCAGACCCGCTTCTTCGAGAAAGATAGTAATTTTGTGACCGTTGGGAGTTGGCCAGTAGTAAAGGTCAATCATAGTTTATCTCCCATTCTCAGAACTCCACTCAAGAGCATCCACAGTCCGCCGACTAGGATACCCAGCGCTATAATTCCCAAAAGCCAGTCCAGCATTGTGTTTGTTTCCATCGTTACTAACCCCTATTATTCAAATGTTCTAGAACATTAACTTGATTAATTTGCAGGTTAAACAGGATTATCAAGTTAATTTGTTCCCTAAAAAAAATCAACTTGGACAATCGAAAGATCGTCATCAAAACGCTTGCCAGCATTCCAGGTTTTAATCTGCCATAGTAGTCTGTCTAAGGTGCGCTGTTGATTCGCTTGATATTTTTTGAGAATGACTAAAAACGGCGCGAGTCCTAAAATAGTTCCCTCATCCCCTTCTATTTCGTAAATTCCGTCACTAAAAATGTACAGACTAGAATGAGGGCTTACTAAAACCCTCGCATCAGCATACTCAGCTTCTAAAAACATACCGATGGGAAAACCTGCTGTTTTTAAGTGATTTTCAAAAAAACTACCAGTGTTTTTTTGAGACAATAAAATAGCAGGAGGATGGCCAGCACTGGCGTAAACAAGCTGGCGAGTTTTCGGGTTATAAACGCCATACCAAATGGTAAAATACTTGTCATTGCGCTGTGTCATTTGAAACGTTTGATTGAGTCTTTTTAAAATATCACTTGGCTGGTAATAATTAACTTGATTTAATCCCCTAGATCGTAGTAAATTAATGACGGATAATGAGGGTAACGCAGCCCTTAGTCCATGCCCAGACACATCTAAAAGATAAATAACTAAATGATTTTCATCCAGCCAAAAATAATCAAAACTATCTCCCCCTAGTTGGCGTGATGGAATAAAACAAGCATCAATCTGTAAAAATGGTAAGCGAATTGGTTCTGGTAAAATTGAGCAGACATACTCAGCCGCTTCGACTAATTCTGCTTCCAGCAATTGTTTTTGTTCAGTCAGATCTTGACTTAATTGATGGAGCCGCAATCCTGCTCTTACCCTGGCGATTAATTCATTCATTTCAATCGGCTTACAAAGGAAATCATCAGCCCCTGCATCTAATCCCTTTACCCGATCTTCTACCGAGCCTAAAGAGGTAAGTAAAATAAAAAATGTCGTTGACAGTTCTGCAATTCCTTTAACCTGACGGCAGACTTCTAACCCATCAATTCCCGGCATCAACCAATCGCAGATAATGAGAGCAGGGCGCAACTGTCGGGCTTGGCTCAAGCCTTCTTCTCCATGGCTCGCGCAAATCGTGTCATAACCATTTTGGGTTAGCGTACGCTCCAGTAAAATGCGAATGGTGCGATCATCATCGATAATCAGAATTTGTGTCATGTCACAACCGTCAGCAGTTGGCAGAGTGTAGGAAAATGGGCGCAAAAATTAAATTACTTAGGAGTTGAGTGGGGTGGGTAAGACAATGAGATAATTTTGAGATAGCGGAGAGTTTTTTCTCTTTGTTTCTTTTTTATCTAATGGCTTACAGAGGCTTTGAACCATTGAATGTCCTCAAACAGCTTTCGTTCAAAGTAGAAAGTGACCTAAAAGCATTAGACCAGGTTCTGTGTTACTTTGACCAGCTTAACCAACCCTGGATTCCCAAAAAAGATTGGTTGCAATGCCAATTGGCTCTGGCTGAGGGTTTTACCAATGCCGTGCGTCACGCCCATCGGCAGCTTCCTTTGGAGACTCCGATTGAAATTGAGTTGCGGCTGACCTCACAAGGTCTGGAAATCCGTATTTGGGACTGCGGCCCCCCTTTCGATCTCGAAAAGGTTCTCTCAACCCTCGATTCCCAGAAAAATCAATTAACAGGTCACGGCAAGGGTTTACCTATCTTACAAAAAATTGCCGCTTACTTGAGTTACTACCGGACTGACGATAATCGCAATTGTCTGGCGATTGTTAAAAACTTTGCTGAGTCGCAATGACGCTGATGAGCCACAAAATATCTCAACTCCAACCAATCGTTTCTTGTGACTGGCTTGCCAGACGATTAGACAATCCTCAAGTGGCGATCGCAGACTGTCGCTTTCGGCTCACTCAACTGGACTGGGGATACCAACAGTATTTGCTCGGCCACATTCCGGGGGCTTATTATCTGAATTTAGATCGTGATCTATCGGCTCCGGTACAAAAGCATGGTGGACGGCACCCGTTACCCAACCTTCAACAACTGGCCCACTTGTGGGGGGCGATGGGCATTACATTAGGGGAAACTTGGGTTGTCGCTTACGATGACGCTCGCTTTGCCTTTACGGCTCGCCTCTGGTGGCTGCTGCGCTATTGCGGTCACGAACAGGTTGCTTTACTCGACGGCGGTTGGTCAGCTTGGCAAGCGGGAGGATATCCTGTAACGGACGTTCAACCGGCTGCAAAATCGGGAAAATTCCTCCCTAAGCCTCAACAAAACTGGATTGTCGATATTGAAGAAGTCAAGGCACGACAAGGACTGCCCTCAGTCGTTCTGATAGATTCGCGAGAAGGCGATCGCTATCGAGGCGAACGCGAACCCATCGATCCCATCGCCGGACACATCCCCGGAGCCGTTAATTCTCCTTGGATACAGGTCAGTAACGAACGCGGTTTTTTGCTCCCCTTGCCCGAACAGCAACGCCTTTGGTCTGAGTGGCGATCAGCTTCAGAAATCCTGGTCTACTGCGGCTCAGGGGTAACTGCTTGTGTCAATCTTTTTTCGTTAGAACTCGCTGCAATTAGTACTGCTAAACTTTATCCTGGGGGGTGGAGTGATTGGTGTTCCTATTTGAGGGCCTAGGGGTTAGAGGTTAGAAGAAATTTTTCTGCGATCCCCAAGCCTCGATTTGCCCTTCTCCTCCTCCTCAGCAATCTCAACAACTTACTAAAAATCCGGTAAGTTGAGGCATAGCTGGTAGCTTTTAAGGTAAAATTTTATTAAGTAAAAATTGCTAAGCTAAACTATTAGGCTAAAAATTTACTTTTTAATTTCTAAAAATACTAGGTATTAATTTCTATGAATTCTAGTAATATCTGCCCTTGTCAAAAGGAGCGTCTATCTATTTTTGTTGATGGGAATAATATGTTTTATGCTCAGCAGAAAAACGGATGGTTTTTCGATCCCAGACGAGTATTAGAACATTTTACGAACGATCCCCATGTTGTCTTAATCAATGCTTTTTGGTATACGGGATTAAAAGATTCTCAAGATCAACGAGGATTTAGAGATGCCTTAATTAGTTTGGGGTATACGGTTAGAACTAAAATTTTAAAAGAATACTACGACGATAATTCTGGTCGTTACTCCCAAAAAGCCAATTTAGATATTGAAATCGTGGTCGATATGTTCAATACGGTCGAGCAGTACGATCGCGTCATCTTGTTTAGTGGCGACGGTGACTTTGAACGAGCGATCGAGCTATTGCGCTCCAAAAATACCCATATCACGGTGGTTTCAACGGAAGGGATGATTGCCAGAGAACTCAGAAATGCAACGGATCGTTATATCGATTTAAATGACATTCGCAAGCAAATTGAGAAGGTTGACTATTAGGGTTCAACCACCTCAATTTCCCCCTTCCCCTTTGCCCCTTCCCCCTTGTTTAACTGCGGGGACATTTTCTGTTAATATCTTAGAGATACATTAAGAAACGTTACAAAAAGTGTATAAATGAAAATCATTGTGGTCGGTGCAACTGGCACTTTGGGTCGGCAAATTGTCCGCTGTGCTTTAGATGAAGGACATCAGGTGCGCTGTCTGGTCAGAAGTAAACGAAAAGCGACTTTTTTGCAAGAATGGGGTGCCCAGTTATGGGGCGGAGATCTTTGTGATGCTCAAACACTGCCCAGCGCTCTAGAAGGAATGGAAGCTATTATTGACGCAGCCTCCGCACGGGCAACCGATTCGATGTCCATCCGACAAGTAGACTGGCAGGGCAAAGTTAATCTCATTCAAACCGCTCAAACGATGGGGATTAGCCGCTACATTTTTTTCTCGATTCTGAATGCCGAAGCCTTTCCTGACGTACCTTTGATGGAAATTAAGCGTTGTACTGAGACTTTTCTCGCAGAATCGGGGTTAAACTACACAATTTTGCGTCCTTCTGGCTTTATGCAGGGATTAATTAGCCAGTATGCTGTGCCGATTTTAGATAACCAACCGGTGTGGATCGCTGGAGAAAGTACGCCGATCGCCTACATGGATACGATAGATGTGGCAAAATTTGCCGTTAAAGCGTTGGAAATTCCCGAAACGCAACAGCAGACGTACCCAGTGGTTGGCCCGAAAGCTTGGACAGCCGAAGAAATTATTCGCCTGTGTGAAAAATTAGCCGGACAAGAGTCCAAAATTTCGCGGGTTCCTTTCGGCATCTTGCGCGTACTGCGCCGCGTGACGCAATGGTTCCAGTGGACATACAATATTAGCGATCGCTTGGCTTTTGCGGAAGTTCTCGCTAGTGGCAAGCCGCTAGATGCCTCAATGGACGATGTTTATTCGGTCTTTGGGCTTGATCCGGGCCAGACGACTACTTTAGAATCCTATCTAGAAGACTACTTCAGTCGAATCCTCAAAAAGATTAAAGAACTCGACTACGAGAAGAAAAAAGCGAAAAAAGCGAAGCGCTCTCCTTTTAAATCGTCTTCTTAACCTTATTTCCCACAGGATAGCCCATTGTGCCAAAAATAGGCATTATTTTTAATGATATCAAGCCCATCGCCTGTCAAGTCGCCTCAGATTTGCGTGACAAGCTAAGCGATCGCGGATGGGAAGTGTTCTTAGAGACGGGACAAGGCGGGCTGTTGGGGTATTCCCAGCCTGATCGCCCCGTCTGTCATTCTGACATTCAGAGCCTCGTTCCGCCTCATTTTGATGATGAAATGGTTTTTACAGTCGTTTTAGGGGGTGATGGCACAGTTCTTTCAGCTTGTCGCCAACTAGCTCCTTGTGGCATTCCTTTGCTAACGGTCAATACGGGACACTTGGGGTTTCTTACCGAAATTTATCTCAACCAGTTAGCGCAAGCTCTCGACCAAGTTATGGTCGGTGACTATACTGTAGAAGAACGTACCATGCTGGCAGTCAAGCTATTTCGCGACGATTTCTTGTTATGGGAAGCGCTCTGTCTCAACGAAGTGGTAGTGCATCGCGAACCCCTGACCAGTATGTGCCATTTTGAAGTGCAAATTGGCCATCACGCCACCGTTGATATTGCTGCCGATGGGCTGATTGTCTCTACACCGACGGGATCGACGGCTTATTCTCTCAGTGCCGGTGGCCCGGTAGTAACGCCAGATGTGCCTGTCTTGCAGCTAGCCCCAATTTGCCCCCATTCTTTGGCTTCTCGCGCTTTGGTGTTTTCTGATCGCGAATCGGTGACGATTTTCCCAGCAACGCCTAACCGGACGATTATGGTGGTTGACGGCAATGGAGGATGTTATGTATTGCCAGAAGACCGGATACAGGTGGAAAAGTCTCCTTATTTTGCGCGTTTTATCCGCTTGCAATCGCCAGAATTTTTCCGCATCTTGCGCGAGAAGCTGGGTTGGGGGTTGCCTCACATCGCTAAACCCAATTCAGTCGAATTGCCTTAGTTCTAGGGTTAGGACGTTCTTATCGCTTTAATAGATAACTTAAAACAGAGATCTTTGCTTTTTTGTCAAGAATTTTGTAACAATTGAAGGCAAGCACTTAACATTTCTTAATGTTAAGATAGCAAAGCAAATGGGTAAAAGAGGAAATGACCGCAATTGTGTTTGGAAGTTTACCGTTTCCCAATCAAAGTGGCGATCGCATTGTTAGTAAAGTCGTCAGCACGGCGATCGCGGCACTGTTCAAGCGGACAGGTAATCTCGAAGCCACTGTACGCGCTGAACCTGTAGCCAAGTTGCTACAAGGCAGTATCGATGGCTTTGATTTTATCGGTCAAGGGATGCTGATGTACAATGGCCTGCGAATTGAAGGCATGGAATTTTATGTGCAAGCCGTCTCGATTGACTTTAGTGCTATTTTTAGTGGACAAGTCAAACTCAGACAGCCAACTCAGGCGACCATGCGGGTTGTCCTGACGGAAGACGATTTAACGACCTCCTTCAATACGCCCTTTGTGGTCGAAAAGTTACAGCGATCGCAATATCAAGGACAGTCTTTACACTTCCAAAACACCCAGATGTGCGTTAATGACGACAAAACCCTGGGGTTAAAAGCCCAAATTCGAGTGGGGGAGGCGAGCGATCTTATTAATCTTGATATTACTGCTCAACTGGCGGTAGAAGACCGACGCAAGGTGCAATTTGTCGATGTCACTTACGGCGGCGATGAAACGGCGCAAGCTTTGGGGAAAGCTTTAATCGAAAATGTTAATGAATTACTAGATTTAGATAAATTTGCTCTGGAGGGAACTCAATTGAGAGTTGATCGCATTCGCATCCGCGATAAACAACTTGTATTTTATGGAATTGCTAAAATCGAGCAGTTTCCTCGGCGAAATTGACAGAGAAACCCGTTTTCTTTAAGAAAACGGGTTTCTGTAACCTCTCCTATCTAGACATTGATCGCCACTCACCTCCATCATCATCCGCACCTACCCTATTGTCTTCGGAGTCAAGTAGTATCAAAATGGGGTCAAAGTCACTACTCGTCAGGTCAATAGTTATTTGTTGTCCTGCTTTGCCTTCTAAGGTATGGACATTGAAATAGTCTCCATTATTATCTTTCTCGCTATTACTATCTAGCTTGCCGTTGACGCTTGAGGGGGTGGCGGTGGTGAGTTGTGCGAGGTATTGGGGATGTAGGGGCGCAATGCTTGCCATTGGTGTCAATTGAAGCCTAGACATAGCTTGCTGGTTAGGTTTCATAACCCGCCGTGAAATTAATTTCACGGCTAATAGCTTAAGTCCATTAAAATGGACTAAATTTGATGACTTTCGCTATTAGCCTGGAACTTGAGTTCCAGGCGAGGCATGGGTTTCACCTTAAGTTGACCCCAATGAATATTTGCGCCCATTGACACTCTCAGGGCTGAAGCCACTGAGATTCTGCGGACAGAGCAAACTCTCGCTGCGGCCGTCAAGCACCGCCTAAACGCTCAAAACAACTACCAAATCAAGGTGTCGAAATTGCGCTTACTTTTGTTCAAAAAAATGTTTCGGAATCTGTCACTAAGCCAAATCACGGTACGCTCAGTCAACCTGCCATTGCTTGCTCTTTCTCGTCATACTGCCGTTAGAAAATCTAACCGTTGTTTCACAGGAGCCGGGATTTTTCCGTACTAGGATGCTTCAACACGTAGACAATAATTCTTACTCACACTTTAATTTTACCACAAAGAACACGGCGATTAAAATCGCTCGTGTCGCTTCCCTCTCAGTTCTAAAGACACTGATTTTCCCGCTTCCCGTGTATTCCTATGAGGGAGTAAGAGGATGTCGGTTTTGTGGATGATCGCTATTTGCCCCTACAGTGGGCGAAAATAAGGTCAATCCGAGGAGACTAGAGAGAGCAAGAGCGTTAAACCAGGATCTCATTGCCGTGCCTGCTGAGATGATTTCTCATCATAGACCGGATTCTTCTAAAGGCAGGCAGTTGTTACAGAAATAGTAACAGTCAATCGCTGCCAGCACTTCTACTGAATTGACACAGCTAAAATAGAGCAATAAGAAGTGTGAGCATCTTGCTCACTGGGGGAAAAAATAGCGAGCGAGACGCTCGCACTCTCATTAATTTAATGCACCATTTTAAACGTGTCACGCCCCTAAAGCGCTCGCGCTTGCGGTGGGATTATGGACTTCTCGACGCGATCAATTCCCTTGAACACTTTCCGGTTCGTTGTCCTATCGCTCATTGATCATTGTTTATTGCTCATTGCTCATTGATATGGCTCGTCCCTCTACCCTAAAATACGATCGCGGTACGTTAATTCTCCATCCTCCCCCTCAAGGTAAGGCATGGATTGAATTAGCCACCTGGGACGATCGCATTGAAAAATTCCGTGTTCGGGCCATTCACTATCGCCTCCTCATCGAAACACTACAA